>CAJWEP010000091.1 GCA_913030945.1 uncultured Verrucomicrobiota bacterium
CCATTACATCCTCGCGGTGAACACCACGCCGCTGTCGCACACGTACCGTTATCGGTTGCCGTGGAAGACCACCGGCCAAGTGCCGGTGCTGGAGGAAGGCCGCAACGCAACGACCGACGGTTCATGGGTGGTGGATCGTTTTGAGCCGTTCGCCGTGCGCGTATACGGGCCGCTGTCGGCCGGCGACTGAGCACGGTTATTTGCGGCCGGTCAGTTTTTTAACCTTAGCCTCGAGTTTTCCGAGGTCGACCGACTTGGCATCGCCGGGGAATTTTTCATCGGCCACCCACCAGTCCTCGGTGAACGACGCCTTTTCCCCGGGCTTGAGAATTTCCTGCGGGCCGATTGGCTCGAGTTCACACATCGGCCCGTCGGGATACCAAATGGAAAGCGTCAACCCGGCCATCTCGTTGTACGGCCGCTTGGGATAGGTGGGCCAGCCCTTGACGAACAGCAGGTCGTTGCGCATCAGGTAGGCCATCCAGCCGGCCTTGCTGTCGAAGCCGAGCTTGGGCATGCGCGGTGGGCCCTCGACGAGCACGTAGCCTTCGCGTTGGGTGATTTTTTCGTCCTCCGGCAGGAAGTTCACCGTGGTGCCGTTCTCGTAGATCACGTGCTTGCGCGGCATGCGGCTGTGCTCGGTGACCGGCACGACGCAGATGCCCTGCCCGTGAACGAATGTTCGGCACCAGTAGCAGACTTGGCTGGTTTTTTCCGAGATGTTAATGACGGTTTGTCTGATGCGAAGGTGCGTACCCTTGGCGGCGAGCTTGAACTCACGCACGATCTGAAAGCCGGTTACCTTGTCCTTGCCGCTGGTGAACTTTGCCGATCGGTTGCCTGTCACCTCGCCGGTGTACGGACCACTCCAAAGCAGATCGTGTCGCGGCAACACCCGTTCCGGCCCGATATCAAACCGCCCCGCACTTGAGCCACCTTTACCCTGGCTGTCCGACTCGCTCAGGTAGAGCGCATTCACGCCGTTCACTTCGTAAGACAACACCCGCCCACCAGCCGGCGCGAGCACTACACGGGTGGTTTTGTTTATCAGCTCGATGCAGTTTTCGTAGCCGAACGCCTTGACGACTTTCGCGCCCTTGGCGGCGGTTGCGGTGCCTTTGGCCAAGCCCAGCCCCAGCCCCAGCGAGAGCAGGCCCCTTGCAAAAATCAACGGTTTCATCGACACAAACAGTAGCTGGGCGGGAAGGCGCGGTCAAGCCCTGGCCGCTGCTTAGCCAAGTGCGATGCGCAATGACTTGCATTGATCCGTTGCCGGGTGAAAAGTTTCCCCGGTGAAAATGTTCGTAGCTCTTGGCTTGTTGTTTGGTGTGCTCGTTGCTGGGCTTGGCCAAGCGCAAGCCGGGCCGTGGCTGTTCACTGCCGATAAAGAAAAGTCGAAGATCGAATTAGAGGTGACACTGGATCTGGGTATTGCCAAGGAGTCTGACAGCGACTCGACCAAGGTAGAGGGAACAATAATAGCCGAAATTAATCCCGACGATCCGCCAGTCGAAACCATTCGCATAACCAGCGTCGATGCCCAATCGACAAAGGCCAAGCTGCAACTCAACTACTCACTAGGACCATTTGGTTTGTTCGGCAATGCCAAGTTCAGCATGAGCGATCTCAGCATCCGGATTGATCCCGAGGATGCCGGAGTAGAGGCTGAACTGGACGATGACGGCAACTTCATGCAGGAGGGCAATACCCCCACGCTGACCGGTGTGGTGGCATACGACGTCAACGCCCTCGGGAACAAGAGCGAGGGAGAGATAGACTTTTCCGATCCCGAGCAATTTCCCGAGGATCAGCAGGCGGAGGCGTTCACTATTGAGGGTCAGCTGACTTGGGACGGCGACCAGCCAGTGTTGAAGTTTGACTTTGAGATTGAGCAGGAAGTGGAGACCGAGGAATTTGAGGGGATCACCGTGCTGATTCTAGCCAGCGGGACATTAGTCGCCCGCGGTGAAAGACTGGCCGGTCCACCGCTACTCGCGATTGCGCCGGTCGGGGACGGCCAACTTCGCCTCGCTTGGGAGGCCGGTGCATACGTCCTCGAGGCCGCCGCTGAGCCGACGTTCGCCGAGCCGGAAACGATCGAGCTCACCGATGGCCAGGCGGAATATGCCGTCAAGCCGAGCCGCGATCATCCGCATCGGTTCTTCCGCCTCCGCAGTCGGTAGCCGCGCGCTTGCGCTTGGGCAAGCGGAACGCAAAACTCGCCGAGTGAATTTCGTGACTCACTTCGAGTGCGCCAACTGCGGCAAACAGTATCCAGCCGGCCAACCGCACAACCTCTGCACCGAATGCCACCGGCCGCTCTGGGTGCGCTACGACCTCGAGCAGTTGCGCGATCAGTTCCCGCGTGAGTCGCTCGCCGGCCGGCCAGGCGACCTATGGCGTTACCGCGAGCTGCTGCCGTACGCCGATCCGGCCAATGTCGTGTCGCTCGGTGAAACCATGACACCGATTCTCTCCACTCCGCGGCTCGGCGAGGAACTGGGCCTAGTGCATCTGCAAATCAAGGATGAGAGCCGCCTGCCCACCGGGAGCTTCAAGGCGCGCGGCATGGCGATGGCGGTCACGATGGCCAACGAGTTGGGCCTCCGGCGCGTGGCCTGTCCCACTGCCGGCAACGCGGGCGGAGCGATGGCCGCATACGCCTCACGGGCCGGGATGGAGTCGTTCGTGTTCATGCCGGACGACACGCCGGTCATCAACATAAAGGAAACGCACCTCGCCGGTGCGCGGGTGTTTCGCGTGAACGGCCTGATCAACGACTGCGGTCGCCTCGTCGGCGAAGGGAGCAAGGCAGCGGGCTGGTTCGACCTCTCGACTCTCAAGGAGCCATACCGGATCGAGGGAAAAAAAACGATGGGCCTCGAGCTGGCCGAGCAGCTTGGCTGGCAGTTGCCGGATGTCATCCTTTACCCCACCGGTGGCGGCACCGGGCTGATCGGCATGTGGAAGGCGTTCGGCGAGTTGGAGGCCATTGGCTGGCTGCCAAGCGGCAAACGGCCGCGTATGATCTCCTGTCAAAGTGAAGGCTGCGCGCCGATCGTTCGGGCATTCGAGGCCGGAGAAAAACACGCACCACCATTCGAGAACGCCCACACCGTGGCCAGCGGCCTGCGCGTGCCGGTGGCGGTCGGCGACTTCATGATCCTCGACGCTGTCCGCGAGAGCGGCGGCTGCGCCGTCGCCGCGCCGGAGAGCTGCATCGGCGGCTGGATGGGGCGCCTGGCCAGGCTCGAGGGCTTGGCGATCTGCCCCGAGACCGCCATCTGCATGGGTGCCCTCGACCAGTTGCTGGCCAACGGCGTCATCCGGCCAAGCGAGCGCGTGCTTGTGTTCAACACCGGCGGCGCGATGAAGTATCCCGACCTCATCGAGGAACCCATCCGCCGCCTCGACCTTGGCCAAGCGCCCGATTGGCAAGCCGTCACCGAGGGTTGAACCGCGCGGCGAGGCGGGGTAACAACTCCCAGCTAATTTTATCTTTAAGAATTACATGAAACCTATGCAAATGATTGTTGTTGCCGGTCTGGGTTTGGCCATTGGCTGTGCCACCCCGGCGGAGACCGGCTTGGCCAAGCGATCGGCTGGCGAGCCAAGCGACAAGGGGCCTCGACTGATACAGGCTGGGCCGATGATCGGGCATGCCGGCCCGTACGAGGCCAAGGTGTGGGTGCGCACCAAGCGCGGCTCCGCGCTCAGAGCCAAGGCTGTTCAGGGCGACAAGGTGCAAAATCGCCTTTCCGTCGAGGACTTGGGTGATGGCTTTTCGGTGCTTCATTTTTCGCACCTAGCGCCAGCCGCCGGCACGCGGGTGACACTGACCGTCGAGCGCGCAGGCAGTGCTACCGAGACGGAGTCAGTCGCCTTCCGCACGGCGGCGGCTCCCTCGGAAACCGGCAGGGTCCGGATTGCCTTTGGCTCCTGCAGCAAGGTGTCCCAGTTCAACAGTGGGCCAATCTACAAGGCGCTCGCCAAAGAGCGGCCGGACATGGCCCTGTTCATCGGTGACAACTCCTACTTCATTGTTGCCGACGGCAGCAACAAGCATTTCAACACCACAGGCCAGACCGGTGACTGGTCGTCTCCCGAAGCGATGACGGCGCGCCATCTCACCACGCGAATGCACCCGGATCTTCAGGCGATGTTTCGTTCCGTGCCAAGTTATGCCGTGTGGGACGACCACGACTACGGTCCGGACAACGCAGACCGCACGTTCGACCTGCGTGAGGAGGCAACAACTGTATTCCGCCAAATGTGGGCCAATCCTGCCTACGGCACTGACAGCATCCCAGGTGTTTTCAGCTCGTTCCGAAATGGCCCGGTCGAGGTCTTTTTGATGGACGACCGTTACTACAAGTATTCGCCGCAGAAACACAAGGATGTCACGATGGCTACCGGGGAAATCTGGGGCAGGGCGCAGACCGACTGGCTGCTCGCCGGTCTGAAGCGGTCGACTGCTCCGGTCAAGCTCATCGCCAACGGCACGCAGGTTGTCACCCGAAGCACCAGCGGCGAGGGGCATCGGCGGGAGGCGCAGAATGAGTTGCATCGGCTGATTGCGCACATCGAAGAACACCGCATCGACGGCGTTATTTTCCTTAGCGGCGACCGGCATTACAGTGAGTTGCACTTTGAGGCACGCGACGGCCACCCGCCGCTGCTCGAGTTCACCAGTTCGCCGCTGCAACAGGATCAGAAGGTTGAGCCTCTCAAGAATCGTCCCAACACGTTTCGGCTTTGGGGTCTCAACGGAAACAGCTTCGGCATGGTGACGGTGGACATTCCCGAACCGGGCCGGGGTGTCGTGCGGCTCGAAGTGCGCACGGAGACCAACACTGTGCCGGTAGTTGAGAATACCCGCTGCTCCTCCGCCTGGCAGCTCAGTGATTTGCAGTATTGAAATTCTCTAATCTCATCCGCATCGGTCTTGGTTGTCTGACAGTCCTACTCATGCAGCCGCTTGGCCAAGCGGCAAAGGTTGCGGCCAAGCCGAATGTGTTGTTCATCGCTGTGGACGATCTTAACGACTGGGTCGGCGTGCTAGGCGGGCATCCGCAGGCGCGGACGCCGAACATGGATCGCTTGGCCAAGCGCGGCCTGTTGTTCACGAAAGCTTACTGCTCCGCGCCGGGCTGCAACGCCTCGCGCTCGAGTTTGCTCACCGGCCTACGGCCGTCGACGACCGGCATTTACGCCAACGCTCACGACTGGCGGCAGGCGCCTAAGCTGAAAGGTGCCGTCACGCTGCCGCGCCATTTCAAAAATAACGATTACCTAACTCTCGGTACCGGCAAGCTGTTTCACGCCCACACGTTTTTCGCCAAAAAGAATCTCAGTGGCTATCCCGATCCCGGTGCATGGGCTGATTATTTCCCTTCCAAGACCCAGCAAATGCCGGAGGAGGCTGTGCCAGAGACATGGCCGGTGAATGGCAGCCGCAGCTTTTATCGCGGACACTTCGACTGGTCACCGCTGCAGATCCCTAACACTGCAATGGCCGATGCCAAGGTTGTCTCGTGGGCCGCACAGCAACTGGCCAAGCGGCATGAGAAGCCGCTGTTTTTGTCGGTTGGCATCTACCGGCCGCACGTGCCGTGGTACGCGCCGCAGAAATATTTCGACCGCTTTCCGCTTGACGAAATTCAGCTGCCCCAGCATTTGCCGGACGACCTCGACGACCTGCCCGCCGCCGGTCAGGCGATGGCCAAGCGCCACTGGCATAAGTGGATCACCGAAAACGGCCAGTGGAAAAAAGCGGTTCAGGGCTACCTCGCCTCACTCTCCTTCGCCGATGACATGGTGGGTGAACTACTCGACGCTCTCGACAACGGCCCGATGGCGGGGGACACGCTGATCGTGTTCTGGGGTGACCACGGCTATCACCTCGGGGAAAAGGAGAACTGGGAAAAGTTTGCGCTGTGGGAGAACACGACTCACGTACCGCTCATCATCGTCGACCCGCGTCGCACCAAGCCCGGCACCCGCTGCGAGTCGCCGGTGAGCCTGCTCGACCTTTACCCGACGCTGGTTGAGTTGTGCGGGCTGGGGTCGCCGCCGCAGTTGCTCGAGGGCCGCAGCTTGGCTAAGCGCCTGGCCAAGCCGAACGCAAAAATCTGGCGCGTCGTCGTCACCACGCAGGGCAAAGGCAACCACGCCGTGCGCTCGGGCCGTTACCGCTACATTCGCTACGCCGACGGTGGCGAGGAGTTGTATGATCACAAAACCGATCCGCACGAGTGGCGCAATCTCGCCGGTGACCAAAGCTTGGCCAAGGTGAAGTTGCGCCTGGCCAAGCGGCTGCCCGGTGTCAACGCCGAACCGATCCAGATTAAGCGAAGGCAATGAAGCGAAGATTCCTTTTCCCACTGTTAACAGTGTCGCTGCTGTTGCAGGGCTGCGCGGTGATTTCGCCTTTGGCCGGGCAACCGGCCACGCTTGGCCCGGCCAAGGGTTCGCTGATCATTGTTGGCGGCGGGGGGATGCCGAAGGTGATCTTTGACCGGTTTTTCGAGGCTGCCGGCGGACGTGATGCGAAGCTCGTGGTCGTGCCGACGGCGGGGACGAAAGATGCGTACGACGAATCGACGAGTTCGGTGAAAATGTTCAAAAAGGCGGGCGCGACGAACGTGCATCTGCTGCACACGCGAGATCCGAAGGTGGCCGACAGCGACGAGTTCGTCGCCGTGCTGCGCGATGCCAGGGCCCTGTGGTTCGGTGGCGGAAGGCAATGGCGCCTGGCCGATGCCTACCTCGGCACCAAGACGGAGGCGGCGTTTCACGACGTGCTCAAGCGGGGCGGGGTGATCGGCGGCAGTTCCGCGGGCGCGACGATTCAGGCTTCGTACCTCGTGCGCGGCGCGCCGGAGGGGAACCAAATCATGATGTCGTCCGGTCATGAGCAGGGCTTCGGCTTCATCCACAATTCAGCGATCGACCAGCATCTGCTGGCGCGCAAACGGGAGAACGACATGCTGCCAGTCATTCGTAAACACCCGCATCTGCTCGGCATCGGCATCGACGAATCGACCGCTCTTTACGTGCGCGGCAACAACGCCGAGGTCATTGGCAAAAGCAAGGTGCTCTTTTACGACATCGCACTGGAGAAAACGGTCGGCAAAAAATTCTACACGACGCTCGATCCCGGTGAACGCTACGACCTCAAGTCCCGCCGCAAACTCTCCGTCAAATAGTGCGTGGTTGAGGTTCCCGCTTTACCAAACCGGCCGTGTCCCGGATGATGCGCGCGTTTTATGAACATTCGTTTACACGACGGCCCTTTGGCCGAGGTGGAAACCGACGCGCTGGTCTGGCCGCTGGCCGGTGGCCAGGCGCTTGGCCAGGCGGCGGATCAGCAGGTTGCGGCCTTGCGCGAGTCCGGCGAAGTGCGCGGCAAGCCAGGTGAGTTGACCCTTTTGCACGAGCCGAAGGGACTGCAGAGCCAACGGCTGATGTTAATGGGCATCGGCGATTTGCTCGACACGACGCAGGCGTTTCGCATGGCTGGCCAGGCGGTGCGCGCAGCCCAGAAACGCCGTTTCAAGCGCCTGGCTATTGCGTTGCCGGATGGTGACTTGGTGCGTGTCGCAACGGAGGGTTGCGTGTACGGCAGTTATGAACAGCCCAAGTACAAGAGTGACGATTCCAATTCGCCGTTGGAGGAAATCTTGATTGTTGCGCCGGGCGCGGACTCGGCGGCGTTCGACGCCGGGCGGATCGTCGGTGAGTCGTTGAACTTGACGCGCCGCTTGGTGGACACGCCGGCGAACGACCTTGGACCGGTGGAGTTCTCCGAGATGGCCGAGTCGATGGGTAAGGCAGCCGGGCTGGAGGTCGAGGTGCTCGACGAGTCTGCGCTGGAGGCGCTCGGTGCCGGCTCACTCCTGAGCGTAGCCAAGGGCTCCGTGCGGCCGCCACGACTCGTTCGCCTGGCCTGGAATCCAGGCGATGCGACCGGCGACTCGCACCTGTTTCTCGTCGGCAAGGGCGTCACTTTCGACACCGGCGGCCTCTCGCTCAAGCCGGCCAAGTCGATGGAGAAAATGAAGTATGACATGGCCGGCGCGGCGACGATGCTCGGGGCGATCACGGCGATTGCGCGGCTCGGCATCAGGCAACGGGTGAGCTGCCTGCTGGGCCTTGTCGAAAACATGCCAAGCGGTTCGGCGACGCGCCCCGGCGACATCGTGCAGGCGATGAATGGAAAGACGATCGAGGTTATCAATACCGACGCCGAGGGCCGACTTGTGCTCGCCGACGCATTGACATACGCGGTGCGGCTCGGCGCCACGCACCTCGTTGACGCGGCAACGCTGACCGGCGCGGTGAGTGTGGCGCTGGGCTCGGTGAACATCGGTCTGCTGGGCAACGACGACTCGCTGGGCGCCCACCTGCAGGCGACCGGCAAAACAATTGGCGAACATTTTTGGCCGCTGCCGATGAACGATGATTATCTCGAGCCGATGAAGGGCGACCTCTCCGACTTGCGCAACGCCGGTACCAACCGCGAGGCCGGTACGATCACGGCGGCCAAGTTTCTTGAGCAGTTTGTGGACGGCACGCCGTGGGTACACCTCGACATCGCCGGCACGGCCAACCTCGACAAGGGCCTGCCGCACGCACCTAAGGGCGCTTCCGGCATCGCCGTGCGGACGCTGGTGCGCGCCGTGGAAACCTGGCCAAGCGGAATCACCGGATGATTTCATCAACGGAAGCACTGGAGCGCCTGCGGGCGGGCAACGCGCGGTTCGTGTCCGGCGGGCAACTGATGGGGTCGTTCGCCAACCCGGAACGCCGCGGTGAACTGACATCCGGCCAGGAGCCGTTTGCCATCATTCTTGGCTGCTCCGATTCGCGCGTGCCGGCGGAGATCATTTTTGACTTCAGCCTTGGGCACCTGTTTGTCATCCGCGTGGCGGGCAACATCGTGGCGCCATCGCAGATTGGCAGCATCGAGTTTGCCGCCGAGCAGTTCGGCACGCGGCTGGTGGTGGTCATGGGGCATGAAAACTGCGGGGCCGTGGCGGCCACCCTTGAAGAGCTGAACCGCCCGACGGAGAGCCAATCGCCGAACTTGAGCGCGATCGTTAACCGCATCCGTCCGGCGGTCGAGTCGCTGACGGCGTCCGGGGTGGAAGGGGCCGCGCTGCTCAATCAGGCTGTCCGGGCGAACATCCGTGCGTCTATGAATCAACTGCGGCACGGCTCGGAGATTCTGGAATCGCTGATCCGCGACGACGGCCTGCTCATCGTCGGTGCCGAATATTCGCTGGAAACTGGCGCGGTCGAATTCTTCGACGACTAAAAAGCCAAGCGCTTGGCCAAGCGCTATGCCCAAGCGGGCGGGTTGGCCAGGCGGTAGAGCCGTTCGCCGGCGTGGGGGACGAGCAGGACGCCTTCCTCCTCGCGGTTGGCGTAGTCATCCGGGTTGAGGGTCGCAGGATCGCGGTAGCCAAGGTTGATCTGACGGCACTTGGCCTCCGTGATCTGCGACGCCACGGTCACCTTGGCGCGCGGGGTCTCGATGCCGTCCTCATACGTGCCCAGGCCTTTAACGTGGACACAGTGTGCGAGCGCGCCCCATGGCTTGTCCTTGAACCGGTCCCACTGTTTCAGGAAATAGTCGCGGCAATGGTAGCCGACACTCTCGATCGTCTCGCCGTGTGCGACGCAAACCTCGCTGATGTGAGGCGCGTAGATGATCAACTCGCCGCCGTCGGCCAGCACCGGCTCAAGCTTGTACATGCACTTGCCGGCTGTCCACAGCTCATCGTACATCTCCGGGCAGCAGGCGAGGATGGTGTGGAACGGTTTCGGTTCGATGCGGATATGGCGTTCGGCCGAGAGATCGGCGGCAGCGGACCAGGCCTCCTCCACCGGCCCGGCGAACAGCCCGCTCATGCCATTGCTCTCGACGACCATGCAGAAGGCGAGCTTGGGGATCTTGACCATCGAGCCGGCACGATCGACGACCTTGCGGACTGGCGTCCATTTGTGGCCAATGATTTTTGGCGTGGTGATCACCGCGGCGAGCCAGTGAAAAAAGTGCAGCACTTCCGGGCCGGCCACGCCCGGGAAGAGATACTTGTTGCCGCCGGAAAAGCCGACCACCTCGTGCGGGAAAACCGGGCCGATGATGACGATTTGGTCGTAGTTGAACAGCGCCGCGTTCACCTCGACCGGTACGTCCATCTCGAAGAGTCCGCCGCTCAGGTCACCGATCTCCTGCGCCGGGAGGGTGCCGATATTGCGGAGCGCGCCGGGGTCGTCCCAGGCATGATTGAAGAACTGAGCCTCGGCGTAAGGGCCGGTGCGCTCGTCGTGGGTGATTTCCAACCGGCGTTCGATTGCCTCCTCGTTCATCGGCTGGTGCGTGCCGAGTGCGATCATCACGTCGAGTGCGGCGGTCACGCCGCCGACCTGTTCGTGGATCGCCTTGAACAGCGTCCCAACCGGCGCGGTGCGCGTGCCGTCGGGAACGATCAGCAGCACCTTGCGGTTGCGAAACTCCTCCTCCGGCATTGCCTTGGCCACAACCTCGCGCGCCTGTTCGGCGGTGAGCAGTCTGCCCTCGGAAACTTTTTTGGAAACAACCCTCACGATGCGTCAGATGGTTTGACTCAGGAATCCGCCATCGACGACGATGTCGGATCCGGTGACGAAACTGGCCGCCTTTTCGCTGGCGAGATACACCGCCGCGCCGGCCAGTTCACTGGGTTCACCGAAGCGGCCCATCGGTGTGTGGCCGAAGATCGCCTTGGCGCGGGCGCTCGGCGTGCCGTCCTCGTTGAACAGCAGTTTCTTGTTTTGCCCGGCCGGAAAAAAACCAGGGGTGATGCTGTTAACGCGCACGCCTTTCGTGGCCCATTCGCGGGCGAGAAACCGCGTGGCGCTGAGCACCGCCGCCTTCGACGCCGAGTAGGCGATCACCTTCGAGAGCGGCAGGTGCGACGTGACGCTGGCGATGTTGATGATGCTGCCCCGACCGCGCTCGCACATCGCCGGACCGAACTCCTGGCACGGTAGCAGCAGGCCGCCGACGAGGTTGAGATCGAACACCCTGGCCCAGCCCGGCAGCGGGATTTTCTCGAACGGCCTGTCCGGCGTGACGATGGCGTCCGGGTGGTTGCCGCCGGCGGCGTTGAGCAGCACCGTCGGCGGGCCAAGCGCCTGGCCAACGGCCTCGTGGCACGATGCAAGGCTAGCGGGATCCATGGCTTCGCAGGCAAAAAACTGCGCTTGGCCTCCGGCTTCGGTTATCTCTCCCACGCGGGCCTCGCCGCGTTCGGCGTTGCGGCCCGCCACGGCCACCTTGGCCCCGGCCTTGGCCATCGCCACGGCGCACGCGCCCCCTAACACCCCCGTGGCGCCAATCACCACGGCCACCTCCCCGTTCAAGTCAAACAAGTTCTCCGACATGGCCGCGCAGTCTCCAACAGTCAGCCACTTGATTGAAGGAAATTCCGCCGGTCAAGCGCCCGACCAAGTGGCGATTTTACGTTTGCGCGCCGATAAAATCAGAGATAACCTTCGGACTCCTTTATGAAATGGATAGCAATCATCGCAGTGTGCCTAGCCGTTCTTTTG
>CAJWEP010000092.1 GCA_913030945.1 uncultured Verrucomicrobiota bacterium
GCGTCCACTTTTTTGCGCTCAGCGTTGAGCTTGGCGATCTCGTCGTTGAATTCGCGGTCGTAAAGGTACAGCGAACCGGGGCTGATCTGCCGCACGCTCGGGTGGTTGTCCAAGAGGGTCTTCTGCTCGTCGGTACGCTTGGCAGCCGGCGTCTTGTAGGCGGCTCGCAACGGCTCGTGCAGCTCTTCCGGAGCCTTCCGCAGCTTCCACTCGAGCGTGCGATCAATGAAGAAATCGACCTTGGCCTGCCGCTCGGCATCGAGCTTCTTCGCCTCGGTCTCGATGTCGGCGCATTGCTTCCGGTCGGCCCCGTTGAAGAGGGAGATTTGTCGGCTCTGCGGCGTGCGCCAGTTGGCCGGGTCAAGCGCTGGCTCGAAGACGGCCCGTAGCTTGTAGTAGTCCGACTGCATGATCGGGTCGTAACGATGATCGTGGCACTGCGCGCAGCCAACCGTCATGCCCATGAGCGACGTGGAGACAATCTTGAGCGTCTCGGCGATGACCTGGTTTTTGGCCACGGCGTTGTTCGCGCCGGAGCCTGTGCCGTCGGGTGCCATCCGCAGAAAACCGGTCGCGGTGAGCCTGTCGACTTGCTCCGGCTCCAGGCCAGTGTACGGAGGCCGGATCATTTCATCTCCGGCGAGTTGCTCGCGGATGAAACGATCCCATGGCATGTCGTTGTTGAATGCGCGGATGACGTAGTCGCGGTAGCGCCAAGCCCAGCCCCGCTCGGCGTCGCTCTCGGTGTAGCCCTCCGAGTCGGCGTAACCGGCGACATCGAGCCAGTGGCGTCCCCAACGCTCGCCATAGTTTGGTGAGGCCAGCAGGCGATCGATCAACTGCTCGTAGGCTCGTGGTGTTTCGTCGGCGACAAATTCCGCGATCTCATCCGGGGTGGGCGGCAGGCCAGTGAGGTCGAACGTCGCCCGGCGGACAAGCGTGTGTTTGTCGGCCTCCGGTGAGAAGCCAAGCCCGTTGGCCTTGAGTCGACGCAACAGGAAGGCGTCGATGGGATTGGCTGCGCCGCCTGGCACGGGTGGGTTTTTGATCGGCTGAAACGCCCAGAAACGTCGCTCCTCCTCGGTGATCCAGTCGTTTGGATTGTCCGGCTCGGGGCGGACGGTCTCGGCACCCTGCTCGATCCATT
Source organism: uncultured Verrucomicrobiota bacterium (assembly GCA_913030945.1). Lineage (GTDB taxonomy): Bacteria > Verrucomicrobiota > Verrucomicrobiia > Limisphaerales > UBA1096 > UBA1096. The sequence continues at coordinate 1,148 of CAJWEP010000092.1, forward strand.
GGCGGAGGGTGTCGATCTGCTCCGCCGACAGCTTGTCCTGTTCCTTGGGCATCTTGCCATCGCTCACCTTTTGGAAGAGCAGGCTTTTTTCCGCCTGGCCAGGCGCAATGGCCGGGCCGTGTTTGCCGCCCTTGAGCAGCAGCCTGCGCAGGCGCACGTCGAGGCCGCCCTTGGCCGTGCCATCCTCGCCGTGGCAATGAAAGCAATGCGCCTTGAGAATCGGCCGCACATCGGCCTCGAAGGTAATCATCGCCGCTTGGCCAAGCGGGATCCCAAGCACCGCTGCAAGCAGGCAGAAAAAATGTTGCCTGAAAACACTGCCCATCGGTTTGGGGAAATCTACGACCTGCTGCAACCCCGCGCAATGGCTTTTATCAAGAGCACTGAGACAAGGGGGAAAGGCGTTGAATTGTGAACGGGCTTCCCTAGACTGCGCGGCCCGCGGCCCAAACCATTGATGCCGCTTGACTTTTGCCGAATGAAGAAGCCCACCCTGCTTATCGTGTTCCTGACCGTATTCATCGACGTGGTCGGGTTCTCGATTATTTTTCCGCTCTTCCCGGCGATGCTCGATTATTACCTTGAACTGGACGGGAAGGAGAGCCTGATTGGCTCGCTGGTTGCCTGGCTGGGCCAGTTCGCCGGGGACGACAAGAACGCCGTGGCGACGCTGTTCGGCGGCGTACTTGGCTCACTGTACGGTTTTTTGCAGTTCATTTTTGCGCCAATCTGGGGCGCCTACTCCGACAAACACGGCCGCCGACCTACTCTTGTTTTCACGCTTGGCGGCATCGTGCTGGCAAACCTGATCTGGGTGTTCGCCGGGAGCTTTGCACTGCTCGTGCTGGGCCGCGTGCTTGGGGGCATTATGGCCGGGAACATCTCCACCGCCTCGGCTGTCGCGGCGGATATCACCACCGGCAAAAACCGCGCCTCTGGCATGATCCTCATCGGCGTCGCGCTTGGCCTGGGCTTCATCCTCGGCCCGGCGATCGGCGGCTTGGCCCACGGTTGGCAGTTGGTCGAGGCGAGCGAAGCCATGTCTGGGCTGGCGCTGCACCCGTTCTCCGGCCCGGCGATCATCGCCCTAGTCATTGCCGGCGTAAATTGGTTGCTGGTCATCTTCCTTCTTTCCGAGAGTTTGCCTCCGGAGAAACGCGGGCAGCACTTGGCCAAACACAGCTTTAATCCGTTCGCCCAGCTCAGGCGCATCCACCTGCCAGGCATCGCCCGCACCAACCTGATGTACTTCGCGTACTGGAGCGCGTTTTCGTCGGTCGAGTTTACCATCACCTTTTTTGCGATGGAGACGCTCAAGTTCGAGCCGATGGACATCGCGTGGATGTTTGTCTTCATCGGCGTGTCGCTGATTTTTTTCCAGGGCGCAGTGGCCCGGCAACTCATCAGGCGCGTGGGTGAACGACGGACGGCGCTGTTTGGGGTATGCAGCACGCTGCCCGGCTTCCTCATCATCGGCAACGCCACGAGCACAGCCATGCTTTACGGTGGACTGCTCCTCATGACATCCGGCAGCGGGATGACCATGCCGTCGCTCAACTCGCTCGTGTCGCGCTACACGCCGGGAGACAGGCAGGGCCTGTCGCTGGGTGTTTTCCGTTCGATTGGCTCGCTGAGCCGCGCCCTCGGCCCGATCATGGGCGGCCTACTTTACTGGAAATTCGACAGCTCGATGCCGTACTGGATCGGCGCAGCCTTCCTCGTCGTGCCGTTCTTCATGGCGCTTGGCCTCCCGCCAGTACCCGACCACGACGAAGTAAACGCTGGGCAGTAAGCTTGGCCAAGCTCATCCCGACTCGGCTTGGTCAGTTTCGTCCTCGGCCGGTACGGGGAGGGTTCGCAACACCTCGGCCACCGGCTCGACGGCAGGGAGTTCCTTTCCTTCCGTTTCGCCGACCTGCAGCTTGTTGACGCGCTCGCCGCTTGGCTTGATCGACCGCTCGTAGCTGCCGACGGCGTCGTTGTACGCCTTGTTGGCCCGCTCAAGGCCGGTGCGAATTCTGTCAAAATGCCCGAGAAAGGTACCAAGCCGCTTGTAGAGTTGCTGCGCTGCTTCGGCGATGGCCCGGGCGTTCTCGGACTGCGAGTGATACTGCCAGCTCACCCTCACGGAACTTAACAACGCGATCAGTGAAGTCGGCGTGGCCAGCGTGATGCGGCGCTCGGCCGCCCAAACTATCAAGTCGGGGTCGCCCTCGAGCGCGGCGCTGAAGAGCGACTCGGCCGGCACGAACATCACCACGCAGTCGAGCGCCCCGTCGATGTGATGCGGATAGTTGCGGTCGGCCAGCGCCTTGATGGTCTCGCGCATTTTTTTGCCGTGCTGCTCGATGGCAGTCCGGCGCTGCGCAGCGTCGCCCGACTCGAGCTCGTCGAGGAACGACAGTTCCGGCGCCTTGGCATCGACGACGATGTGGCGCCCGCCCGGCAGGTGCACGATCATGTCAGGCCGGCCCTCACTGGAGCCGGTTTGCTCGCTGAAATCGCAGTGACTGCTCAGCCCGGCAGCCTCGACCACACGGCGCAGGGTTTCCTCGCCCCACCGCCCGCGCGCCTGGCTGGAGTTTAGGATCATCCGCAACTGCTCCGTCTCGCTCGAGAGCGAGCGGCTGTTCTCGCTGAGGGCGTCGAGTTGTTCGCGTAAGGCGCCTAGCTGGGTGTTTCGGTTTTTTTCACTCTCGCTCAGCCGCTGCTGGTACGTATCGAGATGCTGCTTAAGCGGCGCAACCAGCTTGGCCACGGCTTCCTTGCTGGTGTTCAGTTCGCCCTTGGCGCTCTCGTGCAGCCTGCTAAGCGTCTCGCCGGCCAGGCGCACCAGTTCCGGCTGGGCCTCCTTGAGCGCGTCGGCACTGAGCGCCTTGAACGACTCCCTGAGCGCGGCCAGTTGCTCCGCGGACTGCTCACGCTGCTCCTCGAGCCGCTGCTCGGCCGCCCGGCTCTCGGCCTGGGCCCGGACTCCTTTGCGCGAGCCGACCAGCCAGCCGATCACCCCTCCCAGCGCGACACCGATGAGCAGGAAAACGAAGATCTCCGGATTTTCCATGAGCACCGACAGTCTGTCGCCCCGGCGGCCTGGCGACAAACTGAAATTGCACCGGCGCTTGGCCAAGCGCCAAGTCGATGCTCGACGACTTGGCGACTCCGCCTGACAATCCGCGCGTGTCTTGGCTCTACAAGGCGTTCGCCCGACCGCTTTTTTTCAAACGCGACCCGGAGGAGGCGCACGATCTTGTCCTGCGCCGGCTCGGCTGGGCATCACGCCAGCGCTGGGCGCTGGGCTTGGCGCGGTGTTCATTGAGCGGGCCAAAGTTGCCGGTCGAGTTGTTCGGGCTGACGTTCCCCAACCCGATCGGCCTCGCCGCCGGCATGGACAAGGGCGGCACGGCGTTGCCGGCGTGGGCCGCGCTGGGCCTTGGCTTCAGCGAGCTCGGCGGCGTCACGCGGCACGCGCAGCCCGGCAATCCGCAGCCGCGCATATTCCGCGTGATCGAAGACGGGGCGCTCATCAACCGCATGGGCTTCAACAACCCCGGTGCGGAGGCGATGGCCGGACGGCTGCGCGACTGGCACGACTCCGGCCTCTGGCCCACCCATCCGGTTGGCATCAACCTTGGCAAATCCAAGATCACGCCGCTCGCCGATGCCCCCGCCGATTACCGGTACTCGTTTGAGCTGCTGAAGAATTTTGCCGACTTTTTCGTCGTCAACGTCAGCTCGCCGAACACACCGAATCTGCGACAGTTGCAGGACAAGTCGGCGCTGGCCGAGATTCTCGCCGCGTTGCAGGAGGCCAACGACGGCCAGCGGCCGATCCTCGTCAAGGTCGCTCCCGACCTGGGCTTCGGGGCGCTCGACGAGATTCTCGAACTGGTCGAGCCGCACCGCCTCGCCGGCCTTGTGGCCACCAACACCACCATCGAGCGCCCCTATGAAAACGGGCTTTACGCCGAGACCGGCGGCTTGAGCGGCCGCCCGTTGACCAGGCGCAGCACCGAGGTGATCCGGCACCTTTACCGGCAGTCAGCTGGACGCGTGCCGCTCATCGGCGTCGGCGGCATTTTCGATGCTGACGATGCGTGGGAAAAAATCACCGCCGGGGCGTCGCTGCTGCAGATCTACTCCGGCATGGTTTACGAGGGCCCACAGATCACGCGCGCCATCCTGAAGGGCTTGGCCAAGCGACTGGCCCGCGAAGGCTTCACCGAGCTGCACGAGGCCGTCGGCAAGGAACAATGAACCCCGCCTGGCCAAGCGTGTTGCTGCTGTTGGCGGCTGGAGCGATCCAAGCTGACGACGCCGACAAACTCCGGGCACTTGGCGGCGGCGTGTTCACAAAAGACGGGGTGGTCGCCGAGATCAACCTCAACCTCTCAAAGATCACCGACGAGCAACTGAAACTAATTGCCGGCTTCGGGCATCTCACCGACCTGTCGCTGGAGCAAACCAAGATTGGCGACAAGGGGCTCGCTCATCTTGCAGGCTTGGCCAAGCTCGAGTGGCTCAACCTCTACCGCACCCAGGTCGGCGACGCCGGGCTCGAGCACTTGGCCAAGCTGCCCCGGCTCCAGCATCTGCCGATTGGCGAGACGCGCGTGACCGATGCCGGCATGACGCACATCGCGAAAATGAAGTGGCTTGTTTACCTTGGCCTGCGCGGCAACAAAATCGGCGACGTAGCGGTAGCGCCCTTGGCCAAGCTGCCCCGGTTGACAGGTTTGCACCTCGGCGAAACGGGCATCACCGACAAGGGCGTCAAGCCGCTCGCCGCTCTTGACCAACTGCAAAAACTGTGGCTGCACGACACACTCCTCACCGACGCCAGCGTCCCGCGCCTAGCCAAGCTAAAGCGACTGCAGTCGCTCTACCTGCACCGGACGCGGCTGACCATTGAGGGCGTCCGCCGGCTGCAAAAGGCGCTGCCCAAGTGCCGGATTTTTTACCGCTCGGCTACCGTGCCGGAATGATTTGAAATGAAAAAACCACAACGAACAACCCGGGCGATTCACCGCTGGTTCGTCAGTTTCTCGGTGCTTGGCTTGTTCGCAGACCTGGTCGCGCGGCGGCATGAGAAGCGAGCTGTTTGAGATCGTCCATGAGGACGAAGAGCTGCTGGTGGTCAACAAGCCGGCCGACCTGGTGTGCCACCCGACCAAGGGCGACGAGATGAGCAGCCTGATCAGCCGCGTCCGGCTGCACCTTGGCCAAGCGAGCACACACATGGTCAACCGGCTCGACCGCGAGACGACCGGCATCGTGCTTCTGGCCAAGCGCGACGAGGCGGCGAAGGAGTTGCGGCGGCTTTGGGAGATCGGCAGCGTGAGCAAGTCGTATGACGCCATTGTGTACGGCCACGTCGGACCGGACTCCGGCACGATCGACGAGCCGCTTGGCGGCGATGAGGCGAGTCGGGTGGCGATCAAGGATTGCGTGCGCATAGACGGCAGCGCATCTCAAACGGACTTCACTGTGGCCAAGCGGTTTGAACGGAAGGAGGGGAAATTTTCGCTGCTGCGTGTAGGGCCTCGTACGGGACGCAAGCACCAGATTCGGATTCACCTGTCGTACATCGGTCACCCCATCGTCGGCGACAAACTGTACGGACACGACGAGGATTGCTACCTTGCGCTGGTGGAGGGCCGGCTCACCGACGAGCAACAGCGGGCGCTATTGCTGCCGTGCCACGCGCTGCACGCCGGCAAACTCACCTTCCAGTGGCGCGGCCGCCAGTGGCGCTTCGAGGCCAAGCCGGAAGCCTGGTTCACGGCGTTTTGTAGCGAGTGATCGGCCGCGCTTGGCCGGGCGCTATTTCTTGACGACCCAGATATTGCGATAGCGCACTGGGTTGCCGTGGTCCTGCAAATGCAGAAAGCCGGGCTCCGATCCCTCGGCCAATGGACTTGCGGTGGTGCGCTTGGTTAGCTCGACGTTATTGTGGATAAGCACGCCGTTGTGGCGGACAGTGGCGCGGGCGTTGGCAGTTTTTTTGCCTTCGTTGTCGAACTTCGCAGCAGTGAAGTCGATGTCATAGGTCTGCCACTGCAACGGTGGGAGGCACATGTTCACGTCCGGATCTTTGATCGTGTAAATACCGCCGCATTCGTTGTGTTTGCCAGCCAGACCGAACGAGTCGAGCATCTGCACCTCGTACCGGGCCTGCAGATAGCAGCCGCTGTTGCCACGGCCCTGGCCGCGCTTTGTCGGCTCGTACGGGAGGCGAAACTCGATGTGCAGCTTGTGACTTTGGAATTTCTTTATGCTGTTGGCGCCCTGCATCAACAGACCGTCTTCGGTCATGCGGCCGGGCTTGAAGTTTTCCGCCGACTTGCCGTTAAACAGCACGAGCGCGCCCTCGGGCGGCTTGGCGCCGAGCGTCGGGCTTTTGCGAACGGTGCGGTCGACGGCAAACTCCTCCCCGTCCCGGGAGAAGGTCAGCTTGCCGCCGGTGATCGACTTGCCAGTGGTGCCGCCGGTGAAGGTGACCGTGCCGCCTTCGAGTGCGCCTTCGTATTGGCGCTTCTCGGTTGCGCCGTCGTAGCCGGCGCCGGGCAGGCCGCCGGGGAAGAGCACCAGCCTGAACTTGCCATCGCCGAGCGCGATGACCTGTGCGCCGACATCGAACTGTCCGGCGATCACCCCGGCGTATTCGCCCTGGAACGCGTAGTCGGCATCGACCTTGGACGGATCGGCCGCAGCCTCATTCTTGGCCGCGGAAACGGGAATCAGCCCGGCCAGCAGGATACCGGCGGCCGGGCACAACGGGAGTCGTTTATTTTTAAACATGGTACTTCGCGAAGATGACTACTGCGCTTGCCCAAGCGAGTCAACCGAATATGGAGTTTACCGAAGGGGATGCGGCTCGAGTGCACCCCCTCACCCGGCTTTCGGCCACCTTCTCCCCTGCGGTGGAGAAGGAAACGGGATGCGACCGCCCTTGGCACGGCGTGGTTTTTTCTTTCATCGACCGGGGTTTTGTCGATGATTCGCGCCCTGTTTTGAGCATGAAGATTGTTCTCGCATACTCCGGGGGGCTCGATACCTCCGTTTTGTTGTCCTGGATCCGGGAAAAGTACTCCGCCGATGTCATCGCGTTCTGCGCCGACATCGGGCAGGAGGAGGAAACCAAGGGTCTGCGCCCGAAGGCCCGCAAGACCGGCGCGGCCAAGGTTTACATCGACGACCTGCGGGAGGAGTTCGCCACCGATTTCATTTTCCCGATGATGCAGGCCGGCGCGATCTACGAGGGGCAGTATTTCCTCGGCACCAGCATTGCGCGCCCGCTGATCGCCAAGCGGATGGTGGAGATCGCCCGCAAGCACCGCGCGCAGGCCATCGCCCACGGCGCCACCGGCAAGGGCAACGACCAGGTGCGATTCGAACTAGCCGCCGCAGCGCTCGCGCCCGACCTCGAGGTGATCGCCCCGTGGCGGGACGAGGCCTTCCGTACCCAGTTCCCCGGCCGAAAGGAGATGATCGACTACTGTGTGGCGAAAAACATCCCGGTCGAGGCCAGCATGAAAAAACCGTACTCGATGGATCGCAACCTCCTTCACATCTCGTTCGAGGCCGGCATGCTGGAGGATCCGTGGCTCGACGCCTCCGCGCTGAAGTACCGGGGTATGTACAAGCTGAGCGTGTCACCCGAGGATGCCCCGAACAAGCCGGAGCATGTCACGCTGGATTTTGAAAAGGGCAACTGCATCGCCGTCAACGGCAGGGCGATGTCGCCGCTCAAGGTCATGCAAACGCTCAATCGGCTCGGTGGCAAACACGGCATCGGCCGGGTGGACATGGTGGAGAACCGGTTCGTCGGCATGAAGTCGCGTGGCGTGTACGAAACGCCGGGCGGCGCAATCCTTCACGCAGCGCACCGCAGGATGGAGTCGATCACCATGGACCGGGAGGTGATGCACATCCGAGACTCGTTGATCCCGAAATATTCGGAGCTGGTTTACAACGGCTTTTGGTACGCTCCGGAACGGGAGGCGCTGCAGGCGCTCGTCACCGAGAGCCAGCAAAACGTCACCGGCACCGTGCGGGTGAAGCTGTACAAGGGCAACGTGATCGCCGCCGGGCTCAAGTCGCCGGTCAGCCTGTACAACCCGGACATCGCCACGATGGAGGCCGACCCGACCGACGCGTACAACCAAAGCGACGCAACTGGCTTCATCCGGCTCAACAGCCTGCGGCTGAAGGTGGCAACCAAGGTGGTCAAGGCCAGGCGCTTGGCCAAGCGCCGGCGCTGACCAGGCTGAGCGGGGCGGACATGAGCCGACTTTTGCCATGCAGCATGTGCGGGAATGACCTGAGCCCCCGGGCAACGTTCTGCCCGCAGTGCGGCCACCCGCGGGTCAGTGCGGAGCCGGCACAAATCAAGCCAGGCGGCGTGGCCGACATGAGCGGTTCGGGGCTTCGTGACCTGATGGCCGTTATCGAGCAGAACCTGGAGATCCTCCGGGAACTGGCCATCCACGGCAGCGGCGAAATGAAGGCGCTGGCCGTTGCACTGCTGCAGGCCAGAGGACGGAAGCCGGAGCCGGACAATTCCCCCGGTGATAACCTGCCGTTTGACACCCCTATGCTGCCGTTGCCATCGGATGAAGAACCGCCAGTCGGGAATTAGTTGAAGGTCGGGCTGATGCGTTCGCGGCTGCTGTTTGCCTTGATGTAGTTGAGGAGGATTTCTGCCGCTTCATCCACGTCGTCCGTCAGTGTCATCAACTCAATGTCGCCAGGGCTGATTTGGCCACCCTCCTCGAGCGTGTTCTTTGCCCATTTGAGCAGACCACGCCAGTGCTTTTTGCCGAAAAGGATTATGGGGAATTGCTCGATGCTCCTCGTCTGCACAAGCGTCAGCACCTCGAACAGTTCGTCCAGCGTCCCGAATCCGCCGGGCATGTAAACGAAGCCGAGGCTGTACTTCACGAGACAGACTTTTCGCGAAAAAAAGTAGTGAAAGTTTATCGGCAGATTGGCGTACGGATTGCCGCACTGCTCGAACGGCAGTTCGATGTTCAGGCCGACAGAGGTTCCCTTGCCTTGGGCCGCCCCCTTGTTGGCCGCCGCCATGATGCCCGGGCCTCCCCCGGTGATGACCGGCACGCCGGCACGACCCAGGCGCCGGCCCAGCTGCACCGTCTTTTTGTACCAGGGATCCCGTGCCTTAGTTCGTGCCGAGCCAAAGATGGTGACACTCGGCTCCAGCCGGGAGAGTTCCTCGAACGAATCGACGAACTCGGCCATGATCCGGAAAATACGCCACGGATCCTCGCGCGTGAAGGGCATTTCGTTGTCGTGCTTGACGTCCATGCGGGAACGGTAGTCCCGGGACGCCGAACAAAGCACCCTTTTTTTGTAGCGCCACGCAGGAGGCTACTCCTCAAGTTCCGCCACGCTTACGCGGAAGAATCTGGCAGGAGAGCGGGTGTCCGGCGCAAATGCCATGTCGCCGATACCGTCATCGGTGTCCACCGACTCGACGATCTCCCAGTCGCTGAGGTTGGTCGAGAACTCGATGGTGAACTCTAGCAGCGGCACGATGTCGCCAATGCCGTAGGGGTCGACCACCCTGATAACCCGCTGGCCGTCGTCGTCCATGGCGAAGCCCAGGCGGGTCTGCTCCTGCAGGAAGGTAACCGTCCCGGCTTTGCCCGCGTTGGCGTTGAACTCCAGCAAAATTGCCGCCACATCGGCCAAGCCCTGCCCGGCAGCGACGTTCAGGTTGGTCCGTTTCCAGTTGTCGACGGAGTCCACCTCGGCTCCAGCCTCGAGCAGAGCCCGGCAGTTGTCCGGATGGTTCAACCCGACGGCGTAGGACAAAGGCGTGAAGCCCTGCTCAGTCTTGGCCTCGAGATCGGCCCCCTCGGACAGCATCAGGTTGAGGATGTCCTTGTTGCGCGAGTGGGAGACTCCTGACCCAGCGCCTCGAAGAGAAATGCGTGAATGGCAAAAAAAACGTCAGCGCGGTCAGGTACCTTATCATCCGGCTGAGAGGCTACGCGTCATCGAACCTGATGCTAGCGGGATTTGGAAGCATTCACCCTTTCAGACTGCCGCCCGCACCGTCTCGAGCAACTCGGCAATCTCCTCCAGAGTCCACCCCTCGTAAAATTGGCCGTACCGCTTCCAGGCACCGGGGTCGTTGGTTAGCAACAGGACGAGGTCAGCCTCGCGCTTGGCCAAGGGATGCGAATCGGCCTTGGCCAGCCAGCGCTCCATCCGTTGCAATACTTTCTTAGATGCCATAATGTGAAAGCCATTTTGCGCTTGGCCAAGCGGGGAGCCAATAAGGGAAAAAACTGCTTTCAATTCATGTGCAGGACCGCCTTGATGACGCCGGTCTCTGGCTTGATCCAATT
>CAJWEP010000093.1 GCA_913030945.1 uncultured Verrucomicrobiota bacterium
CCTGCTCGCTTGAATTGATACAGGGTGACGACCAAGAGGGTTTTCAGGAGAACTGCGGTGTCCGCATACGTGGCGGGTTCAGCCGCATGACCAGCAACGCCAAGCATGCCTTCCGCTTTTTCTTCCGGAGCGAATATGGCCCCGCAAAATTGAAGTATCCCGTATTCGGCAAGGCGGCCGCGCGGGAGTTCGACAATCTCGACCTGCGAACGTTCAGCAACTACTCGTGGAGCTTGAGCCACGATCCACGGTGCACCTTCATGCGGGATCAGTTTAACCGCGACCTGCAGTTGGCCATGGGGCAGTCCACAGCCCGTGGCTATTTCTGCCATCTGTACATCAACGGCCAGTACTGGGGCCTGTTCAATGCCTGTGAGCGTCCGGAGGCTTCCTTTGGTGGTTCCTATTTCAAGGGGAAGACGGAGGATTTTGACGTGATCAAGATCGGGCGCGGCCGGGGCAAGGGGCAGGGGAACACCCAGTACGGTTTGTTCGCTACGGACGGCAACCTCGATGCGTGGGAGAGATTGTGGAAGACTTGCAAGGAGGGGGTGGAGAGCAATGCGGCGTACCAAAAGATTCTGGGCAACGATCCCGATGGCACCCGTAACCCGGGTTACGAGGTGCTTCTCGACCCGGAAAACCTGATCGACTACATGCTGGTGATCTTTTACGGCGGCAACCTCGATGCGCCCATCACCTCCTTCGGCGCGAATCGATCCGCCAACAACTGGTACGGCATCCGCAACCGCAACGGCGGGGAGGGCTTTCGGTATTACGTGTGGGATGCCGAGCACACGTTCCTGAAGATCAACGAGGATCGCACCGGCCCATACCCGGCCGGCGACGAGTACGCGCGCAGCAACCCGCAATGGATATGGCAACAGTGCCTGCACAACGCGGAGTTCCGCATGCTGGTGGCCGACCGGGTCCATCGGCATTTCAACCATGGCGGCGTGCTGACTCCCGAGTCCGTGGCCAGCCTGTTGAACAAGCGAGTCGGGAAGCTGCGCCTGGCTGTCATCGGGGAGTCTGCCCGGTGGGGCGATCCTCATCGGAGCAATTGGGCGCCTCCTTCCCGCGGGGGCTCGGATAACAGGCCCCGCACGATGGACGACGACTGGCAGCCGGAGGTGGACCGATGGTTTAACGACTACATCCCGGCCCGGTCGAGGGTCGTCGTTGATCAGCTCTGGAAACACGGGTTGATCCCCGATCTCGAGTCCGCCCGCCTGGCCAAGCGGGGAGGGGTAATTGATCAGGGCTTCGAACTGGAAATGTCCGCTGCACAGGGTGAGGTGTACTACACGCTCGATGGCTCGGATCCGCGCCTGATCGGGGGGGGAATCTCACCTGCCGCGGAAAAATACAGCCGCCCCGTGCGCCTTGAAAAGGCCCGCGTTGTCAAGGTGCGCGTGTTGTTCGGGGACGAGTGGAGCGCCATCGACGAGCTGCCGTTCGAGGTGAAGGGAAAACAGGTCGCCAGAAATTTGAAGCCATGAAACCTACCGGATCAACCCTTGCCATCATCGGCCTACTGTCGATAGCCGCCGCGTCCTTGGCCAAGGCGGACGAACTGTCAGCCGTGTACCAGGGCCTGTTGGCCAAGTACGACGCCAACAAGGACGGGCGGCTCGACGCCGCCGAGCGCGAAGCCATCCGCACCGACAAACTCAAGCCTAACCCTAGGGGGCGGTCGGAGAGGCGCAGGTTTCGTTATCCCGACCCGATTGTCGCTCGTTTTGATAAGGACGATGACAACGAACTGGACGGGGAGGAATTTGACGCTGCCCAGAAGTGGGTAGACAAGCGGTTCAAGGAGATCAACGCCGAGTACGATGCTGACAAGGATGGCCGCCTAAACACCGGCGAGCGTGCCGCGCTGTCGAAGCAGGTCGAGGCCGGAAAGTTCAAGGACATGGGTTTCTTGATGGGTTATTTGACTCGTTCGCGTAGCAGTCGGGGTGATCGCAATCGGGATATGCGTCGTGACGAAGAAGGTTTGTCGCGTGCGAGTATTTTGCGCAAAAGCGACAAAGATGGCGACGGTCGATTGGGCGAGGAGGAACTTGCTTCTGCTCGTGCGACACTGAAGAAAGTTGAAGCCGAACGCGCACGCGAAGAGCGTACCGGCATCCGGCGCTTTCCCAGCCGGGAGAGGCGTTAAGCTTTCAGCCTTCGTTCAGGGCACGAGCAACTCGACGTTGCCGGAGTGGATCCAGCCTTTTTGGCCGAGCGCGGTCTCAATCTCGAGGAACTCCCCCTTGCGGTCGTACACGCGGAGCTCTGTTCCATCCTGGGCCTTGAACGATTCCGGTGACTCCTCCAGCGGTCCGTTGCGGACGACCGCCTTTGCCGTGCTAACAAAGGCGCGCTCGTCGAGGAAGTAATCCGCTGCGGCTAGGGCCAGCAGGAGTACCGTGGCCAGCGCGCCCGCCGCGGGGAGCCGGATCCAAAGCGGTTTGCCCGCGAACGCTCCCGGCTTCAGTTGCCTCGCCGTCAACAGCAGCAGCAGCAGGGTCAGCGCCCCCGAGGCGAGGATGGTCCATTCGCCGAGCGAGAGCCGGCGCAGCCAGCGCTGGCGCAGGGTGAGCGGCGGCGGCTGGATGCCGACCTGCTCGCGGGCGAAGCGGAGGTTGGCCAAGGTCTCCGGGTTGCGTGGATCAAGCCGCAGCGACTGATGATAGGCGGCCATCGCCTGGCCAAGTCGGCCGGCCTTGAAGTGCGCGTTGCCGAGGTTGAACAGAAGGTTCGCGGACACGCCGTTCGTGGTGGCGGCCCGGTACAGCGCGGCGGCCTCGGCGAATTGCCCGGTTTCGTACAGACGATTGGCTTCCTCGAACTGCGCCTCGCTGGCCGGGCTCGAGTCGGCTAGGAGCAGGACGCCGGCAAGCAGGCCAAGCGCTTGGCCAAGCCGGATCTGGGGTCGGTGCGGGCGGCGGTGCGGATTCATCTGAGGGCGCAAAACAACTCCTTGAGCAGGGCGAGATGGGCCTTCATTTCCCCGGTGGTCTGCGAGCCGGCATAGCTGGCCTGGTCGCTCGCGGTGAACAATTTCCGGATGTCGTCCCGGGTATCCTCGCTGAACTGTTGGCGCGCAGCGGGGCTGTGGACAATGTCGCCGGTGATGCCTTCGGCCGGGATGTCGAGCCGCAGCCCGATCTGTTCGCGCAGCAGATCCGCCAGTTCGGTGTGAAACTCGCCGGCCTCGCCGCTCTCCGCCAAGGTGTCGAGCTTGGCCAAGCCGGCCCGGGTGCGCTCCGCTACCTGCCGCTCGCGGCGCAGTCTCGGGTTGTTGGCCAGCGCGTTCGCCTGCCGCCGCCACGCCAGTGCACCAAGCCAGAGCAGTAGGGGGATGGCCTGCAGCAGCCAGTAGCCAGGCCGGGCGACGAGCGGTGTCGCTTGGCCAAGCGAGCCGAGGTAATGCTTGATGGTCAGGATGTCGGTCTGCGGTGGGGGCTCCGGCTCTTCGGTTTCTGGCACCGAGTCGGCTGCGATGGTTGGGGCGACCGGCTTGTCGCCGGGGTTGACTTTCAAAGGAAACGGTCCCTTGGCCAGCACGCGGTACCGGCCCGCGATCGGATCAAAATAGGGGAACTCGATGCGTGGCACCTCGGCGAGAGTGTCGCTTTCGGGGATCACGACCTGCTCAAACATGCGCGTGCCGAGCAGGCCGAGCGGGTTGTCTTTTTTTGTGGTGACGGACGGTTCGTAGCTCTTGAAGCCGGGCCAGTCGAGCTTGGGCAGGTTAAGCGACTCGATGGCTCCCTGGCCGGAGATTTGAATGCTCACCGTGACCGGATCGCCCACCGTCACCTCCAGCGGCGAGGCCTTGGCCTGCAACGTGTACCGGCCGACGGCGCCGTTGAAGCCGGCCGGCCGGTTCGCGGCGGGCAGCGGCCTAACTTTGACCGGCTGCGCCTTGGCCTCAAGTTTGACTGGCACCTGCTGGTAGCGGTCAAAGAACCCGTCGAACGGGTCGTTGAACGGGCTGCGCCGGCTTTTTCTCTGGCGGACGCGCAGCACCATGCTTTGTTTCACAGGGCCAAGCTGGAGTTCGCCCGCTTTGAGCGGCGTGGCGGCGGTGCGAAAGGTGAGCACCTGGTAGATTCGGTTGTCCTTTTGCATCCGCGATTGCTTGTGCTTGGGGAAGGCGGCGACGTTGAAGCCGTCGGCGGTCAGTTCCGGCATCTGTACGTTCACTCCGTCGATGTAATGTAGCTGAATCTCAACCGGGATGACCTCGCCGACGTAGGCGCTTGTCTTGGAGGGCAGCAGTCGGACATAGGCGTATTGCGACAGGCCGTTGTCGTTCTTGGGCTGTTGGTTGGCCGGCTGCACCCGGAGCGTGAGCGGCTTGGGCTTGAGCAGGCGCGTCTTGTGCTGCACCTGGACCGGGGAGATGGAGTAGTTGCCGGGCTTAAGCGGCGTGACCAGGATGTTGAACGTGTAGGAAGAGGTTCGCTTGCCGTTGACGAATTGAAACTGCCGGGAAGTTCCGGCACTGGCAAAGCGTAGCCCTGGAATCGAGGGCATCACCGGCTGGGATGACGGGGAAAAGTCGATACATGTGATGGACAGGGTGACGCTCTCGCCGATGGACGTGGAGGCACGGTCCAGGCTGGCGCTGACCTGCTGACCAAGCGCATTCGACACGAACAGCAATGCAAAACTGAATGCAACGGTTTGGTTCATCTCACCAGTTTTTCGTGATCCCACGGCGGCGTGCCTTCTCCTTTTGGACAGGGCGATAAATCAGTGAGCGTTCCTGTTGCTTAAGAGTGTCGAGGAGCTGGCGCACCTGCTCCGGCGTCATCTTGCCGTCCGGCTGCGACTGGCCGTCGTCAGACTGTTTCTGCCCCTGGCTGGGCTGAGGTTGCTCCTTATTGTCCTCCCTGTTTGAGCTGTCCTGTTTTTGTTGTTCCTCTTTTTTCTCCTCTTGCTTCTGTCCGGATTGCTGTTGCTGCTGTTCTTTCTTCTCGTCGTCGCCCTTTTGTTGATCCTGCTTCTGTTGCTGGTCGTTCTGCTGCTGTTCCTGCTCCTGTTTTTTTGGGTCGTCTGATTTTTGCTGCTTCTGTTGGTCTTTTTGCTGCTCGTTTTTGTCCTGGTTTTCTTTGTCCTGCTTGTCGTCGCTTTGCTGCTGCTGTTGTTGTTGGAGTTGTTCGAGCCGTTTTTTGACGATGTCGGTGTTGAACTGGGCGTCCTCGTCGTCAGGGGTGTCCTTCAGTTGCTGACTGAGCTTGAGCGCACCTTCGAATTTTTTCAGGGCATCGATCCACTGCTTGGCCTTGTCGTCCGGGTTGTCGGTGGTTTCGCCGAGCCGAAACATCGCGTTGCCAAGGTTGTAAAAGGCCCGCTGCTGGAGGGGGAGCGGGGCCTCGGGCGAAGCGAGGGTGGAGTTGAAGTGGTTTCGCGCTTTCTCGAAATTGCCGGTACGGTACGCCGCGGCCCCGGCGTTGTAATGCAGTCGGGCATCCTTCGGGTTTTTTTCCAGCAACTCCTCATAGAGGCGCAGGGCATTTCCGTAGTCTTCCTGCTCCATCGCCCGCCAGGCGTCTGCAGGAGTGGCCAAGGTGGCCGGTGGGAACATTAGCAGGCCGAGAGCGGCCAGGGCAGTGGCCTTGTTTTTGTGCGATTGGCGCCGCCCCTCCCCGAGGAGCATCTCGCCGAGCAGCAGCAGGATGGCCAGGCCAAGCGGCCACTGGTAACGCTCGATGTAGCGCTTGGTCATCTGGTTCTCGACCCGGTTCGGTGTCAGGCCGGCCAGGCCGGCCTCGTAGAGTCGTTCCATCGTGTCGGCCCCCTGCAACGGCAGGTAAAACGCCCCAGTATCGGCGGAGAGTTCGCGCAGGAGAGGTTCGTTCAGGCGTGACTTGACCACGTTGCCGTTCTCGTCCTTGAGGAACTCGAGTCGGCTGGTCTGAGGGTCGGGCAACTGGATGAGTTCCCCCTCGGTGGAGCCAAGGCCGATGGTGAAAATCTTCATGCCGATGTCGTTCGCTTTTTGGACGGCATCGGTGACGCCGGTCTCGTGGTCCTCGCCGTCGGTCATCAGCACGAGCACCTTGTGGTTGTCCTCCTCCTTTTCAAACGTCCGCAGCGCCTCGCTGACTGCCTCGCCGATGGCGGTGCCGCCCTGCGGGATGATATCGGTGGTGAGGGAGTTGACGTTCTGCACGAAGGCGTTGCGGTCGATCGTCAGCGGGCATTGCAGAAACGCGGTGCCGGAGAAGGCGATCAAGCCAAGCCGGTCGCGCTTGGCCAGGCGCATCAGGTCGAGCACGGCCAGCTTGGCCCGCTCGAGCCGATTCGGGGTCTGGTCGGTGGCCAGCATGCTGCGTGATGTGTCCACGGCGACGAGGATGTCGAGGCTGCGCGTCTCGGTTTTCTGCAGTTCGTAACCGCCCTTGGGCCGGGCCAGGGCGAGGAAGAGCAGCAGCACGACACCGAGCAGCAGGGCCAGCTTGGCCTTGCGCCGGGCCGTGGAGAGGCCAAGCGTGAGCTGTTTCACAAGGTTGGCGTGGATGAAGCGTGTCACCCGCTCGCGGCGCCGCCGCCACGCCCATCCAAGGAAGAGGCCCAGCAGCGGCATGATGAGCGCCGCCAACCACAAAATCTGGGAATGTTCAAAATGCACGAAGCTCTGTTCCAAAAACGCGCGGGAACCATACTCGCGCTGCCGCGCCTCGGCCACGCGAAAATTTACGCCTCTGGCCGGGGCGTCTTCGTTGGCAACTGACTGCCGGTGCGGTGGTTCTGTTCAAATCTGCCGTCCTTTGTCTTGCAGTTGGACGCCGGGACAGCTTTTCTTCCTGCCGCCGCCATCCGCGGCCGGACGATGAAGACCAGTTCGGAGATCAGACAATCCTTCCTCGATTTTTTTCAGGAAAAACAGCACACCATCGTGCCGTCGGCCAGCCTCATGCCGGACGCGCCCAACCTGCTCTTCACCAATGCCGGCATGAACCAGTTTGTGCCGATCTTCCTCGGCGAGCATACCTGCCCCTACACTTCCGGCCGCGCCGCCGACACCCAGAAGTGCATCCGCGCCGGCGGCAAGCACAACGACCTCGAGGACGTGGGGCTGGACACATACCACCACACCTTCTTCGAGATGCTCGGCAACTGGTCGTTTGGTGACTACTTCAAGAAGGAGGCGATCGAGTGGGCCTGGGAACTTCTCACAGGTGTGTGGGGCTTCCCGAAGGAACGGCTCTATGCCACTGTGTACCTGCCGGTCGAGGGCGATCCGGGTGAGTTCGACCAGGAGGCGCACGACTGCTGGGCGGCCATCTTTACCGCAGCCGGGCTTGATCCCGCAGTGCACATTGTCAACGGCGACAAGAAGGACAACTTCTGGATGATGGGCGACACCGGCCCGTGTGGCCCTTGCAGCGAACTCCACATCGACCTTACGCCTGAGGGCGACACGAATGGGAGACTTGTCAATGCCGACAGCGGGCAGTGCATCGAGATCTGGAACCTGGTTTTCATCCAGTACAACGCCAATCAGGACGGCTCGTTCGCGCCGCTGGCCGCCCGGCACGTGGACACCGGCATGGGATTCGAGCGAGTCGCCGCCGTCATGCAGTCGACCAACGGCTTTACCGACTTCAGCACGCCGGTCTCCAACTACGACACCGATGTTTTCAGTCCCATCTTCGACGCGCTTGAAAAGCTGAGCGGCAAAAAATACGCCGCCACGCAGCCCGGCCCTGAGCAGACTGAGCAGGAAAAAACCGACATTGCCTTCCGCGTCATCGGCGACCACATCCGCACGTTGAGTTTCTCGATCGCTGACGGCATCCAGCCGGGGAACACCGATCGCAACTACGTCCTGCGCCGCATCCTACGCCGCGCCGTGCGCTACGGCCGCACGCTCGGGTTTCACGAGCCGTTTTTTTATAAGCTCGTTGATGTGCTGGCGGACTCGATGGGCGACGTTTTCCCTGAGCTGAAAAAGCGCCGAGAGATCGTCCAGCAGACCATCCGCACCGAGGAGTCGTCGTTCAACAAAACCCTTGACCGAGGCATCGACCTATTCCGCGAAGAAGTCGAGAGGTTGGGAGATAAAAAAGAGCTGACCGGTGAGTTTGCTTTCAAGCTTTATGACACGTATGGCTTTCCACTTGACTTGACGGAGTTGATGGCGCGCGAGGCTGGCTTGACGGTGGATAACGCCGGGTTCGACGCATTGATGGAACAGCAGCGCAACCGCGCACGGGCCGCGCAGAAGAAGGAGGTCATCAGCGTTACGAGCCTCTCCTCCGGTGCCACGACGGAGTTTGTCGGTTTCGAGCAACTTAGGACCACTGCAAAGGTCATCGAGGTGGTTCAGGAAAAGAAACGAACCGGCATCGTGCTGGATCGCTCGGCGTTTTATGCCGAGATGGGTGGCCAGGTCGGCGACACCGGCACGCTGGCGCTTGGCGGCAAAACGTGGACGGTCACCGACACGCAAAAGGCCGGCGACGCGTTTCTGCATTTCGTCAAGGGCGATGCGGCGCTGGAGCCGGGCAGCGAGGTCGAGGTGGCGGTGGACGCCGACCGCCGGGCTGCCATTCAGCGTCACCACACGGTCACGCATTTGTTTCACTGGGCGCTGCACGAGGTCACCAGCCCGGACGCTTCGCAAAAGGGCTCCTATGTCGGCCCGGAGAAGTTGACGTTTGATTTCAACAGTTCGGCGCTGACCCCGCAGCAGTTGGGCGACATCGAGCAGTTGGTCAACGAGCGCATCGTCGACAACGCCGTGGTGAGCTGGGCCGAGGCGCCCTACAGCGAGGTCAGCGGCAACGACCGCATCCTGCAGTTTTTTGGTGACAAGTACGGGGATACGGTGCGCGTGGTGCAGATCGGTGGCAAGGCCAGCGCGCTCAACGGCTACTCGATGGAGTTGTGCGGTGGCACCCACGCGCGCGCCACGGGGGAGGTTGGTCTGTTCCATATCGCCGCCGAGTCCGCGATCGCCGCCGGTGTGCGGCGTGTGGAGGCCGTGGCAGGCCTCGTGGCTGCCGGGCAGGCTCGCGTCGATGCAGGGCGCATCGCCGCCTTGGCCGAGACGCTCAACTCGCCGGTCCGCGAGATTGAAAAGAAGGTCGAGGGGGCGATTGGCCAGGTCAAAAAACTGGAGAAACAGTTGAAGTCCCTCCGGCAAAGCCAGGCGGCCGGCACGGCCCGGGAGTTGTTGGCCAAGGTGGAGACGATTGCCGGCGTACCGCTGGTCACGGCCAACCTTGGCCAAGCGGACGGGGACTATGCCCAGGCCGTGGCCGACGCGATGAAGGGCGAATTCGAGGGCGTCATCGTGCTGGGCGCTGCCGCTGACGGCCGGGTGGTGCTCTTGGCCAACGTAGCCGACTCGCTGACGGATCGCATTCAGGCCGGGAAGATCATCCAGGTCATTGCCCCGGTCGTCGGCGGCAAGGGGGGCGGCAAGCCGGCGCAGGCCCGGGGCGGCGGCAAGGATGCCTCCAAGCTGGACGAGGCCTTGGCCAAGGTGGCCGGGTTGGTGGCGGCGGAATGATTTTTACGGGATGGCTGCCTCTCTTTCATTGACGCGGCCAATGGCTTGGCTTGAACCTTGGCCAAGCGGACGGGAGGCCTCGATTTTTTTTTGATATTCGTGAAGAAAGGAGTTCAGTTCATCCGGAGATGCCTGCTTGTGTGCAGTATCTTCGCGTTTCATGGCCAGGTGGCCGCACAAACCATCAAGTCGGTGGCCATCGATTTCCAGATCCTAACTGAGACCAGGCCGGTGGCCCACCAACCGGGTACTCTGCTTTACGAGAGTGGCACCTTTTCCCTGCAAAACAAATATAACACGGTCACTGTCCATGGGCTTGGACTGGATTTGCCGGAAGGCACCTCGGAAGTAACCTGGTCGGTCGAGTTCCTTAACCTCGGCGTTGGTCGTGCGGGCCTGTTGCTTTACGACCCCCCGACTATCGGCGAAAGTCACGACGACTTTTGGGAAAAGGTAAACGATGATTGGGAACTCAGGTCAACCGAGTTTGGCTCCAGTTTTGCCGCACGACTGGCTGGGGTGCCCATGGGCAAGGAGGATGATACAATAATTTACGAAAATGCTGAGACTTCGCTTGGCAAGGTTTACCTTTCCTATAGGGAGATCGCGGACACGGTGGTCTTAGACGGGGACAACAGCGAGTTGACTGCCATTCAGTTCGAGTACTACGCTGCCCTATCCCCGTTCGGCGACATACCCAAGGGCAAGGTTCGCATCTACCTTAACGACGGCGAGAGCCATGCAACGGCGGAGGTGCCGGTGGATCCCCGGGGAGAAATGGAACTGCAACTCGGCGGCTTGGTGGTGTACGACAATCCGCGCGGAGTCAAGGGCGACATCCAACTTGCCAGCGGCGGGATCGGCGACGAGTTCACACTCGACGGCAGCCAGAGGATTATCAACCAGATTCAGTTCGAGTATTTCGCTGCGTTGAATCCGTTTGAGTCCGACCAGAAAGGCGTGCTGAATGTTTACGCCAACAACGGCCCGGTGACAGGGGAGGGCGGCCCGAAAAAACCGGGCGATCTTTTGTTCGAGAGTGACGCCTTTTCGCTTCGAGCCGGATACAACATGGTCACGGTAAGCGACCTTCGAGTGCGGGTGCCCGAGGAGATCACATCGGTGACTTGGGTCCTCGAGTTTTCTGGTCTGACCAATATCGGAAAAGTTGGATTGCTCCTTCACGACGAACCGGACAGCGGAGCCAGCGCTGGGACTTATTGGCTCAATGCCGGAACGAAAGCGGCGCCGGACTGGCAGTTGCAGATCCCAGTCAACGGCCGTGGAAACTTCTCCGCCCGTGTTGCCGCTCAAACTCCACCACCGTTGAGCTTGGCGGTCGGCAGCGTGGTTTATGAGATGGGCGAACCGATCGAGGTCACTTTCAGCAACGGCCCCGGCAATCCCAAGGACTGGGTCGGCATCTATCGGCCGGACATGATCCCCGGGTCTGCCGCGGCTCCGGCCTGGGCTTACGTGAACGGCTCCAAGTCGTCGGGGCAGGGTCTCACCGATGGAACGCTCGTGTTCGATGCCGTGTTGCAGCCCGGCAACTACATAGCGCGGTTTTTCGAGGATGACGGTTTCAAGCAGATGGCCAGCGTGAACTTCTCCATCGCGGAGCCGCCCGGCGTCACCGTAGGCAGTGATGCATACCTTTCAGGTGAGACCATCACGATTCATTTTGCCAACGGCCCCGGCAATCCGAAGGACTGGATCGCGGTTTACCGGCCCGACATGATTCCCGCCAAGGTGCCCGGCCTATTGTGGGCGTTTGTCAATGGAACACAGATCGCCGGCGAGGGGCTTGTTTCCGGCTCCGTCAGTTTTGCTGCCGGCTTGCCGGCGGGCGAGTATGTCGCGAGATACCTCGAGAACGACGGTTATAACCAGTTGGCTGAAGTGTCGTTCAACGTGACGGACAACACCGCGCCGGTGATCACGTTGAAGGGAGAGCAGAGTGTTACGGTCAATGTTGGAGAAAACT
>CAJWEP010000094.1 GCA_913030945.1 uncultured Verrucomicrobiota bacterium
ACGAGAACCTCGACTGTTTTGCCGACAAACTGCGTGTAGCGCCTGGCCCCCATTTCGTCGATGGCCGACAGCAACGCAGCGTGCCGCTCCTCGATCAGCTCTTTCGGCAGTTGGTTTTCCATTGCAGTCGCCGGCGTGTCGCGGCGCGTGGAGTACTTGAAAACAAACGCATTGTCGAACTGAACCTCGCGGCATAGCGACATCGTCGCCTCGAACTCCGCCTCCGTCTCGCCGGGAAATCCGATGATGATGTCGGTCGTGATGCCGATGCCCGGTCGAACGGCGCGCAGCTTGTCGGCAATCTGCAGAAATCGGTCGCGCGTGTGGCCACGGTGCATGCGCTTGAGCATAGCATCGCTTCCGCTCTGCACCGGGATGTGCGCGCTCTCGCAGAGCTTGGCTAAGCGCCCGTATGCTGCGACCAGGTCATCGCCGTAGCCCTTGGGGTGCGGCGAGGTGAAGCGAATGCGCTCCAGCCCGTCGATCTCGTGCACCGCCTCAATCAGCTGCACGAACGCCGACTTGCCGTCCCGCTCCCCGATCTCTCGGCGACCGTAGTTCGTCACGATCTGCCCGAGCAGCGTCACCTCCCGCACGCCGCGATCCACCAACTCGTGGCACTCGCTGACAATGTCCTCGATCGACCGGCTGCGCTCCCGACCGCGTGTGGATGGCACGATGCAGAAGGTGCAAAACTGGTTGCACCCCTGCATGATGCTGACGAACGACGTAACCGACTTTTTGTTGCTCGCGCCGTTGAGTAGATGCTCGCGGATCATCGCCTCACTGCCCTTCTCCTCGCCAGTGTCGACCACGCCCCCGGCACGCCCGGTCAGCAGGTCGCCGATGTGATCGGCCGCGCGATGAAATTTCTGCGTGCCAAGCACGAGATCCACGTCCGGCAGCTTATCGATCAACTCGCGCCCACGGCTCTGCGCCATGCAGCCCATGAATCCCAGCACCGCCTTGCGGTTTTTCGAGCGCAACTGCGCCGCGACATGATTCATTTTGCCGAGCGCCTTCTGCTCGGCGGCATCGCGCACGCTGCACGTGTTTAGCAGAATGACATCCGCGCTCAGCGCATCCGCCGTCATGCTGTAGCCCTTGGCTACCAACTGCGCCGCGACGGCCTCAGAGTCGCGCTCGTTCATCTGACAACCGTACGTTTTTATGAAGACACTCGGCATCCACTGCTCACTGCTCACTTAATATTTCACCAGCGCCCGCAGCGGCATGTCGCCCATCTTGGCCCGGCCGTCGAGAAAACCCAGCTCGATGAAAAACACCGCCTCGACCACCTGCCCTCCGGCCTTGGTCACGAGGCTCGCCGCCGCCGCCGCCGTGCCGCCCGTGGCCAAGAGATCGTCTATCAGCAGCACCCGTTGCCCCGCCAAAACGGCGTCGGTGTGGATGGCGATCGTGTTGCTGCCGTACTCGAGGTCATAGCTTTCCTCGATGGTTTCCCATGGCAATTTGCCCTTTTTGCGGATCGGCACGAAGCCGACACCCAACTCGCGGGCCATCGCCGCGCCGAAAATAAAGCCGCGCGCGTCGATCCCGGCGACCACGTCCACCGTGTCGGCCGAGTGCCCGCCGAGCAGGTGACTGATGCAGCCGTCGAGCAGCCGGGCGTCGGCCAGCACCGGCGTGATGTCCTTAAACTGAATCCCCTCCTCGGGGAAGTCCGGCACATTGCGGATCGCCGCCTGCAATTCCTCCAGCGTGACGTCTGTCGAAGCCATAGCGGGGCAATATCGCCGCTTGCCCAGGCGGCGTCGAGAATATTGCGCTTGGCCAAGCGCGGTGGAGAACTATCGCGGATCGGGCTCGAGGCGATCGAGCATCTAGTGCAGCTTGGCAAGGCAGATCTCCCCCTCCGGCATGATGCGGCTGAACTTGCCAATCTCGCGGAAGTAAATCCGGACGGCTGAGTGTTCGCCCTCGTCCCGGGCCGCGGCTGGAGGCGATTCCTCCCGAGGGCTCAAGTGCGCAAGAAAAAAACGAAACAGCTTGCCAGCCCCCCGGCAATCATGGACACTCGGACATGGCGGCAGAGCAAAACGCAGGCCCACTCGATTCAGCCTTTTATCAACCGGCGGACACGTTTTTTTCGGCTCAGGCCGGAGTGGCGCTGACGTACGACGACCTCACCCTTTCTACGCTTTACTCCGAGATTCTACCGAGAAACGCCTCCCTCGACACCGAACTGGCGGGCGGACTGCGACTGCACCTTCCGGTGATCTCGGCCGACATGGACACCGTCACCGAGTCGCGCATGGCCACCGGCATGGCGCTCAACGGCGGCCTGGGGCTGATCCACTACAACATGGCGGAGAAACAGCAACTCAAGGAGGTCAGCCGCGTCAAGAATCACGTCCACGGCCTCATCCAGGAGCCGATCACTGTCACGCCTGACAAGACCGTGGGCGATGTGATCGAGTTGATCGAGACCAAGCGCTACTCCTTCAGCACCTTCCCCGTCGTTGGCGACGACCGCAAACTCGTCGGCCTACTCTCCGGCAACGTCCTCAAACCGCGCTATGCCGCCAAGCCGGTCACCGGCGCCCTCGTCCCGCGTGACCAGGTGCAGACCCTCCGGGAAAGCCAGCTTGATGCCGACCCGATCGCCATCGCCGATCAGTTTTTTACCGACCATCCCGGCATCAACAAGCTGCTGGTGGTGGATGACAACGACGAACTGCGTGGCCTGTTCACACTGAGTGACATCGAGCGCATCACCTCGGAGAAACAGGCGCAGTTTCGCCCAGCGCGCGATGGGCAGTTCCGGCTGCTCTGCGGCGCGGCCGTCTCCACCCCGCGCGACACCGACGGCGAACTCGACCGCGAACGCATCGAGACGCACATCGGCGCATTGATCGAGCGTGGTGTGGACGTCGTCGCTGTCTCCACCGCGCACGGCCACTCGAAAGGCGTCGGCGACGCGGTCGCGTTGATCCGCGCAGCGTATCCTGACTTGCCGATTATCGCCGGCAACGTCACCACCGCCGCCGGAGTCGAGTACCTCGCCGATTGCGGAGCAAACATCGTCAAGGTGGGCCAAGGGCCGGGCTCGATCTGCACAACGCGACTCATCGCCGGGGTGGGCATCCCGCAGATGACCGCCCTCTACGTCGCCGGCCAGGCGGCCAAGGCCAAGGGCGTGAGCCTGCTGGCCGACGGCGGTATCACCAAATCGGGCGACATCGTCAAGGCACTCACGCTGGCCGACGGCGTGATCTGCGGCGGCCTGCTAGCCGGCTGCCCCGAGACACCCGGCCAAGTGATGGAAATCAGCGGAAAACTTTACAAGCAGTACCGCGGCATGGGTAGCCTGGCTGCGATGAAATCCGGCTCTGCGGCGCGCTACGGCCACGCGCCCAAAGATACCAACCGCAAGGTCGCCGCCGAGGGCATCGAGGCACTCAAGGAAGTTTCGGAAGATTTGGACCAACTCCTCGGCCAGTTGATCGGGGGCGTACAAGCAGGCATGGGATATCTCGGCGCCGCCACCCTGCCCGACCTGCAAGCCAAGGCCCGCTACACCCGCATCAGCCCGGCCGGCCAAAAGGAAGCCGCCCCCCACGACGTCGTCGAGATGAAGGCCAGCTCTTAACCCGCTTGGCCAAGCGCTTGGGTTGAGGCGGACTGCTTCTCCGACTTGAGGCGGAGTTGGCCGCAAGCGGCGTCGATGTCGGTGCCTTTTTCGATCCGCATGGTCACCCGGACGCCCCTCTGGTACAGCGCATCGCGGAATTGCACGACGGTTTCGTCACTTGGGCGCTGTAGCCCGATGCCGTCCACTGGGTTGTACGGGATGAGGTTAACCTTGCACTGCAGCCGCTTGGCCAAGCTGCTCAACGCCTCGACCTGCTCCGGACCGGTGTTGACGCCGTCGATTAGAATGTACTCGACCCAGATCATCCGTCCCTTGGCCTGCTGATACGCCTCGCAGGCGCTGACCAGTTCCTCAAGCGGGTACTTGCGGTTGACCGGCATGATCTGGTCGCGCACCTCGTCGGTCGCGCCGTGCAGCGAGATCGCGAGGTGATACTGCTGAGGCGTCCCGGACAGGCGGCGGATCTGCGGCGCGAGGCCGCTGGTGGACACGGTGATCTTGCGCGCACCGATGTTGAGCCCCCAAGGCGAATTGAAGATCTCGAGCGCTCGGATCAGGTTGTCGTAGTTGGCGAGCGGCTCGCCCATGCCCATCATGACGATGTTGTTCACCATCGGCTCCGGCTTGGGCGACTCGGCGCCCCTGGCCAGGTGCCACCGCTCGACCGCCAGCACTTGGTCCACGATCTCGGACGCGTCGAGGTTGCGCCTGTAGCCCATGAGACCGCTCGCGCAAAACGTGCAGCCGTAGGCGCAACCGACCTGCGATGAGACACAGAGCGTGCGCCGGCCGCTCTGGCTGCCGTCCCGGCCGATAGACGCAGGAATCAGCACGCTCTCGATCAGCTCCCCGTCGGCAAGCCGCCAGAGAAATTTCACCGTGCCATCCCGCGAGCACTGCTCCCGGGTCAACTCGAGCGGCTGAAGCGAGAACGCCTCGGACAATTGGTCGCGCAACTCCAGCGGCAGATCGCTCATTTCGTCGATCGAGCTGGCGCGTTTTTTGTAGAGCCAGCCAAGGAGCTGCGTCGCGCGATAGCTTTTGTGCCCCCACTCGGTGAGAACGCGCTCCGCCTCGTCGGCGTTGAGCGATCGCAGTTCACGCGATGCTTCGGTACTGTCGCTCATTCTGGCAGGTAATATTTTTGCGTGTACTCGCGCACCATGCGGGTGGTGTCGTACTGGGTCGCCAGCGTGACCATGGCCCGACGGATTTTCTCGATCCATGCCCTCGGGATGCCGCTCTCATCGCGGTCGTAAAAACAGGGAATCAACTCGCCGGATAGGACCTTGTACAGGTTCTCGCTGTCGAGCCGATCCTGCTCGTCGACACTATCAGGATGCTCGTCTCCGCCAATGGCAAAGCCATTCGTGCCATCATAACCCTCCCGCCACCAGCCGTCCAAAATGCTCAGGTTCAGACATCCGTGGCAGGTAGCCTTCATGCCGCTGGTGCCGGAAGCCTCAAGCGGCCGGCGCGGGTTGTTCAGCCAAACATCGCAGCCCGACACCATCTGCCGCGCGACGTGCACATCATAATTCTCGAGAAATACCAGGTGCCCGCTAAGCTTGGAGTGGCGGCTCATGTGGATGATTTTTTGGATCAACCGTTTGCCTTCATCGTCCCGCGGATGCGCCTTGCCGGCGAAGACAAACTGCACCGGCCGCTGCAGGTCACGGGCCAACCCCACAAGTTTGTCGAAATGATCGAAGACCAGCGGGGCGCGCTTGTAGGTGGCGAAGCGCCGAGCAAATCCGATCGTCAACGCGGCTGGATTGAGCAGATGATCGAACGCAATAAAGTCACTTGGCTCCGAGCGGTGCTCCTGGTCCTGCAACCGCCGCCGCGCGAACTCGATCAGCTCACGCCGCAGCCGGTAGCGCAGTGCCCAAAGCTCCTCGTCGCTGACGAACGACGCTTCCTCCATCCGTGCCCAGAACTCCGGCTTGGCCAATTCCATTGCCCAGTCCGCCGCCGGTTCCGCTTGACCAAGTTTGCGCCGCCAAAATTTTCGCACTGGCCCCTTCATCCAGCCGGCCAGGTGAATGCCGTTGGTCACGTGGCCGATCGGCACCTCATCCACCGTGCCATCCGGAAAGAGGCCGTGCCACATCTCACGACTGATCTGCCCGTGCAGTTCGCTCACGCCGTTGGCCGCGCGCGCCGCCTTGAGTGCCAGCACGGTCATGCAGAAGGTCTCATTGGCATCATCCGGATCGACCCGGCCAAGTGCCATCAACTCGCCGGCGCTGACTCCGAGCTGCCTGTAAAAATGCCGCGCCCCATAGTCCATCAACTCGCGGCTGAACCGATCATGCCCCGCCGGCACCGGCGTGTGGGTCGTGAACAGGCACTGCTGCTTCACCCCGGCCAGCGCGGCTTCAAAACCGGCCCCCTCGGCGATCCTCTCGCGCATCAGCTCCAGCGCGAGGAACGCCGCGTGACCCTCGTTCATGTGATACACCGACGGCTCCACGCCGAGCCGCCGCAACAGCCGCACGCCTCCCGCGCCGAGCAGGATCTCCTGCATGATGCGCGTCGAGTCGTCGCCGCCGTACACGTGCTGCGTCAGGTCGCGGAAGTGCGGCTGATTCGTCGGCAGGTTGGCATCGAGAAGATAGACCGGGCAGCGCCCAACGTTGGCCACCCAGGCGCGAAACGACACCGGCTCGGCGGCAATCTCCACCGTGCAAACCAGTGGCTGGCCGTCGTCGCCCAGCACCGGCTCCAGTGGGAGATTCTGCGGGTCGAGCTGGCTGTAATATTCCGTCTGCCAGTTCTCGGCATTGATAGCCTGCTGAAAATAGCCCTCGCGGTAAAACAGGCTGATGCCGATAAAACCAAGTCCAAGGTCGCTGGCCGACTTCGCGTGGTCGCCGGCCAGCATCCCCAGGCCGCCGGCCGCAATCGGCAGCGTCTCGTGAAAGCCAAACTCCGCGCTGAAGTAGGCTACCGGCCGCTTGGCCAAGCGGGACGCGTTCACCGCCGCCCAGGTGTCCGTCGCGCCGAGGTAGGCCTCGAACTGACGGAGCACCCCTTGCACGCGGCGGTTAAACTCCTCGTCGAGCAGCCGCACACGCAGTTCCTCATCCGAGAGTTCCCGCAACACTGCAACGGCGTTGTGATAAAGATAACGCCAAGCACGCGGCGACAGCTCCTCGAACACATCCTGCGCATCCTGATTCCAGGTCCACCACAGATTGCGGGCGAGGCGATTCAAGGCGGCAACCGTGACGTCCACTTGATTCTGTGTGTTCACTACCTGTGTTTTTCTGGGTTCAGGGCAGCATCCCCGACCGTGCGGCAGCATCTTACCGACCCTGGAAGCTTGTAACAAGTAACCGCTTGGCCAAGCAGCTAGCTGAGGGTCATCGGATCGATGTCGATGACGAGACGGATGTCGTCCGGGATTTTCAACGCCTCCAGTTTGCCGGTTAGCTTGTGGCTCAGTTCGCGCATCTGCGCGGTGCGCATCATGACCTGATAACGGTAGAAATTCTCGGCACGCAGCAACGGCGCGGGCGCGGGACCGGCGACAACGGTGTCACCCAACTCCTTGGCCAACTCGTCCATCTCCTTGCGCAGGTGGTCGGCGAAAAACTTGACGCGATCCTCACTCCGGCCACGCAGCGTCAGCAATGCCACCCGGCTGATCGGCGGGTAGCGCAGCTCGCGGCGAAACTCAATTTCCTGATCGTAAAAACCGGCGTAGTCGTGCCGGCGCGCGTACTGGATCGACGGGTGAAACGGCGTGAACGACTGCACATACACCTCGCCCTCGATGTCACCACGCCCGGCACGGCCCGCCACTTGCGTGAGCAACTGAAACGTCCGCTCGCCGGCACGGAAGTCCGGGATGTGCAGGCTCAAGTCGGCGTGGATGATCCCCACCAGCGTCACGTTCGGGAAATGCAACCCCTTGGCGATCATCTGCGTGCCGACGAGGATGTCGATTTTGCCGGTGCGAAAGTCGCCGAGAATGCGTCGGTAATCCTCCTTGCGCTTGAGCGTGTCGGAATCCATCCGCTTGACCCTGGCCATCGGGAAGCCCTTGGCCAGCGCGGCCTCGACCTTCTCCGTGCCCAGACCGGCGAAGCGGATCGCCGCGCTGCCGCAGCCCTGCTCGGGACACTTGGTCGGCGCAGCCTCGACGTGGCCGCAGATGTGGCACATCAGTTGTTGCGCGGCACGATGGTAGGTCAGCGATACGCTGCAGTTCGGGCATCCGGCCACGTGACCACAGTCGGGGCACTGCATCGAGGTTGACCAGCCACGGCGATTGAGGAAGAGCATCACCTGCTCGTTTTTCTCAAGCCGCTGCAGGATCGCCTCGCGTAGTTGCGGCGAAAAAATGCTGATGCCTTTTTCCTTTAGGGCCGCGCTGCGCATGTCAACCACGCGCACGAGCGGCATCGTGATATTGTCCACACGCTCTGGGAGCGACAGCAGACCGTACTTTTTTCGCTGCACGTTGTGGTAACTCTCCATCGACGGCGTCGCCGAGCCGAGCACCACCACCGCCCCCTCCTGCTGGCCGCGCACCACCGCAAGGTCGCGGGCGTTGTAGCGCGGTGCCTCCTCCTGCTTGTACGAGTGCTCGTGCTCCTCGTCCACAATCACGAGACCAAGCGGCTCCACCGGCGCGAACACCGCCGAGCGCGCGCCAATGACGATCCGCGCCCTACCCTGCCGAATCTTGTGCCACTCGTCGTGACGCTCACCGGCGGACAGGTGGCTGTGAAGCACGGCAACCAGCGTCTGCTGCGGCCCCTGGCTGAACCGCGCCTTGAACCGCTCGACCGTCTGCGGTGTCAGTGAAATCTCCGGCACGAGCACGATGGCGCCCTGCCCTTGGCCAAGCGCGTACGCGATCGCCTGCAGATACACCTCCGTCTTGCCGCTGCCAGTCACGCCATGCAGCAGGAACACGCCGTGGCCTTTCCGCTTGGCCTGATTCTCCTCCGGCTTGGCCAAGCGCTCCATCGCATCGACAACCTCCTTCAGTGCGGTGGCCTGCTCGGCGTTCAACTCAAGCGGCTGTGTCGGGAGAATGTGCTCCTTGCCGTACGGATCGCGCTCGGAGATTTGCGGTGCGATGCTGACAAGCCCCTTGTCCTCAAGCCTCCGGATCGTTGCTGAAGTCGTGCCGGCCAGGCGCACCAGTTCCTGTAGCGGCAGCTCCCGCCACTCCTCGACGATCGTCCACAAATCCTCCTGCCGCTTTGTCAGTTTGGGCAACTCGCCGTGCACCGGCAGCGCACGCACGAACAATCGCTCGCGCCAACCCTCCTCCTCCTTGCGAACGGCGTCAGGCAGCACCGCCTTCATCGCGATCTCCGGGGCGCAGCAATAGTAATCGGCGATCCAGCGGACAAGCCGTAAAATGGAAGGCGTCACTAGCGCCTGGCCACCGACAGTCTTGATAATTTCGCGGAGATTGCCGTGCGGCGACTCGTCGAGAATCTTCGTGACCACGCCCATCACCTCGCGCGGGCCGAACGGCACTTTCACCCGCGTGCCTTCCTGTACGCTGGACTCCAGCTCCGCCGGCACGAGGTAATCAAACTCCCGGCGGACGGCGACGTCCAATGTCACTCGGGCAACCACGCGATGGCCGAGCAGCTTGGGCCGTGCCCCCACCCCGGCGCAAGACGGAAACCGGATGAATGCTCAATCAACACCACTCAACCCAAGCTTGGGTGCGTGCTGCTTGGCTAGAAGGCTTCCTTCGCGACCGAGGGCTTGAGCGGCTTCGCACCAGCGCCTGGCCGAGTGTCTTTTAATTCAAATCGAGGCGGAGGGTGGCCAAGACCATGTGAGCCTTGTAATCGTGCGCCTCGTTGGCGCTGGGTTCATCGTTGTTGAACCAGCCGTATTGCACGTTGAACATCGCCGCCTGGCCAAGCCGGTGCCGGAGGCCGAGCACGATGCTGTATCGCTCAGCATCCAGCCCGTAGGCGATCATGCCGGGTAGATTCGAGTTGCTGTAATCAACGCGGTAATGGGAATGAACGAAAGTCAGGTCGGTCGCCTGGCCAAGCGCATAGCTGAGATGATCGACGAAAAACCAGACATCACCCTCGAACGGCCGCAGGCCAAGCGCGGGCGACTCCAGCGTGCCGGACCACGTGTCGGTGTATCCGATACTCGTCGTCGCAACCAGGCGCGTGTGCGGCATCGAGGTGATCGACAAACTAAAGACGTCCGACTCGTGTTTGCCGGACCAATGGCGGCCGCCGTCATGACCCCGGCCGCCCCACGGTTCCTCGAACGACTGTGTGCCCAGTTCGTAGTCGCTCCGGTGCCTCTCCCACTTCACGCTGGGACGGAAGCCTTGCCACCTGCGCCATGTGAAGTTCAAGTGGAGCACGTCGCCCCGGGCGTGGCGGCGATTGATGAAAGCTGGATAGCCGTTGCCCGGTTCGTCCGAAAGATCGATGTCGAGCGGATGGCCAAAGTCGGTGTGAGAGTCGCGCCACTTGTAATCGCCGCGCACCAGCCACTCCATGTTCGGCGACCACGCAAACCCGGCGCGATAACGCGCCAACCGGCCAGTCTCGTCGCTCTCCCGCATGAAGCCCTCGTCACCCCATTCGTTGTCGATGTGCCCATCCTCGCGCAGGTCGATGTTCTCTTCGCGCAACCGTGCGCCGAGCGAGAGTACCGTGTGCTTCAAACCGGTGTAGCTCAACTGCACATTGCCCTCGACGCCGGTGCGATCCTGACCAGAGGCAAATCGCGCTGGGGACATGCCCAGTGATAAGCCGGTGGCGATGCCCTCCTGCCGCGTTGACTCGCCCTGCACGCCGCCGCTCAGCGTCAAGTTTCTCCATGGCCCAATCAGCGTCGTCGCGTTGAGGAAATGCGAATGCTGACTGGTGCGGATGGCATTGCTGCGGTCACCCATCCACGGCGCCTCGCCAGGATCGTTCGGCGACAGGGAAACGACCTCGAATCCCGCGTCGCCGTCGAACTTGGCGAAATGATGACCCAATGACACACGCCACCAATCCTTCAACTGGCGACTCAGTCGCAGCGAGTTTGAGCTGCGCTTGAACTCCCGCTCATCAACGATCTGCGTAAGGTAATCCGGCTTGGAGTTGGTCACCGGCAGATTGGCGAACTCGGCGTGCCCCCGCTCCACTGCCGACTCCCCGATCTCGATCGTCAGCGCATCCTCCAACAGAGTGTCCCCAATCTCGTGCTCGGCCCGGAGCGACATGCGATGAATCGTCTCGTCCACCAACTGGGTTGCCGGATAAATGGCACGTGACTCAAACTCACCGACCGGCACGCCGCCCCACTGCTGCGTGGCCAGACGGCCGTCGCGCCCAAGGCGTTCATAGGTGAAATCTAGCTTAGGCACATCGCGCTTGGCCAAACCGGCGGAAAGCCAGACACGCTCGTGATCTAGGTACGGAGCCTTGGCCAAGCGGAACGGCGAAAGCTCCATACCGTTGAGGTAACCGCCTGTTCCGAGGCCATATTCGCGCCACGACTCGAAGCCGGTTTCCACATAGCCCAAGCCCGGGCGATCGATGCGCAACCGGGTCAGGTAGTCCTCATCATCACCGATATAGCGCCCGTCGAATTCTGCATGGCTACCGCCCTTGGTTTGGCCGGTGGCCGTCACTTGGCCAAGGCCGATGGAGTGTCCCTCGGTCATCCCCCAGTGCTGGCGGAACGCCTCCTCGCTCCCGTCGATCGTAATCCAGCGGATCATCGGGACGGCCGAGTAGGTCACCTCAGTTGAATCTGGCCACGCTGCGCCTTGGTCGATCCATCCACAAACCAAGCTGATCTCCTCCCGGCTCAAGGCTGGCGCCTTGCCTTCCGGCGGCATCTCCATGTCCTCGACCAAACCG
>CAJWEP010000095.1 GCA_913030945.1 uncultured Verrucomicrobiota bacterium
GCAGCCAGACCCTGAGTTCCACCTTCAGCGCGCCAAGCAAAAGCCGCACCACGCCGTCGAAGCCCAGCGCGCGCAAGACCTACAGCCGCTATTCGCCTAAGGTGAACATCACCCGTAAACCCGGCCCGTCGACCACCTCGCGCCTGGTGACACCCTCGGCCCGAGGCTCGGCCACGCCGAGCCGTGGGTGGCAGCAGCGCCCGGTGACTTCGAACTCATCCGCTCGATCGTCCCGGCTGCCAAGCGCCCGGTCAGCTCCAAGTTACAAGCCACCGGCACGCAGTTACTCGGCTCCGAGCCAATCTCGCTCCGCTCCATCGCAGAGTTACCGGCCACCGGCGGCATCCCGCCCGGCCCCTTCACGGGCCTACAGGCCGCCGGCACGCTCAACTCCCAGCCGCTCCTATTCCGCTCCCTCCCGAAGTTCCGCTCCCTCCCGAAGTTATTCGGCGCCGAGCCGGAGCTATTCTTCGCCTCCAGCGCGGAGTGCCCCCTCGTCGTCTGGTTCCTCCGGATCCTCCCGTTCATCCGGCGGGGACGGGGACAAAAGCCCACGATGAGATCGTCTTGAGCGGCAGTCAGGGATGAGGGGGATCACGAACCGGTTCATCGCCGCATTTTGGCTTGCCATGCCGCTTGGCCAATCGGCAACCGCGCTTGGCCAGGCGCGGACGCTGTACCACAGCGACTTCGAGCCGGAACAGGATTTCGACATGGAGTTCGCCCTCATCGGACAGGGTGGCTGGGAGGGGGAAGGCACCGGCGGCACCGGCCTGGTGGAAAACAACTTCGAGGGCATGGGCCATCAGGCCTACATCGGGTATTGGCCCCCGGAGGAGGCCACCGAGACATTCACCAGCCTCTGGCGGTCGGTCGAGGGGATCAGCCCGGAGGAAACGCGGATCACCGTCACGATGCTCATGATGATCATCGATTCCACGAACGACCAGCGGGACGACTTTCGCTGGACCCTTTACAACGACAACGTGCACCGGCTGATAACGCTCGATTTTGACAACGAAACGCGCAATATCAACTATGCGCTCGATGACGACATTTTTTTGCCCACGGGATACAGCTTCGAACACGAGGCCCTCTATGACCTGAAATTCGTGATCGATTTCGCTGCCAACACCTGGACGGTCTCCGTCGGCGATGAGGTGCTTGTAAACACCAAGAAACTGACCACCACCGGGCTCAGCCTGGCCTTCGGCGACCTCGGGCCAAGCTGGGTCTATCGAAAGCCCGAAACCCCGGGTGACAACTACATGGTCTTTGACGATTACCGAATCACGGTCGAAACGAGCGATTCCGCGCCCAAGGCTCGCCCCACCCTCGCGTGGGGCGGATGGGCGGACGATGGCCGCGCCATGCTGCAACTGGGCGGCGACGCCATGACCGACTACACCGTCGAGGTTTCCAACGACCTTAAAAACTGGACCGTCCTCCTTACAGCAAAGCCGGGGGACACGTGGAAGGAGATCGCCGACGCCGACGCCCCCGACTACGAGCAGCGCTTTTACCGTGCCCGCTCCATGGACTGACTTTAGACAAGCGCCTCCGCTTGAATACGGGCGCGCCATCGCGCGTCCAAGGCGGCCTCGATTGACTTTGGAGTCAGGATTTCGTAAAATTCCGGACCTCACAGCCAGTTAGGAGGCTGCAAAGGATTTTTTACCATGCTGAAATACATTGCCACATTCATTCTCATAGGTGGGCTTGCCACGCTGCAGAACGTGAGCGCCGAGCCCGTGGAGATCGACGAACTCAAGGACAACATGGCCAAGCTGGCAGACAAGCTGCCTCCTGCTGCCAAAAAACAGGTCAGCTACAAAAAGGACATCCAGCCATATTTCGAGAAATCGTGTGTCAATTGCCACGGTCCGAAAAAAAAGCCCAAGGGCAAGTATCGCATTGACACGCGCGAACTCGCCCTCAAGGGCGGCTCCGAGGGAGTTTCCATCATCCCCGGCAAAAGCAAGGAAAGTCCCTTCAGCTATTACATCACCGACCAAGTCATCGATTACGAGATGCCACCGACCAGCAAGCGGGAAAAGTACCCCATGCCGACCAAGGAACAGATCGGCCTCATTCTCGCGTGGATTGATCAGGGCCTGAAATACGACAACTGATTCCACCTGACCGCTCCGACAGATGGCACGCCGAAAAAAAATCCTGATCGTCACCGATGATTCCGGCGAGTCGTACGAGATTCTCCATGCCAAACACCGCTTCGAGGAGGAGGGCTGGACAGCGCACATCGGCGCCACTAAAAAGAAGCGGCTGCACGGTGTCATTCACGATTTCGAGCCGGGCTGGAACACTTACATCGAGCGACCCGGCTACCTGATCGACGCCGACATCGCGCTTGGCCAGGCAAAGGCGTCGAGCTACGACGCCATACTGCTGATCGGGGGGCGCGCGCCGGAGTTTCTTCGGCACAATGCCAGGCTGCTCAAGCTTGTGCAGGCGTTTGACAGGCAGGGCAAATGGATTTTCTCCATCTGCCACGGTATCCAGATTCTGATCGCCGCTGGCATTGCCAAAGGCCGCAAACTAACCAGCTACTGCAATATCCGGTTCGAGGTCGAGCAGGCCGGGGCGAAGTGGGTGAACAAACAAAGCGTGGTCGATGGCAATTTCATCACCGCGCAAACATGGGAAAGCCACCCTGACTTTTACCGCGACGTGTTCTCGCAATTGCGCAAGGACTGAACCACCTCCGCACTTTTTTTATTCACCCCGGCCTCGACATTTGGGCCGGGGTTTTTTATTGCACAGCCCGTGGGCATCACGTCGCAACAACTCGCCGCCATGCAGCAGCGCATTGCCAGCGGGAGAGACGCCGCTCAGGCTGAAACGGCAAGACCAACCGGTGCCGGATCGCAGATCATCCTTGGCATCGACCCTTCACTGCGCGGCACCGGCTACGGCGTCATCGACACACGCGAAGCCACGCCGGCCACCCTTTGCCAGGGAACCATCCATTGCCCCACCGACTGGCCGCTCTCCCGGTGTCTGCGGGAAATCTCTGAATCGCTCGAGGCCATCCTTCAGAAAACCAAGCCCACCGCCGCCGCCGTGGAGGGACTGTTCCATGCGCAAAACATCCGCACTGCGCTTGTCATGAGCCAGGCGCGCGGAGCCGCCCTGGCCGTTTTGGCCAAGGCCGGGCTGGAGGTGTTCGAGATCGCGCCGCGCAAGGTCAAGCAGGCCATCGTCGGCTACGGCGCCGCGCAAAAGGAAGCGGTCGCCAAGATGGTGCAGACCCGCCTTGCACTGCCCGAGCTACCGGAGCCCGACGCCGCCGACGCCCTCGCCATCGCCCTCACCTACGCCCAGTCCATCGGCACCCCCTTCCCCGACAAAGCCATCAAGCCGGTGTAGCCCGGACCTTGGCCAAGCGCGGAGGGGAATCCTGAAAGTCTTTCAAGGTTGTCCGGAGTTTGCACCCCCTGTAGTTTTTCCCCACCGAGTGCTACTTAACTTTCATTCGCCATTTGCCGGCATGTCGGCACGGATCACCCTTGTAATCCTTGGATGCGCATGCCTGCCTGGCTGCGGTCCCGGCGAACGACCCAAGAAGCAAACCACCGAGTCTCCCGTTGAACAGTCGCCAAGGAAAATCGCACCAACCAAACCGGAACAAACCCCGCGACCGACCGACGCCCAGAATCCACTCTCTGGAAACAATCCCCAGTTTCGAGGGACTGCCCAAGCCATGGAGAGGGAGCGGATTCGCCTTGACCGGACAGTTTACCGGCACGAAATGGAGGCTCAGGCCTACGGGAGCACCTTTGTTTCGCTGTGGGACCGACTGCGCTCAACCGAACCATTCAAGGTGCTGCGGCAATTCCCCTTCGTCCGACTGGAATACCGACTGCCAACAGAATGGAAGCCGCTACCCTTGGGCATGGCCGGCATTCGGCAGGCAATGCTCAACGGCAAGCCAATCTCGCTTGATCACCCCGGTTACCTTGCACAGTTAAAAGAACTGGAAGAGGCCGGTTGGAGGATCATTCAGACGGAGTGGCACCATTCCGAATTTCGCCCGGATAAAAAAGGACGGACGCCGCAGTCTGTTTTTTCGTTCGAGATCCATTCGGCAAAGGCGAACGCCCAACGACGTTGCATCATCAAGGGCCAGCTTGAAGTCACGTGGACGCTGCACAAGACCAACTCCGGTCTACGCATTCCGGGCACGATCAAGGTTCGGGACGCATCAATCACAGACTATATCGGCAAGCCTGCATTCGCTGAGTTGCTGCAGATTGATCCCAAGAAGGTGGATGCCCGCCTCTTTCCGCGGGTAAGTCCTCTGATGGTTTACGACCTCAACAAGGACGGCCTGCCGGAAATTGTTCTCGCCGGCTGCAACCTCATTTACTGGAACCGGGGTAACGGCAAGTTCGAGCATGAACCGATGCTCGAATACCCCATCATGCCGCTCGGCGCGGCAGGCATCCTTTCCGACTTCAACGGCGACGGCCAAGTGGACTTTGTTTCATCCGGAAAAAATGACGGCCTGTTAAAACTCTGGATCGGCTCCGCCGGGGGCCGATTCACCGCCGAACCCAGTACCTGTTTCCAGACCATGCTCCAGGACCCGCACGCGATGACAGCCGGGGACATCGACCTTGATGGCGACCTCGATCTCTTTGTTGGCCAATGGAAACAGCCGTACCTTGCCGGGTCAATGCCGACACCCTACTACGATGCCCGGGACGGCTACCCCGACTACCTCCTGTTAAATGATGGCTCCGGCCGGTTCAGTGACGTCACCGAATCGGCCGGACTCGGCCCGAACCAGAACCGGCGAACCTTCAGCGCCTCACTTGCCGACCTGGACGGCGATCACGATCTGGACCTGTTGGCTGTTTGCGATTATGCCGGCATTGATCTTTACCGCAATAACGGGAGAGGACAATTTGAAGACATGTCGAACCAGTGGCTCAACAAACGGCACGGGTTCGGGATGGCTCATGCCATCAACGACTTCGACGGGGACGGAGTTCTTGATATCTACATGGTCGGCATGAGTTCCATCACCGTCGGGCGCCTCGACAAGCTGGGTTTAGGCCGGAAGGGTTTTGAAAAAATCGACGCCATGCGCACGCCGATGACCTACGGCAACCGGTTGCTTCTCCGGAAGGACAATCGCTTTCAGCAACCGATCTACAGCGACGAGACGGCAAGAACCGACTGGTCATGGGGCTGCGGAGCGTCTGACTTTGACAACGACGGCGACATCGACCTCTACATCGCCAACGGGCAGCTAAGCGGCAACTCGGCCCTCGATTACGACCCCCGCTTTTGGTGCCACGACGTGTACACCGGCAACTCCCATCCAGACAGGACACTCGAAACATTCTACTCCGTCACCCTTCAAGGGCTCGGCTCCGACTTTTCCTGGGCCGGCTTCCTGCACAACCATCTGTTCCTGAACAGAAACAACAACGGATTCCAGAACGTGGCCTTTCTCCTTGGCACAGCCTTTGAGTTTGACTCCAGAGCGGTCGTCGCGGCGGATGTGAACATTGACGGAAGACCGGACCTGCTCGTCGTCCAGTATGATGCCAAGGAAAGACAACAAAGGTTATTTGTTATGCGCAACCAGATCCAAACCAAAGGCAACTGGATTGGCCTGCACATTCCCGATCAACCCGGACTGCCAGCCAACGGGGCAACCATTCAACTGCACACCGGCAACCGCAATGATGTGCGTCAACTCGTCACCGGCGACTCGTTCACCGCGCAGCATCCGGCGACGGCCCACTTTGGCCTGGGAGAAAACCAGGTGGTTGATAAATTGGTGATCCGTTGGCCAGGCGGCAGGACCGTCACCCTGACGCAGCCGGCCGTCGGCCAATATCACCGACTGAAAATTTAGTCCGATGAATCGGCAGCCTCTTGCTGCTTCAAGTCCTCCTCGAGGAACCGGGTGACCTCCTTGAACTTGGCCTCGTTCTCCGGGTTGGCGTCAATGAGGGTCTGATGTGCCTCCAGGCTGGTGCGAGTGAGATCGGTTTTGTCCGGCGCTGCGCCCTGCTCCACCGATTCTGCAGCCTCCGCTTGGCCAAGCGACTCGGTCGTGCTGAACAACTCGAGGATGCCCAGGTTGTCGAGCAGGACACGAACCGACTCCGTTGGCTGGTAGAGTGAAAACCCGCCGGCCGACTCCACCTGACCAAGCGTACGGTTCAGCCCGACCAACACCCCGAGAAACGTGCTGTCCATGAGCTGGCAGTCGCTCAGGTCGAGCGTGAAGGCCCGGCGGCCGCGCTCGATCAGGCCGTTGACAACCTGCTTGAACGGCATGCTGGACAGGCAGTTTGCGCGGCCCGAAATGCGCACCACAGCCCGCTGCCCCAAGTCCGCCACATAAAGTTTTGCCGGTGCAATGCCCACAACCAACTCGGCGCCCAACGTCAATCAGTTTTGGTCATCTGTCAAGAAATGCAAAAATAAGATTGCCAAAACGGCTCAACCGATAAAACTTGAGCCAAGCACTGAAACGAACCATGAACACTCCACAAAAACACACACCGGGATTCACGCTTATTGAGCTGCTGGTCGTCATTGCCATCATCGCTATCCTGGCTGCCATGCTGCTCCCGGCACTGGCGAAGGCCAAGGAACAGGCCCAGAGGACCAACTGCATCAACAACATGAGGCAAATTAGCATCGCCTCCGCCATGTACCAAAACGATGCCGAAGACTATATGCCCTACCCGGGCTGGTGTTCCGGCACGATCGGGTTGCCCAACTGGGCCTACACCCGGCGCGCCAACGGTCGTCCGGCGCGCGATCTGGTTCACGAAAGCCAGCTATGGAACTACCATAACAACAGCAACATCCTAAAATGCTCGATGGACTACATCGTCAAAGACAGGACACACCGTAACTTCAGGCAAAGGGAAAACCAAGTGACCAGCTACATCATGAACGGCGCCTTTTGCGAGTACACATGCAACCTAGGCCCCAGGCCGGGAATGACCTACCAAGCGAGTCAATTTCAACCGGGCGACATGGTTTACTGGGAGGCACACAGCGACGACGCCGGTGCCTATGACAATGCCACGAGCCGCGCGAGCGAACCGGTGGCCAATCGCCACAAGGAGGGATTCGTGGCATCTTCAGTTGACAGCCATGTCGAGTTCATCAATCCCAGAATCTACTATGAGGAAGCCCGCACGGCTCCACCTGGCGGAAATCGCTGGTGGTGCAGCCCAAGAAACCGCGGCCGTTTTTAGAACCGGCCGAGAAAAGCCAATGTTTCACAAACTCAAGGCTCCCATTTTCGTACTGTCGCTTGGCCTTTTTTTGACCTGCTGCAGCGAAGTCGAGGAGGAAGCGCTGCAGGCCGACACCGCCGAGGAATCCGCCAGCGACCTGATCACCTACTTCGAGAAGGCCGACCCCAAGCTGAAGCAACTGGCCAAGACCGCCAGCGACGCGCTCGATCAGGGCAACTACCCATTGGCCATCCAGTCCGTCAACCAGCTGAAAGCCAACGGGGCCAAGCTGACCGTCGATCAGTTCATGGTCGTGAGCGAGGCCGGTGTGAACATCCAAAACGCATTGATCGAAGCCGCTGAAAACGGGGACAAAAAAGCACAAATGATGCTCAACATGCAGGGCGCCGCAAGGCGCAACTGAGCGCGATCACGCTTTTTTCTTGGCCTTGGCCTTCGCTTTCGGTTTGCCTGCGTCCGATGGTGATTGACCAAGCTCCTCCTCCCCCTCAATCACCACGACCACCTTTCGCAGCACCTGACCCTGGTGGGACAACCCCTGCGCGGCGATGCCGATGATCTTCGCCTCGGCCTCCGGCTCCACCTCGGGATCGCGGAGCTGATGTTTCTCGGCATCGAACCCATCCTCCGGCTTCGGCTCGTGTGTGACCACCCCCACCCTGCGCGCCACGTTCCGGCAGGCGGCCTGAAAGTTGTCCAGCTGCTTGATTAGTGGCTCCTTACCGGACTGCCGGCCGGCCTGGTTGAGCGCGAACACGTGATCCAGCATCCCGGTGACCACCTTCACCCAGTCGACCTGCGCCCGGTTGAGCTTGTCCACCTCCAGACGCAGATGGTTCTTCTCCGTGTCGTTGGCCTTCTGCAGAAACTCGGTGAACTCGCGCGCCTCGGCGTTGATCTTGCCGGCAATCTCCTTCGACGTGACGTTGATCTCGTTGGCCCGGTCCTCCACGTGGAGCCACTGCTCGGTGGCATCGGCGATCTGCTTGGCAACGGCATCGACCGAGGAGATTTTCTCGACCGAGGCGGCCAGTTCCCTCGCCTCGGTCAGATCGGCCTCTGCCTGGAATTCCCTGAGGAACGGCAGCACCATGATCCACGCCCCCGCCGCCACGCAGGCGAAACACCAAAACGCCTCCAACAGACCAAATCCAGCTCCTGCCTGTTGAAAAAGCAGGAATGCCGTGAGCAGAAGTGTCACATCTCCCACGATAAACGGCCATTTCTCGATTTTCGGTGCACTCGATTCGCTCATCGGTGCGGGCGGTGTACCGCAAACCCGGCTGGCCGACGAGCTAAACCAAGCGCTGCTTGAATCCGCAACGGGCTTTGTTTAGCGTCGCGACCGCCAAGCCATGTCCCGATCCTGTACACTCAACCGCTTGGCCAAGCGCTTCCTCGCCTTGGCTGCCGTCTTCGTATTGATCTCCACCTCCGAGGCCAGGCGCGCCCCGAATTTCGTCCTGATCTTCATGGACGACCAGGGCTATCAGGACGTCGGCGTCTTTGGCTCAAAGACCATCAAGACGCCCCACCTCGACAACATGGCCCGGGAGGGAATGAAGTTCACCGACTTTTACTCACTGGCACCGGTCTGCTCGCCGTCCCGCGCCGGTTTGATGACCGGGTGCTACCCACCGCGAGTGGGCATTACCGGCGTGCTGTTCCCCCGGCACAACATCGGGCTGAACCCCGAGGAAACCACCGTGGCCGAGGTGCTCAAGACCAGGGGCTACGCCACTGCCGCCGTTGGCAAATGGCACATTGGCCATCTGCCCAAGTTCCTGCCGACCAACCACGGATTCGACAGCTACTTCGGCATCCCCTACTCCAACGACATGGATGGCGTGAAGGGCAAGGACCGCAACCTCGACCGCGCCTGGATCGAGCGTGACATCTCGCCGTGGAACGTCCCGCTGCTCCGCAACACGAAGGAGATCGAACGGCCGGTGAACCAAAACACGATCATCGAACGTTACACGCATGAGGCGCAGCAATTCATCCGCAACAACAAGGACAAGCCGTTCTTTCTGTACATGCCGCACACCATGCCCCACATCCCACTTTTTGTGTCGGACAAGTTTTACACGAAGGACCCCAAGCAGGCGTACATCCGCACCATCGAGGAGATTGACTACTCGATCGGCCAGGTCTTGAAAACGCTGAAGGAGACCGGCGTTGATAACAATACGCTCGTCATCTTCACGAGCGACAACGGCCCGTGGCATCTCAAGCTCCGCCACCACGGCGGCTCAGCACTGCCGCTCCGAGGTGCGAAATTCAGCACATGGGAGGGAGGCATGCGCGTGCCGACCATCATGCGCTGGCCGGATAAAATCCCTGCGAGTTCTGTCTGTAGTGAAGTCGCCGCCGCATGCGACATCCTCCCGACCTTCGCCAAGCTCGCCAAGGCTGAGTTGCCCAAGCGCAAAATTGACGGCAAAAACATCTGGCGCCTCATGTCCGGCAAAAAGAACGCCAAAAGTCCTCACAAGGCCTTCTACTACTACAGGGGCAATGGACTCCGAGCCGTCCGCAGCGGCGAATGGAAACTCCACATCGGCGGTGGCAACAGGAAGCAACAGAAGAAAGGCAACCAACCGACACTCACTCTCTACAACCTGGCCAGGGACATCAGCGAGACCACCGATGTGGCCGCGGAAAACCAAAAGATCGTCCAGCGCCTCTTCAAACGCGCAGAGGCATTTGACAAGGCCCTCAAGGCCGACGCACGCCCCGCTGGTGAAGTGAAAACCGCAGGATAAAAGATCACTGCAAAGCCAAGTGCTTGCCAGACGGGATTAACGCTTCAAAAAACCCATACTGTTCAACCAATCACCGCAAAGTGCCGGCCATTCGGTGACCGGGTATTTCAAGGGGCGCAGACCGTAGCCGTGGCCACCGCTCGGGAACACGTGCAGTTCGCTGCTCACGCCGTGGCGGCGCAGTTCCTGCCAAAACCGCACACTTCCCTCCGCTGGAACAGAATCATCACCCGCGTGAGCGAAAAAAATCGGGGGAGTGTTTTTTGTGATGCGCAACTCCGGCGACAACTGGGTTTTCGTTTCCTTATCGACAAGATACGCCGGATAAATCAACACTCCAAAATCAGGGCGGCAACTCACCTTGTCGATCGCATCAACCGACTTGTAATGACGTTTGTCGTAATTCGTCAGCGCCGTGGCGGACAGGTGTCCGCCCGCCGAAAAACCCAAGATGCCGATCCGTTTGGGATCCAACCCCCATTCCTTGGCGTGGTGCCGGACAAGGCTCACT
This sequence comes from uncultured Verrucomicrobiota bacterium, assembly GCA_913030945.1. Classification (GTDB taxonomy): domain Bacteria; phylum Verrucomicrobiota; class Verrucomicrobiia; order Limisphaerales; family UBA1096; genus UBA1096. The sequence continues at coordinate 10,533 of CAJWEP010000095.1, forward strand.
GCACGCTGCGCATCCTGCAACGGCGCGTCGTGTTTTTCGCGGTTCTTGCGGCGCGGCACGCGGTACTTCAGCACCACACCGGTGACGCCGATTGAATTGAGCCATTCCGCCACTTCAGTTCCCTCCAGATCCCAGGCCAAAATACTATATCCCCCGCCGGGACAGATCACCACCGATGCTCCGGTGTCCGTTTCCGGCGACGGTTTAAATACCGTCAACGTCGGTTGACTGACGCTGTTGTATTTCAGAATGGGAGCGCCGCGGTGCTGATGCGTGGTCAGCGTTTCCGCAGGGACATCCCCTTTTTCGCCCGGCACTTCGCCGGGCCAGACATCAAGCAGTTTCCAGATTTTCAACTCGGCCGCAGTGAGCTTGGCCAGGCCAAGCCCGAGCAGCAGGACAAAGAAAATGCGCTTGGTCATCTCGGGAAGCATCCAGCCTAGCACGCCCGTTGAACAGTAAAACCTGCCTGTGCCCGGAAAGGAAGGCACCGAAAGTAGCGAAGCGGGCTAAGCACCGGAAACTGCAATCGGATTTCTCCGGGCAAACTCTCAGGCAATTATTTCTTGTCCAAGTCGCGGATGCGGATGTTGCGGTACCAGACCTCGCCGCCGTGGTCCTGCAACAAAACATGCCCGGCCAAGCGCGTGCCGAACACCTCCAGTCTCCTGAACTTGCTCTTGGCCACCGCCGCCTTCACCTCGTCGCTGCCGAGTTGGTACGTCAGCACCACCTTGCCGTTGAGGAAATGTTTCACCGTCTGCCCCTTCACGAGGATGCGGGACGTGTTGAACTCCCCCGCCGGCTTGATTGGCTTGTCCTTGGCCGGCGCAAGCACGCCATAAAACGACGCCGTGCTGTGGCTGCCGCCGTCGGGATAACCGGCGTCATCAATCACCTGGTACTCGTGCCCCAGCGAGCCTCGTTCGCGGATGAT
>CAJWEP010000096.1 GCA_913030945.1 uncultured Verrucomicrobiota bacterium
TATTCAGCGAAACTCTCCTTGCACAGGAGGCGCCCAAGCCGTTCGTGACCTACCCCGGCCCGGTCGGGAATTACTTCAAGCGCATCCAGCGAGGCAAGCAGATGCATGCCTTTGATGCCTCGGTGGAGTTTGGGCAGTGGCAGGAAAAGGCCCGCGGGGCGCTCATCGAGTTGATCGGACTCAAGCAAATGGAGAAGGACCTGACCGGCTTCACGCCGAGGATTCGGCTTGGCCAAGCGGAAAAAACCAACGAACCGTTCACCCGGGCGCTTTGCTCGATGGAAACGGAGCCGGGTGTGGTTGTCCCCTTTTATTTGCTGATTCCAAAGCGTGCGAATAAAGCCCAGCCGCGACCCCTTTTGCTTTGTCCGCACGGGCACGACAAGCTTGGGCTGCATTCCTACGCCGGCGCATTCAAGGATGAAAAACACAGCAGGAAAGTGCTCGAAAATGAAGGCGACATCGGGGCACAGGCCGCGCGCCGCGGGTTTGTGGTCATTGCTCCGGCCACCCGCGGACTCGCGGAGGAGGTGCTGGTGCCCGATCCCAAGGGCCGCCATGGCAAGCGCCCCTGTCGCGCCCAACTCATCCACTGTCTGCTCGGTGGGCGTACGCCGATTGCGGAGCGGGTTTGGGACATGCAGCGCCTGCTCGACTGGGCGGAAAAACATCCGCTCATTGATCGCAACCGCATCGTCATGACCGGCAATTCTGGTGGCGGCGTACTCACCGCCTACACCGCGGCGATCGATACGCGAATCCGCGTGGCGATTCCAAGCTGCTCATTCACCTCGGTGATGAGCTCCGAGGGCTTTATCTTTCACTGCGACTGCTGCCTCGTTCCCAAACTCCGGGACTGGGGCGACTGGAAAGAGTTGGGCGGACTGGTGGCCCCGCGTCACCTGTTGATCGTACATGGAGTAAGCGACAGCTTGCACCATCCCCCTACAGTCGAAAAGCTGGCCGACAGTATCAGGGAAATTTTCCAGGCCGCCGGCGCACCGAACCACACTGCCCTGAAATGGGGTAACAGCGGGCACCGCTTCTACCCCAGCCTAATGTGGCCCTTCATCGAAAAAGGATTGCGAAAAACAAAAACGTTAAACGACTGATCGGTTAATCGAACACCTTAATCCGAATACGGCGGCACACCATCATCCGCTGAGTCACAGGATTATTTCGTCTCCAAGCCATCGGAAGAAGTCATGTGAATGATCGCCTTGATAACTCCGTCCGCGTAGTCTGCCACAAGGTCGAAGGCCTCCTTCGTTTCGTCCAAAGCGAAGTGATGGGTTGCGAGAGGATCGACATCGACTGCCCCGGTGGCCACCAGGTCGATGGCCTCCTTTGTGCAATCGTTTTGTCGGCGGACATTCTGTAGGCGCAGCTCCTTACGACGCAAAGCTTCCGTCCGGAAACTGACCCGGTCACCCTCCGGAATGCCGACCATCACCAGCGTCCCACCCGGTTTGAGCAGCTCGACCGCCTGGTCAAGCGTCTCCTGCCTGCCGGCACATTCAAAGACGCAATCAAGCCCCTCGGATTCCTCCTTCAGAATCGCTCCCACCACATCCTCGCGCGTCGGCACACCAGCCCAGTCGGCGCCGTAGCGCTTGGCCAAGCCGAGCCGATTGTCGAGCAGGTCGGTGACGAAAGTTCGGTTTGGGCAGAGCGCACCAATCGCCATTAGGACGCACAATCCAATTGGCCCCGATCCCAAAACACCCACAGCGCCGCCTGGCGGCATCGCCGCGAGATGTACCGCATGGACACCAACCGACAACGGCTCGACCAACGCCGCCTGCACCATCGTCATCGAGTCGGGAATTGGGTAACACGACTCGGCGGCGATCGTGATGAACTCCGCCGCCGCGCCGGGAGCCTGGCCCGGGCAGCCAAGAAACTGGAGCTTGCGGCAGGTGTGAGCGCGGCCCTGCCGACACTGGTCGCATTGGCCGCACGAGATCGCCGGGTCGACCGCAACCCTTTGGCCAGCCTTTAGTCGGGGCGCAGCCGGGCCAGCTTCCACCACGGTACCCGCGCACTCGTGTCCAAGCGTTGCCGGATGCTCAATGACCTGTCCGCCAATGCGCCCCTCCGTGTAGTAATGAATGTCCGATCCGCACACACCCACCGTTTCGATTCGCAGCAACACATCGTCCGGCCGCTCCAGGACCGGCCTTGGTCGCTCACAAATATCCAGTTCCCTTATGCCAGTGAAAACCGCAACATTCATTTGTTTTCAGCCCCTCCCATTGGATGCCCTCGTGTGAAAGAGTTGTCTGGGTAAAAACCGCGCATTATCAAAGTCGCTTCGGGTTAAACGGCGTGGTGGGCACCTTGCCGCTCGCTTTTTTTTCGAGGAGTTTGCGCAAATGCTGCATCACGACCTTGGCCTCAGGGTCAGGATTACGGGCTAGGTTGTGGAATTCCATCGGGTCACCGGCGTGGTCGTAGAGTTCCACCCCAGATTTTCCCTCGGCCCAGTCGGTGAACCGCCAGCGCTCGGTGCGGATGCTCCGGCCCATCACCGGCTTGGCCAAGCGCTTGTCAGCTGGACGCAGAATCTGCGTGATGGCGTACCCATCCCACTTGGCCACGGGATTATCCAGCAACAACCGTAGGCTCCGCCCTTCCAAGCCCTTGGGCGGCTTCAGCCCGGCGAGGTCAGTGAGTGTCGGATAGATGTCCACAAACTCCACGATGCGCTTACAAGCAGTACCGTTTCCTCTCGCGCCCGGAGCGCGGATGATGAGCGGAGTGCGCGAGGCCTGCTCGAAAAGCGTGCGCTTTTGCCAAACGCCGTTGTGCTCGCCGAGGTGATAACCGTGATCGCTCCACAGCACCACGATCGTGTCATCCGCCAGCTTCAGCCGATCCAGCGCCGCCATCAGCCGACCAACCTGCGCGTCCACAAACGAAATCGTCGCATAGTACGCCTGCAACGCCTTGCGCAACGTCAGCTCGTCCAGCCCGTAATGGGGCACGGGGCAGTTGTGCGCGAAGGCCGCGGTCGGGATATCGTCACGATCGCCCTTCGGCGCGTAGGGCAAACGCATGTCCCTAAGCGGATACATTTTGAAATATTTCCTCGGAGCAACGTACGGCGTGTGCGGCCGGAAGAAACCGACGCCGAGAAAAAACGGTTCATCGCGCTTGGCTTCCATCATTTTAATAGCCTCAGTAGCGACCATCCCGTCAGTCTGTTCCTCATCCGCGCCATCGGCCGCCAGCCAGCTTAAGGCAGCACTGATCTTTCGGTGTGGCTCAGCGTTGAAGATGAGCGCCTCGTCCGCCTTGTCGCGTCCCTTCGGGTTCACCGTTTCCTGCCATGAAGGAGGATCATCAAAGCCGTCTGTTCCGATCGAAGCCGGCACGTTGTAATGATAAATCTTGCCCACACGCCCGGCCCACCAACCGTTGTGCATGAAGGTCTGTGACAACGTCACCGCCTTGGGAGCCTCATCCCGAAAATGTCGGTCCAAATCGTAAACCTTAATCGTATCCGGCCGAAGCCCCGTCATCACCGAAGCCCGCGTGGGATTGCAAAGCGGCAGTTGATTATAAGCCCGATCAAACCGAACCCCGCTTGCCGCCAAACGATCAATATGAGGTGTCTTCGCAATCAGGTTTCCATAACACCGCAATGCCGGCGCCAGGTCGTCGATGGCAATGAAAAGGACGCTGGGTTTGGTGGCACTCCAACCATTTAAGGCGAAAGCCAAGCAAACTATTGGAGCAATAAATCTCACGGAGGGCGCGAATCATCCTGTTCACTGAACCCAACCGCAAGGAAAAGCGCCTGGCCAAGCGCGCAAGAGTTGCTTCTTGTGCCAAGAGATCTCGCCGCTAGACTCCCCGCATGCGTTTGGTTGTGTTGCTTTTTTTTATGCCGTGCCTGCTCCTGTCTGAAAACTGGCCGAACTGGCGTGGGCCAAGCGGCGACGGGATCAGTCTTGAAAAAGGCATCCCGGTAAAATGGAGTCCCACGGAAAACATCGCCTGGAGAGTCGCCATTCCAGGCAAAGGACATTCGTCGCCTGTTGTCTGGGGCAACAAGGTTTTTCTTACCACCTGTCTGCCAGAAAAGGAACAACGCCTCCTGCTTTGCCTCGACCAACGCACTGGCAAAAAGCTTTGGCAGAAGGTCGTGCTAAATTCGCCGTTGGAAACGATCCATCCCCTCAACAGCCGTGCCTCGGGCACCCCCGCCACGGATGGACAGCACGTGTTCGTCACTTTCATGAAGGCGGACGACCGGAAAATTCCCGCCCCCAATGTTGGAACCCAGCGCCTTATCACTCCCGGAAAAATCATCGTTGCCGCCTACGATTTGGACGGGGAACAAAAGTGGAAAATCAACGTCGGTGACTTCATCAGTGCGCACGGCTTCAACACATGCCCGGTGCTTTTTGAAGACCTGGTGATCATCAACGGGGATCATGACGGGGATGCGTACCTCGTCGCGCTCGAGCGAAAAACAGGGAGGGAACGCTGGAGAATCGAACGTGAAAACAAGACCCGCAGTTACGCCACGCCGATCATTCGCGAGATCGGCGGGCGCACCCAGATGATTCTCTCCGGCAGCCTGTGCGTCGCCAGTTACGATCCGCACAACGGCAAACGCCACTGGATTGTCGACGGCCCGACTGAGCAGTTCGTGGCGTCAATGGTTTACAACGGGGAATACGTTTTCGTGACCGCAGGTTATCCCGAACGCCACATCCTCGCCATCCGCCCCGATGGCAGTGGCAACGTGACAGGCACCCACGTCGCCTGGCGAACCAACCGGGGCGCCGCCTACGTTCCGTCACCCATTTTCGCAGGCCCCTACCTGCTGGTCGTCGCTGACAGTGGCATTGCGAGTTGCTTCAACGCCAAGACCGGCAAACGTCACTGGATGGAGCGACTCCCCGGCGGCCATAGTCCGTCAACCGTCTCTGCGGATGGCCTGGTCTATTTCACTTCCGACCGCGGAGTAACAACCATCGTTCGCCCTGGAAAAATGTTTAATATCATCGCAAGGAATGAACTCGGAGAGCAAATCTCCGCCAGCCCTGCCATCAGCCAAGGCCAGATTTTCCTTCGAACCCACCAGCACCTTTATTGCATCGGCTCCAAGAAAAACTGATCACTTCCCGGCTAGAATCCGCCTGACAAAACGCAGCAGCAGCGGATGAGCTGGATCAGCCATTTGGCCGTGGTTGTAACCGTCGAGTTCGAGGATCGTCGTGTCCGAATGGCCAACGACCTGCATCATTCGCCACATGTACGCGTTCTCCTCGTAACGGCCAAGCATCTCGAGTTCACGGTCGCCGGTGATCAGCAGCAGCGGCGGGCAGTCTTTGCGCACATGATACAGCGGTGCCATGTCGTCAATGATCGGCTGCTTGCCATCGATCCCCCGTTCGCTGCGAACGGTGAAGTGCGTGATGGTGTGCCCGCTGTACGGAATCAATCCTGCAAGTTGATCCGCATCAACGTCGTGCCTGGCCAGCCAGCGTTTATCCAAACCAACCATGCTCGTGAGATAGCCACCGGCGGAATGACCACTGACAAAGATACGCTTGGGTGAACCTCCGTACTTTGTAATGTTTTTGATCGTCCAAGCGACCGCAGCAGCAGCGTCCTCGACGTAAGCAGGCGACTTGACCCTGGGGTGAAGCCGATAGTTGGCAGAAATCACCGCTACCCCCTTTTTCTTGAGCGCCGGGGGCACAGAACGGTTGCCGGCCTTCAGACCACCGCCGTGAAACCAGACAATCGTCGGGTACCCTTCCTTGCCGACCGGATGATAGACATCAAGCCGGCAACGCTCCTTCATGTAGTCGGTCAGGTTGCCGCCGGTTCGATAAAGGATGTTGCTCTCGGTTTTGTATTGCGTGGACGATCTGGTGCCTTGCGCCTTGGCCAAGCTGCAAGCCGTGACCATGGCCGAGACAGTAATGACCGAACGACAAAAGAGGTTCGTAATAGTGTTGACCATGACGTGGCGATAGTTGGCAAAGCGACTGGTCAAGTGCAACTCGATTAGCGTCTCGGCACATCTTTTGTGGCGCCGATGGCTTTGCGCCATTGAATCAATTTGGTGAACAATTCTTCGCGCTTGGCCGGATATTCAGCGGCAAGGTTGGTTTTCTCGCCGGGATCATTTGCCAAGTGGAACAGCTCCAAGGTGTTGTTGTCGAAATACTCGATAAGCTTCCAGTCGCCTGCACGGATGGCACCGCCTGAGCGGCCACCGAGGAAGTGAGGTTTCTCGAGTGGATAATGCCAGTACAATGCCTCGCGGCGTGGTGCAATCCGCGGATCATGCCAAGTGCCCAGCAGGGAGACGCCATCGAGCACCTGTTTCCTGTCCGGCTCAATGCCGGCGGCCTCAAGGAGCGTGGGGTAGAAATCGACATTGACCGTCGGCTGCGAAGTGGTTTCGCCCTCGGGCGTCTCTCCGGGCCAACTCACGATGAGCGGTACGCGGATACCGCCTTCGTAAAGCTGGCTTTTGCCACCGCGCAACGGGGCGTTGGAGGTCACCTTGGTTTCGCCACCATTGTCGGAGGAGAAAATAACGATGGTATTTCCGTCGAGTCCGAGTGCCTTGAGTTTTTCCATGATGAGTCCCACGCCATCGTCGATACTATTGAGCATGGCACCCAAATGCGGATTGTGATCACCGGCCCAGTGGTTTTGAGGATCGCCATTGAGCGCGGCGTCCTGACAGAGGTAGCAGCGGTCGCGGGTGCTTTTGCCGGGCACGTGTTTCTTGCGATATTTGGCCACGAGTTCAGGTTTGCCATTGAGAATGCTATGAGGCGCGTAGTGACTGAGATACAGAAAAAACGGCTTGGATTTGTTACGCTCGATAAACTGGACCGCTTCATGATTGAGCCGGTCGGTGAGATATTCTTTGCGCCCTAGTTTTTGATCCGGTAAATCCAGCCATCGAATTGGCTGAGTGCGAAAAATATAAGGCCAGAAATTCGCGCCATTTCCCACCCCTTTGATCTCGCTACCAATGTTCCAGTCAAAACCGTGATCGGTCGGCCGCACGACCTTCTCTGCGCCGTGATATTTGTAACCAGAGAGATGCCACTTGCCGATCATCCCCGTCGCATAACCAGCATTCCGAAACATTTCAGGCAGGGTGAGGTGATCCAGCGAAAGACCATTTTCTGAGTTGGGTCGAAGATAATCCAGAATACCCACACGCACCGGGTATTGACCGGTCAAAAACGCCGCACGGTAAGGCGAGCAAACCGGTGCCGAAGCGTAGGCGTTGGTGAACCGCATACCTCCGTTGGCCAGGCGATCCAGATTTGGAGTTTCGTTAAATCGATTTCCGTAGCAACCCAATTCCGCCCATCCTAGGTCGTCGGCTAAAATAAAAATGACATTGGGGCGGTTGGCCAAGAGGCTTCCCTCGAAAAACATCACGCACACGAAAAACGGCAAACAAAGCAACGAGAAATTCAGGCGGATTCGCACTAGACAATCGGCGGGTGATCAAGGAGTTCAAAAATCTCTTTGGGGGCGTCAGGGATAAGGCGCAGTTGGCCGGGATTGATGACCGTGCGGAGGATTGACGAAATAAGGTGCTTGGAACTGTATGCATCGGTTACCGGTTCGCCGCCGAGGCGGTCAGACTTACCAATGACCTGGCCACGGTCAATGCCACCGCCATAGATCATCAGCGGAGCCAAGCGCGCCCAGTGATCGCGACCACCTCGTTCGTTGAGCTTGGGGGTGCGACCCATTTCGCCGCAGCAAACGAGCATGATCTTGTCAGACAAACCCCGCGCCTCGCAGTCCTCAATGAACGCGGCCACGGCATGGTCAAAACTGTACCCGACAGCCTTCATGCCATCGCGCATGTTCAGGTTGTTCTGGTCGGCATGCATGTCCCACACACCGGCGTAGCTCGCGTGGATGGTCACGTAGCCGCAACCGGCCTCGCACAACCGTCGCGCCTGCAGAAGCAGCTTGCCGATCGTGCCGGCCTGAGCGTTGTAGTAGCCCTTCGTGCCACGAGTCACCGAGTTCCATTGTTTGCCACCGACATATCGACTCGTGTCATAGAGTGCCAAGGTCCTGGCATTTTCCTGCGACAAGTCCAAAGCACTGGACACGCCGCCACCGAGTAACACCTCCGCGGCTTGTTGTTGGATTTCGTCCAGCGCGCTGACTACGCCATTGGCATCAATCGCACGATTCAGACTGTCCAAACCGGCAAGCAGCTTTCGCCGCTCAAAAAAACGCTCCCGCGGCATCGCCAAATTCATGTCATCCTGCAACTGGCCACCCTTACCCGGGATGAACGGGGCGTAACCCTTGCTGTACGGGCCGGTCGCAGAAATGTTCCCGCGCGCTTCCGGTCCGGGCACTTGGGGATCCACCGAACGCGGAAAGAGCACCATGTTGGTTGGCATGCCGGAACTCGCCCGGGTGACACCAGCCACGCGCGCATAGTGCACGCCGATGTTCGCCTGTTTGGAGGAGTCGCTCACAATCGGCTGGATATTGTGCCCAGAGTTGCCGGTATAAAACGAGCGCACCACCGTGACTTTGTGCGCCAGTTTGGCCAAGCGTGGCAGCCAACCACTGTATCGAACACCCGGCAGTGATGTCGGGATTACATCGCCTACTGAGCGTACGCCCGAAGGCGCGTCCGGCTTGGGATCAAACGTCTCGTGCTGGCTGGGTCCGCCCTGCTGAAACAGGAAAATGACCGACTTGCCGGTGAGCGGATTGGGCTGCCCCTTGGCCAAGGCCTTGATGCCGAGCAGCGAAGACAACGACAGCCCACCCAGACCAAGCGTCCCCACACGGAGTAGTTCCCTTCGGCTCACAGGCTGTTGGCCATCAAACAAAGTCAGCATACTTATCCTGTTGGGATTGAGAGGCTATGCTCCCGGCCAAGTTTTGCCAGAAAAAAAGGAGGCCTTTATGGGATCCTCCACTACTTCCCGGTTAGATTCCTTGCAAACTCGGCCTGCCTGCGGCGCTTGGCCAACGTGTCCTTCATTCGTTTCACGAGGGCGCCATGCTCGAGTGACTTCGCCAAATTGCTGTATTCCCTCGGATCCTTCTCCAGATCGTATAACTCCGCCGCGTTGGCTTCGCCCCACTCGGCGTAGCGCCAGCGCTTGGTCCGGATGGAACGCCCCAATTGAGTGCCACGCGACACGACAGTGTATGCGCTTGGCTTGCCGGATCCATCCGGTTTCTGGATGAGCTCCGCGTAGCTTTGCCCCTGCAGATATGCCGGGGCAGCCAAGTCGCAAAGCATAGCCAAGGTCGGGAACAGGTCGATGGTCTCCACCAGACCATCACTGCGGGTGCCGGCCTTGGATACACCGGGCACTCGCACAACCAGCGGCACACGGGCGCACTCCTCGAAGAGCGTCACCTTGCCCCACATGAAATGTTCACCCAGATGATAGCCGTGGTCGGAGGTGAAAACGACAATCGTATCATCCCAAAGTTTTTGTGTCCTCAACTTGTCAAGAATCAACCCGACCTGCGCATCCACAAACGACACGCAGGCGTGATAGGCCTGCGTGTATTCGCGTCTAAGCGGATCGTTCTCCCTGCCCAACTCAAACCCGAAACCGCTGAACCGCTTGACCATCGCCAGCTTCGGGATGTCACTCCAATCGTTGGCCGGGCTCAACTCGAACTGAAGGTCGCGCTTTGGATAGAGATCAAAATATTTCTGCGGCGCAATGAACGGAACGTGAGGTTTGTGAATCCCAACCGTAATGAAGAAAGGTTTGTCGCCGTAGCTTTTTTTGTCGATCCACTCGACGACTTTGCGTGCGTTCCGACCGTCGCGATGCTGCGAGTCGTTCAAACCGCTTGGCCCGTAACCGGGGGTCTGTTGACCGCGAGTCTGGGTAAATAATTTGGAGAGCTTCTCCTTCCATTGACGCCGGGGTTTCCCTCGTTCAATTGAACCATTTCCCGCCTCAAACTTTTTCCGCGCCTCAGTCACAAACGGAAACTCGTCATTCTCAAACCGATGATACTCATTCCACCCAAGATCGCCCGGTTCATGACGCACCGTGTGGAATATTTTCCCCACCCCACCGGTCCAGTATCCGTTTTCCTTCATGAACTGTGGCAGCGACGGCGTGCCAGGCCGTGTCTCTCGGATGTCGATCTTGTTATTCAACACGCCGGTCGACTCGGGATACAACCCGCTTAGAAACGATGCCCGAGACGGCCCACAGACGGGGTACTGACAGTAGGCCCGATTGAAGATCAGGCTCTCCTTGGCTAAGCGATCGAGGTGAGGAGTTTTGATGTGGGGATAACCGGAAGTGCTGACATGCGTGTTCAGGTCATCACAAACAATGAGCAACACATTCGGCTTTGCATTGGCCAAGTTGATGGCAAACAAAAAGCAGAGAAACGCCGTAGCTGTTCGGAAAAGGTTCACTTGGCCTGTTTCTTTTTCTGACGAGCTTTAATGCGCTCGGCTCGTTTCTTTTCCCGTGCGGCATCCCTCGGCCTGGGCTCCGTAGTTGCGGCCCTATCCCCTGGCCCGGTGGTTTTGTTTTTGCCCGCCGACTGAACCATCTCGGCCAGCCAGGTTTCGTGCCGCTTGGCCATGCGCTTGGCCAACTCCGGCCGCTTGGCCGCGAGGTCCGTTTTCTCCGATGGATCCCTGGCTAAGTCGTAAAGTTCGTATTTTTGCTTGAAGCCGTGCGCCTTCCAGTTGCCTTCCCTCACAGCCCATTCGCCCTTGAGCTCGCCACTGTTCCAGTAAAGAACCGAATGATGGGCCGACGATTTACCGGTGAGCAACGGCAGTAAACTTTTACCGTCGAACACCCGTTTGGCCTCACCCACCGTTCCCATCGCATCAACCACCGTCGGGAGAATATCCAGCGAGATCACCGGTGTATCGATGGTACGTCCGCCAGCAAACTTGGCAGGCCAACTCACCACCCAGGGCGTCCGAACACCCCCCTCGTAGAGGCTCCCTTTAAAGCCACGCAGAATTCCATTGTTCGCGTTCATTGCCCTCGCACCACCATTGTCGGTCAGGAAAAATAAAAGCGTGTTTCCCCAGAGCCCCTCGTCCTTTAATTTTTTGACGACCGATCCAACCCCAAGATCCAGGTGATGAAGCATCGCCATGAGGATCGCGCGCTTTTTGTCGAGTTCTGGAAACTTCTTTTGCATCCGCGCAATATCCTCCTTGGGAGCCTGGGCAGGCGCATGCACAGCATTGTAAGCGATGTAGAGAAAGAAAGGATTCTGCTTTTGCCGGCCGATGAAGGCCACGGCTTCCTCCGTCAACCGAGTGGTGAGATAGCCCTCGTAATCTGCCTCCTTGATTCGCTCCTTGTTGCGATAGATCGGCACATATTCAGGGCCTTTTACGCCGCGTAACTTGAAGTAGTCGTGTCCACCACGGCCCATGAACTTGTAGCACTCAT
>CAJWEP010000097.1 GCA_913030945.1 uncultured Verrucomicrobiota bacterium
AGGGCCAGCAGATCGGCGCCAAGTTGCTGGACATCGATTGGCAGCCATCCGCCGCTGGCGGTGGCGTCTACGAAGAGAGGGATACCGCGCTCGCTGGTGAGTTCCGCTATCTCGGCGACCGGTTGAATGGTGCCGAGATCGGGGTTTGCGTGGTGCAAACAGACCAGAATGGTCTCGTCGGTCATCGCCTGGGCAAGCGCGCCGGGATCGACATGGCCTTGGCCATCGACGCCGACTTGCGTGCTGCGGAAGCCCTGGCTTTCGAGCCAAGCGATTGAGCCAAGCACAGCCGGATGCTCGATCCCGGTGGCGAGGATGTGGCTGCCGAAACGCCGGTTGGCCAAGGCGGCACCCTTGACCGCGTGGTTGATCGCCTCGGTGCCGCTTGAGGTGAAAAGAATCTCCTCCGGCTCGGCGGCATTCACCAGCTTGGCCAGGTGCGTCCTCGACTCGTCGATGGCATCGCGCGCCTCGAGGCCCAGCTGGTGCAGTGCCGCCGGCGCGCCGAATTGCGCGTGCAGCCAAGGCTGCATGGCATCGACCACTTCCGGCAGCGGCGGGGTGGTGGTGAGGTGGTCGAGGTAAATCATCTTGGCCCGGCTGGCGCTTGGCTGGTGGTCGAGTTTATTTCCTGCGCGTCTTGAAGGTGCGGCTGTGGCCCTTGTCGGGAATGCTGATGGTGTATTTTTTGCCGTTGGGGGCGACGGACATGTGGATGTGGTGCGCGTCGCAGTCGCGCGTGAGATTGGCGATAAATTCGTCCTCCGTGTTGTTCTCGATGTCGGCGCGCAGGTTTTTGTGGAGTTGATACATCGCCCCGACCCGGGCGCTTTTGACGGCGGCAAAGGAGGAGGCGCCGCAGCCCTTGGTCACGCCGTTGTTCATTACCGAGACGGTCGGCGCGAGGCTCTGGATGAAGATCGGGTTGTTACTGAAGTCGAGCCCGTGGTGGTTCACCTGGTAAACGTCCACGGTGCCGACCCGGTTGTGCGGCGTGACGAGGCGCGCCTCGGTATTTTGCGTGAGGTCGCCGCCATCCCAAAACCGGAAGCCGCCCAGCTCGACGACCACGGCCACGCTGTTGGCGTTGTCGGTGGTGTCCTCGGCAATCCACTTGACCTTGTCGGTGAGCGGATTGCGCGGAGTTCCCTCGGGCACCGGCACGAACTTCTTCATCGCCGCCATGCAGCGAATGCGGATCTTGGGCTGGCCCTCGACTTGTTTGAGCGGGAGTTCGGTGCCCGGTTTGATGACGTGGCGCTTGTCGACAGTCATGTTTCGGTACGGCTTGATGCGGAGCAAAAAGCTGGAGTTGGTCCTGCCGTCCGGGTCGCGTTCCGGGATGCCGTTGTCCCACACGTTTTTGATCGGCATTTTTTGCGACAACTCGGCCGCGCCACCGAAGTGGTCGATGTGGAAATGCGTGATGATGAGGTGGTCGATCTGCTTTACGCCGGCGACTTGGGTGGCGGCTTCGTGCAGCCGCCCAGGGTCGCGGCCGCCCGGCATGCCGGTGTCGATGAGGACCGACTCGCCAGCGGGGGTGACGATCAGCGTGCCGCCGCCGCCCTCGACGTCCACCCAGTAAACGTCGAGTGTCTTGGAATCCTTGGCGGCTGCCGGGCCGGCGACGGCCAGCGCCAACACCGCTGAAATGGTTTGGATGAACTGTCTGATTTTCATTGAAAACATGGTCGGGGCCGGATGGTGACGTAAGGGCAGGGTGGAGGCAAACCCGTTGTTGCGCTTGGCCGGGCGCAATCGAACAGAAGTTGCCCCGCCCGCGATTTCTCGCAGACGGGGCTGTTGAGCAATGAGCCAGCCGCGGCTGGCTGGCGTTAGAATAGTGCAGGTTTGCCAAAACCGGGTCATTGATAAAATCAATGGATGTATCGACTGGGTCGATGGTCAGCCGGGGGCGTGAAAAACAAACACGGCGCGAGTTACCGTCCTGCAAAGTGAGCTTGACCAGGCGCCCGGCTTAGGCAAGCTGAAGGATGATTCCTTGGTGGGCGTTGTGCCAGTCGCGGATCGCCTGTCGTAACTCCAGCACGGATTGCTCCATCTGCTCTTTCAGTTCGCCCAGTTGTTCCTTGGTGGTGTCGAGCTGTTGGCGTAGTGCGTGGGCGTATTCCTTCTTGGATTTTTCCCAGGTCTCGTGCGCTGCGGCGAGTTCCTCCTGAGCTTCGGCAAAGAGGCGCTGGGCTTTTTCGCAGATGGTCTCCCTGTGCACGGAAAGCCGCTCATCGAGCCGCCGCTGTTTCTCCCAGATTTCAGCCACGGCGATGACCTCGTTCGGGACACGGCGCAGACTCGAGACGAGCCCGAGTTTCTCAAGCGCGCGGATGCTCCACTTGGTGGGGTCGAACTGCCACGGCTTTACGCCGTTGCGGTAGTCGTGTTGAAACTCATGGTGAAAGTTGTGGTACCCCTCGCCGAAGGTGAAGAGGGCCATGAACCAGCTGTCCTTTGCGGTGCACTCGGTTGAATACGTTTGCCTACCCAGAGTGTGGCATAGACTGTTAATAAAAAAAGTCATGTGGTGTACCATCACCAAGCGCGTCACACCGCCGATAAGCAGTCCAGCCAGAGCACCTATGCCGCCCTCGGCGAGCCAGCCGATCAGAGTTGGCAGACCAAAGCCAACCATGATCCCGATCGCTCCCCACCACTTGTGCTGCCAACGGATGAGCGGGTCGGCCTTAAGATCGTTTACGTTTATCAGAGGCACCTCGCCTCCGACCGGGCGAAAAAGCACCCACCCGATGTGGGCATGGAAAAACCCGAGATTGATGTTGTACGGATCGTTCTTCTTGTCGGTGTGCTTGTGGTGTCGACGGTGGTCTGAGCACCACTCAAGCGCGGAGTTCTCCATCGCCGTGGCGCCAAATACCAGAGTGAAGAGCCGCACCGGCCAACTGGCCTTAAACGACAGGTGCGAGAACAGCCGGTGATACCCCAGCGTAATGCTTAGGCCCGAAGCGGTGAACATCCCGACAAACACGGCGCCGTGCAGCCACCAGTTGATTTGTCCGCCAAAGTGATAGAGGAAAACTGGCAAGCCAATGAGGGTGGTTAGGAGGGTGCCGATCAGAAAAATCGCGCTAACCCAACGCAAGTGATGCAAACGGTAACTGAACTTCATAACAGGATGTTTGACCGAGGACGGTCCTTCCTTGGGCCGCGAAAACTCGCATCATCCCTGTGTAAGTGCAATCCATTTTTTGCTGCAAATACATGCGGTTTTTGAACCACAAACCCTTTTTAATTCGATCTGTTTCATTTACTTTTTCGGCATGTTTTTCCGCAATCATAACTTTCTTCGCGCCGTTGCGTTCGCATTTTTCTGTCTGGCCGGCTCGGGGCCGGTCGCCAAGCCAAACGTCCTCTTCATTGCCGTGGACGACCTGAACAACGACCTCGGCTGCTACGGCCACCCGCTCGTCCAGTCGCCGAACATTGACCGCTTGGCCAGGCGTAGCATGCGATTCGACCGCGCCTACTGCCAGTACCCCGTCTGCAACCCCAGTCGCGCCTCGCTCATGACCGGCCTCTACCCGGAGCAAACCGGCGTGCTCTCCAACGCCGGCGACTTCCGCAAGCGCCACCCGGACCTCATCACCTTGTCGCAGCATTTCATGAACAACGGCTACTTCGCCGCGCGGGTCGGGAAGATTTATCACTACGGCGTGCCGCTGCAGATCGGCACCGACGGCAAGGACGACCCAGCGTCGTGGAACACCGTCGCCAACCCGATCGGCATCGACCGCACTGAGCTGGAGCCGGTTGCCACCTTGCAGAAGGGCAAATATGGCGGCACGCTGAGTTGGCGCATCGTCGAGAGCCAGGACGAGGATCACACTGACGGCAAAGGCGCGCTCGAGGCGATCCGGTTGATAGAGGAACATCACCCCGACAAAACCGGCAAGCCGTTTTTCCTCGCGATGGGATTCTTCCGGCCACACACACCGTACGTCGCCCCGGCGCACTACGCCAAGCTGTACCCGCTCGACAAGATCGATCCCGTGATGGAGAAGCCCGGCGACCGTGACGACATCCCGCCCGCTGCACTCGCTGACCGGGTGCATCAGCGCGAGTTGTCCCTGGCCAAGCGCCGTGAAATCATTCAGGCCTACTATGCGTCGATTTCGCTGATGGACGCCTGCGTCGGCAAACTGCTCGACGCGCTTGACCGGCTCAAGCTTGCCGACAACACGATCATCGTTTTCTTTTCTGACCACGGCTACCACCTTGGCCAGCATGGTCTGTGGCAGAAGAGCGACCTGTTCGAGGGTAGCGCCCGTGTGCCGCTCATCCTCTCCATCCCCGGCATGAAAAATGCCGGTCAGGCCAGCGACTCGCTCGCCGAGTTGATCGATCTCTACCCCACGCTGGCGGGCCTTTGCGGCTTGCCCAAGCCGGCTCACCTCAATGGTGTAAGCCTCATGCCAGTGCTGAACAACCCCAAGGCCAAGGTGCGTCAAGCCGCCTTCACGGTGACGCGAATACGCGGGAAGATTCCCGGAGTCAAAAAAAACAATCAACTTGGCCACACCATTCGCACCGAGCGCTACCGCTACACAGAGTGGGATGACGGAAAACACGGCGTGGAGTTGTATGACTACAAGTCCGACCCCAACGAATACACCAACCTGGCCAAGCGCGACTCGGGCAAAAAAGCACTCAAGCGGATGCAACGACTGATGCAAACCATCCGCGAGCACACCCGCTAAGGCCGCCCAAGGGCGTCGTCGAGGGCGGATAGGGCGTTGGCCATTTGTTCATCTGTGATGGTTAATGGCGGGGTGAGAGTGAGCACGGTGCCGCCGGAGATTTTGAAGCTCAGGCCATTTTTGAGGCAGTCGTATAGCACTCGCTCGGCGGTGTCGGGGCTGCTCACTTCCATGCCCATCGCGAGACCGAGGCCGCGCACGTCGGTGACGGCGTTGTGGCATTGCTGCAATTTGCGCAACTGCTCCAGTGTTTCGGTTCCCAATTTTCTCGAGCGCTCGAGAAGGTTGTCCGACTCGATCACGTCGAGTGTTGCCAAGGCCGCCGCGGCGCCGACTGGGCTTTTCTCGTGCGTGTAATGGCCCAGTGCACGCTGCGGTACAATGTCGAGATCAGCACGGACGATTGTTGCGGCCATTGGCATCACGCCACCGCCGAGGCCTTTGCCGAGCACGAGGATGTCCGGCGTCACGCCGCTGTGCTCGCAGCAAAACATTCGGCCGGTGCGGCCCAGTGCGAGCGGGATTTCGTCGAACACCAGCAGCGCGCCATGCTCGTCGCACAGCTCGCGGACGCGGCGCCAATAGCCATTCGGTGGCCGCTCGATTGTTGTGCAGCGCATCGGCTCGGCGATCACCGCACCGACGTCGCCCTCCTCGACGAGGATTTTCTCGATGGCATTGGCATCCGCCTCCGCGCTTGGCCAAGCAACATGAAAACAGCCGGGCAGCAACGGGCCAAGCCCGTCGCGAAACAGCGCCTCGCCGCCGACCGAGATGGCGTCCAGTGATGCGCCGTGAAACGAGTCGCGCATCGAGATCGTCTTGTGCCGTCCGGTGGCGTAGCGCGCGAGCTTCATTGCGATGCCGATGGCCGCTGTGCCGCCCGGCGCAAACAGCACCTTGGCCAGGTTACCCGGCGCGAGCTTGGCCAAGCGCTCGGCGAGGACGATGGCTGGCCGGTTGGTGAAGCGCCGCGGGCAGAAGGCCAGCTCGTCGAGTTGCCGCTTGACCGCCTCGATGACCCGCGGGTGCGCGTGTCCGACCTGATGGACGCTGTTCCCGTGAAAGTCCATGTACCGCCTCCCCGCGGCATCGGTCAGGTAAATGCCGTTGCAGCCGGTCAACTCGCTGAGGCACGGCGTGGAGAGGGACTGGTGCAGAAAGACGGCCGAGTCGCGGGCGAGCGTTTCACGCGTCGCGTCGTCCACGTTGGCCTGCTGCCAGTCTCGGCGGTGTGCGGAGAGGTTGACGTCCCCCTCGGTGCGGTCCGCCTGGCCAAGCGGTTTATTTGTCGAGGTCATGCTCGGCGCACCCTAAAGCATCCCGGTTAAACCGGAAAGAAAAGCCGTTGATCGATGCGCCGGGGTGTCGCATGGTCGCAGCGCGATGAGCTCCCTTTGGACTTTGTTGCGGTGTCTTGCAGTTTTCGGCATGGGCGGAACTGTTTCTGCCATGCCGGGGCAGCTGAGGGCCGGTGCGGTGGTGGTGGACATCACCCCGGCGCTTGGAGTTGCCAACGGCGGCGTGATCGCCCGAGGCGGACCGGTCACCCGTATTCACGACGAACTTCACGCGCGCTGTCTCATGCTTGACGATGGTGCAATTCGTCTGGCCATTGCGATTTGCGACATGCGAATGCTCGGTGGCGATGTTGTGGCACGTGCCAAGTCACTGGCTGGCAAGGCGACCGGTCTGGCTCCAGAATACATTCTCATTGCTGCCACCCACACGCACGCCGCTCCTGCTATAGTGGGAATTCATCCTGAACCGAGGGATCGCGCGTATGCCGAGTTTGTCGCCCGCCGCATCGCCGACGGCATCACGCGTGCAGGGCATCATCTTGCGCCGGCCAGGGTCGGTTGGGGGTTCGGCAGCGCGCCGCAACACGTGCACAACCGGCGTTGGTTCATGAAGCCAGGGGCGGTTGTTGCCAATCCGTTTGGAGGCACGAGCGACAAGGTGAAAATGAATCCTCCGCGCGGGGCCGATCTGCTCGAACCGGTTGGGCTGGTCGACCCGCAGGTATCGGTGCTTGATGTTCGGCATGCCGATGGAAGGCCGCTGGCGTTGCTGGCTAACTACGGGCTACATTACGTCGGCGGCTATCAGGCTGGGCATGTCAGCGCTGATTATTTTGGGCTGTTCGCCAACCGTGTGCAGGACCTGCTCGATGCCGACCGGCAACACCCGCCATTTGTTGCCATGATGTCCAACGGCACCAGTGGCGATGTGAGCAACAACGATTTCCGAATCAAGCCGGAGCGGCTGCCTGCTTGGGTGAAAATGCAGCGGGTGGCCAACGACATTGCCGGCGAGGTTGCAGAAGTGATTGGAGACATAGAGCACAGCAACGCCGCAACGCTCGCTGTTGCCGCGATCGAGTTGCAGCTTGGAGTACGTCGTCCCGATGCCGCTCGCCTGGTCTGGGCGCGGCACACCTTGGCTAATGACACCGATCCTCAGCGGTTGACGCGACCGGAGATTTACGCGCAGGAAGCACTCGCACTGGCGACATTCCCTCCTAAGGTGCCGGTGGTACTGCAGGCCTTTCGCGTCGGCGAACTGCGCATCATGACGGTACCGTGCGAGATGTTTGCCGAGACCGGGCTTGCGCTGAAGAAAAAGGCCAGACCGGCCCCGGTGTTCATTATCGAACTGGCTAACGGCTATCGCGGCTACCTGCCCACGCCGCGCCAGCACGAATGGGGCGGCTACGAGACATGGCCTGCCCGCTCGTCGTATCTGGAGGAGCAGGCTGCGCCAAAAATCAGCGCCGCGATGCTGGGGCTGCTTAAAAAACTGTAACGCCATGCCGATACGAAATCGTCCCCACCAAGCTGTTGTCATGAAACCGATCGCACTCACATCACTCATTTTGCTGGCTGGTGTGTTTCAGTCAGTTCAGGCGGCCGAGCTGGAAAAGCTCACGCCGCTGCGTGTGGACCTCAATGTGCTGCAGTCGCCGGAGGGACTGGAACTGGAGCGCAGGTCCGTCAGGGATGAGACCGTTGATGTGGATGACCGCGAGGTGGCGCTGCGCCATTATGTGTTCCGGTTTTTTAGTCAGCGGTTCATGGATGAGGACTGGTGGCACGACGCGCACTTGTTTGTGCCGGTGAAGCTGCCGGAAGCGGCCAAGGGCAAGCTGTTTCTCGCCAGCCACGTGGTGAATTGGCGCAAGGTTCCCGGCGTGCTGCTCGAGGGCTACGGGCGGCAGACGGCGGCGCGCGTCGGCGTGCCGGTGCTGGTGTTCAAGCCCAACCCGGTGCAGCAGCAGTTCGCCAAGCGCACTGGCAAACACAAGGAGAGCGAGTGGCAGGACGCCACCTTCGACCGGTTTCGCGAGACCGGCGACGCGAACGTGGTTTCGTTCGCAGGCATCATGAAGGCCAAGTGGCGCGCGTGGACGGCGGCGGAGGCAGTGTTCGGCAAAAAGTTTGACAAGGTGATCCTGGCCGGCGGATCGAAGGGCGGCCTGTCGGTGCGGGCGATGATGAAATACGATCCGCGCATCGTCTCGGTGGTGTCGTCCGGCTCGATCCCGTTCGCCTCGCCGTCGATGCTTCGAAAACTCACCGTGCGCGAACCGCTCACGCCACATTTGGTCGACCAGTTCAAGATCAAGCCAAGCGACATCACCGGCGATACCATCCTGTTCAATCTCGGCTCGAACGACTTCAATGCCCATCCCACCGAGGCGCGCCTGGTGATGGAACAACTGCGGGGCGACACGCGGATTTACGTGCATCCCAACGGCGGTCACCCTGCGTTGGCACCGCAGCAGGTGGCAGCGATGCGCTTGTGGCTGCGGCACGTCTTTTTCGGCGAGCCGTTGCCGGACGTCCGGCCGCCGGTGGTCACATCGGGGAAGGACTCGCTTGGCTTTCAGGCCATCATCGGGCAGCCCAAGGGCGTGGAGGTGGTGGAACTCTGCCACGCGTTTTACCGAGAAAAACCATGGCCCGGTCCAGCCAGCGGGGAGCGCATGCCCCACAAAAACGCCCAGTGGAAAACCACCCCCTTGGCCAAGCGCAATGGCCAATACACCGTCACGCTTGAAACCAAGGGCGAGGATCTAGAACGGCTGCATTACTACATCCGAGCCCGTGTGCGGCTTGGCCAAGTGACCGGCTGGCTCTCCTGCCCCGTGCAGCAATTTATGGAAAAACCATGAGAATAAAAAACGCCTCTCCGACATCTGCTGTCGCCGCGATTTGGTTGGCTGCTGCCTTGTCAGTTTGCCCCGCTGAAATTGCCAAGAGACCCAATGTCTTGTTCCTCGCGGTCGACGACATGAACGACTGGATCGGGTGCCACAACACAACACCCGCCGCCATCACCCCCAATATCGATCGTTTGGCCAAGCGCGGCGTCAACTTCACCAACGCCCACACTGCCGGCGTATTCTGTGCCCCTTCACGAGCCACCATTTTCTCGGGCCAGTTTGCCTCCACCACAGGTTGCTACGATACCGCCCTCTACTTCGTCGATCATCCGAAGATTCTTTCCCTCCAGAGCAGCTTCAAGAAAGCCGGTTACCGTACCATGGGGGCGGGCAAGCTCTTCCACCACCCCGCCGGAAACGTCGACCTGCGCGGTTGGGATGAGTTCTACGTTCGCACCAAGCGTCAAAGGGAGACAGGATTTCCGATGGATTCCTGGTCGGAGGAGGTTCCCTTCCCCAACCCGAGACCCTACGGCACCTACCACCGCACCCCGGGAGCGCCGAAAAGCAACGGCGGATTCATGGAGTTCGGCCCCGTCCCTAACAATCGTGAAGAAGACCTTGCCGACAGCATGCGGGCCCAGTGGGCGGTCGAGCGATTGGGCAAAAAATACGACGAACCCTTCTTTTTGGCGATGGGGCTCTATGCCCCGCACTTCCCCAACTATTGCCCGCAAAAATATTTTGACCTCTACAAGCGAAATGAGATCAAGCTTCCGCCCTATAAGGCGGACGACCTTGATGACCTGCCCGGGAACATCAGGCGGCAAAAGATCAACCGATCGAGAATCCACCAACGCCTGGTCAAGCTCGGAGCCGTGCAAGAGGCGCTTCATGGTTATCTGGCCTGCATGAGCTACGCCGATGCCCAAATTGGACGTGTCTTGGACGCTCTCGACGCCAGCCCCCACGCTGACAACACCATCATCGTCCTCTGGTCCGACCACGGCTACCACCACGGAGAGAAAGGTGACTGGGGCAAGCACACTCTATGGGAACG
This sequence comes from uncultured Verrucomicrobiota bacterium, assembly GCA_913030945.1. Lineage (GTDB taxonomy): Bacteria > Verrucomicrobiota > Verrucomicrobiia > Limisphaerales > UBA1096 > UBA1096. Next base: position 9,959 of record CAJWEP010000097.1, read on the forward strand.
CACATCAAACGTCCCATTCGTCTGGGCCGGACCGGGAGTGGCCGAGGGAGCCACCTCCGATGTCACTGTAAGCCTTATCGACATGTACCCTACCTTCGTCGAGCTATGCGACCTGCCAAAGACCCCGCACACCCTCGAGGGCACATCGATAGCAGCCACCCTCGCCGATCCGAACAATGCCAAGGATCGCGAGGTCTACCTGCCCCACATGTTTCCGGAGTCCTTCGCCATTATGAACAGGGAATGGCGATACATTCGCTACAAGGACGGCAGTGAGGAGCTCTACAACGTGCAAAAGGATCCTAACGAGTGGCGCAACCTGGCCGAGCAGCCAAAATACGTGGAGATCAAAAAACAGCTCGCCGGGAAAGCCCCAAAAAACTTTGCCAAACCCATCCCCAAGCGAAAGTCAAAACGCGATCTTATCCTCGAAGGCAAAACCTTCCGCTGGAAGAAATGAAAAAAACAAAATGATCAGAACATTCTTTTCAATGTTGGTGTTTGCATTCCTGGTCTCAACAGCCAGCACCGCGGAACGTCCCAACGTTCTGCTTATCATGGCCGACGACCTTGGATTCTCAGATCTTGGCTGCTACGGCGGCGAGATCGAGACGCCCAATCTCGACGGCCTGGCGCGCGATGGCCTGCGTTTCACGCAGTTCTACAATACCGCGCGTTGCTGGCCGACGCGGGGGGCTCTTCTGACCGGATACTTTGCCCAGCAGATTCGCCGGGATGTGGTTCCTGGCCTGCCAAGGGGGATACGGAGCGGGGGCGGAGGTAAACGGCCATCGTGGGCGAAGCTACTGCCCGCCATGCTGAAACCGGCTGGCTACCGCGCATACCACTCGGGCAAGTGGCACATCGACGGCATGCCGTTGGGTAATGGCTTCGACCGCTCCTACTACCTGAAGGACCAGGGACGGTTTTTTTATCCGAAGGTTCACTGGGAGGATGACAAGAAGCTGCCCGAGGTGAAGAAGGATGCCGGTTACTATGCCACCGATGCGATTGCCGATCACGCGGTCAAATGCCTCAAGGAACATGCCGAGAATCACTCCGGCAAGCCGTTCTTCCACTATCTGGCCTTCACGGCTCCGCATTTCCCTCTACACGCTCTGCCCGAGGATATCGTCCGCTACCGGGAGCGCTATCGCACGTCGTGGAAAAAGGTCCGTGACGTGCGCTGGGAGCGCATCCAGAAGATCGGCATCGTCACCGGGAAGCTCTCGGGGGTGGAGCGCGACCTGGGACCGCCGTATCACTTCCCCGACGCCCTCAAGAAGCTCGGCTCTGGGGAGGTGAATCTCCCTCTGCCATGGAAAGAGCTGACCGATGAACAGCGCGATTTCCAGTCGAGCAAGATGGCGATCCACGCTGCCATGGTCGACCGCATGGACCAGGT
>CAJWEP010000098.1 GCA_913030945.1 uncultured Verrucomicrobiota bacterium
GCACGAGGGCATCAACGGCACCATCGCCGGGCCAAGCGCGGGGGTGCAATCGGTGCTTGGGTACATCCGCAGCGATGAGCGACTGGCCAAGACGCCCGCCCGGCTCTGCGACACGGAGCGGACCACCTTTCACCACATGAAGGTGCTGCTGCGCCGGGAGATCGTGACGCTAGGCGCGCAGCACATCGGTCAGCAGCCCAAACGCGAAGTGCGCCCAACCAAGAATGACTGAAGCCGACCCGGAGGTTTTCAAGTGGACGTGGTTGCTGCTGCCGGTGATCGCTGCCGCGATCGGCTGGGGCACGAACCACCTCGCCGTGCGGATGCTGTTCCACCCGCGCAAGGAGCGGCGCATCCTCGGGCTGCGCGTGCAGGGCGTGTTCCCCAAGCGGCAGCAGGCGCTGGCGGAGAAGCTTGGCCAACTGGTCGCGCGCGAACTGTTCTCGATGGAGGACGTTCGCAAAGAACTTCAAAGCGAGGCGTTCGTCACGCACGCCGCGAAGTCGATCGAGGCGAAGCTGGATGAGTTCCTGCAGACCTACCTGATGGAGACCCTCCCGATGGTGTCCAAGTTCCTCGGCTCCGACACGGTGGCCAAGGTGAAGCACGCACTGGTCGAGTGCCTGGCCAAGGCGGTGCCGGAACTGGGCGAGATGTTTATGAGCCACCTCGAGAAAAACATGGACGTCGAGACAGTGGTTCGCGAGAAGGTGGCGGCATTCTCCAGCGACAAGCTGGAGGAAATGCTGCTCGGCATCATGAAACGCGAGTTCCGGTTCATCGAAGGAGTTGGCGCCGTGCTTGGTTTTGTGATTGGCTTGGTGCAGTTGGGAATTTTATGGCTGATGTAGGCAAACAACCGTGGTACGGCGTGGCGGCCATCCTGTCGCTTGGCCTCATCGTGTCGGCACTCATCGGCGGACGAGCACTGGAGAAAATGCGCTCATCGGCGGATGGCGTCACGGTCAAAGGCGTCGCCGAAAAAGAGATCACCTCCAACCTCGGCACGTGGCGAGGACAGATTTCTGTGCGAGCCAGTGACCCAGTCGATGGCTACGACAAAATACAGCTGAATTTCACCGCCACCATGAATTTCCTCCTCAATCAAGGTATCACTGAAGAGGCCATTGAGGAAGGCACCATCAACGTGAGCACCCATTTCAAGCGTGATGCCAAGGGAAATACCACCACCGAAATCGAAAGCTACACACTGACCCAGATATTCACCGTCACGACGACCGATGTCGCCTTGGCCAAGCGCTTGGCCAAGGAGTCCACCCAACTCCTCCGGCAGGGCATCGCGTTCCGATCCTTCCCGCCGAGTTTTTACTACACCAAGCTCGAGGATCTGAAATTGGACCTCCTTGAGCGGGCCGCCGACAACGCCAAGCTCCGGGCCGAGCGCCTGGCCAAGAGTAGCGGCAACCGCGTCGCCAACATCATTTCCGCCTCGCAGGGCATCTTCCAAATCACCCAGCCCAACTCCACCGAGACATCGAGCTGGGGCATGTACGACACGGATACCATCGAGAAGAAAGTGCGCGCCGTCGTCACCATGCGCTACCGCACGGAGTAGCATTCTCCCTCCCTTATTGAACACAAAAAAGCCCCGCACGCGGCGGGGCTTCGGAAATCTGTTTTTACTGTGTTTGGCTTACGCAGCGGCGTTGGCGCGGCCGGCCAGGCGCGACTTTTTGCGGTCGGCCTTGGCGGATTGAATGACGCCGAGCTTGGCGGCCTTGTCAAACGCGGACGAGGCGGCATTCAACGCGGCCTGCGTCCCTTCCTTGCTACCCTCCTTGATGGCGTCATTGAGACGTCGCTCGGCCGTCTTGAGGGTGCTCTTCACGGAGCGGTTTCGGGCCTGCTTGGTCGCGTCACTACGCATCCGGCGCTTGGCTGACTTGATATTCGGCATCGTTCAAAAAGTTCGCTGAACCTGCGAAAAGGCCGCGCAAATTACTAAATCTCGACAGCTTGTCAACTGGTTAAATCAGTAATTTGGCTAAAAAATCAATCTGGCGAACCGGCCAGTTGTTCCTGCAGCTGTTCGGCGATTTGGTCGAACACCCCGGCGGGGGGTGAGCCGGACTGGCTGACGACCACCGGCACGCCATCGTCGCCACCTTTGCGGATCTCGGTGAAAAGCGGCATCTCGCCGAGAAACGGCACGCCCTGCCGCGCCGCCTCGTCCCGCCCGCCGCCGTGGCCGAATATCTCGACCCGCTCGCCGCCGGGCGCGGTGAAGTAGCTCATGTTCTCGACGATGCCCAGGATCGGCACGTTGACCTTGCGGAACATCTCGATGCCCTTGCGCACGACGCCGAGCGACGCCTCCTGCGGTGTGGTCACGATCACCCCGCCGTCGAGCGGCACGGTCTGGCAGAGGGACAACTGCGCGTCGCCGGTGCCGGGCGGCAGATCGACGAGCAGGTAATCCAGTTCGCCCCAGTCCACCTGCATGACAAACTGCTGGACGGTTTTCATGATCATCGGCCCGCGCCAGATGATCGGCTGGTCGTCCTGCAATAGAAAGCCCATGCTCATAAGCTTGACGCCGTGGTTCTCAAGGGGCACCAGTTTCTCGTCGCCCTGAGTGACGGCAGGTCGCTCGTTGACGCCCATCATCAGCGGGATGCTTGGCCCGTAAATGTCGCAGTCAAGCAGGCCGATGTTTGCGCCGCGCTTGGCCAGGGCGCAGGCCAGGTTTACCGAGACGGTGGACTTGCCGACGCCGCCCTTGCCGCTGGCCACGGCGATGACGCGCGCGATGCCGGACGCCCTTTGCGGCGCTTGGCCAGGCGCCTGGCCACCGGGCTGCGCTTGGCCGCCTCCCGACGGTTGTTGCACCTGCACGTGGGCTAGGCGAACACCCTCGACCGTCTTGATGGCCGCCTCGCAGTCGGACTTGATCTGCCCGGCGGCCTCGGCGTTGGCACTCGTCAGATGGATGGCGACGCTGACCGCGCCGTTGGCCACAGCAACATCCTTCACGATGCCGAAGGAGACAATGTCCCGCGAGTAGCCGGGGTACTTGACCGCCTTGAGTGCATTCAGAATATCGTCTTCGCTTGGCATAAAAAGCGGCGGGACTGTTGCCCAATCCCCGCCGGTTGGCAAGCAGCGGCCGCACTTGGCCAAGCGGGGGTGTAACTTTTGGGCAACCATGGGCGTCTGGAGGTGTTATTGTTCGAGCGGGATCGATCCGCTGACTCCGATGCAGGCAACCGAAACGGCTCCCGAGACCGATGTGCGAACCGACGAGGAACTCGTCGGTCTCGTGGTCGGCGGCGAGGTGGACTGCTTTGAGGAACTGATCATCCGCTACCAGCCGCGCGTGTTCGGCATGGCGCGGAAATATTTTCGCAACGAGTCGGATGTCGAGGACGTCGTGCAGACGATTTTCACCAAGACATTTCAAAAACTCGGCAGCTACAGGGGCACGGCACCGTTTGAGCACTGGTTCATGCGGCTCTCGGTCAACACCTGCTACGACGCCCTTCGCCGGCGGCGCAACCGACCCGAGCACACGATCAGTGACATGCTCTTCGAGGACGAGAACTGGCAGAACCGCCTCGGCAACATCCCCTCCGACGACAATCCCGAGGGGCTGGAACAGGCTCGCGAGTTGGTGCACACAGTGCTTGACCAGGTCTCCGACCGTGCTCGCATCGTCCTTACATTGCAGGAGCTCGAGGGGCGCTCGATTCGGGAAATCGCCGGAATCACCGGCTGGTCCGAGTCGCTCGTCAAGGTGCAGGCGTTTCGCGCCCGCAAGGAAATGCGGACCGCCGTGGAGCGATTTCTCATGAAGGAAAAAAGGTTGTAACCCCGTGAAACCTAATGACGTCAACAAATACCGGCACATGAAGGCCAACGAGACAGAGCAGCAGTTCCTGAAACTGGCGAAAACCGTCCCTACAGACGAACGGGTGCCGGGCGGCTTCGCGGCCCGAATGATGGCGCGGGTGCGGGAGCAGCACTCACTCGAGACCGGCTCCGCCGACGAGCGGTTCCTGCGTTTCGCGCGCAACCTCCCGGCCAACGAACGCGTCCCGTACGCCTTCGAGAAGCGCATCATGGCGCGCCTGCGTGAGTTGCTCACGCCCGATCCGCTGACCCACTGGTCGCGCATGCTTTGGCGCGCCGTCGCCCCCTGCCTCGGCGTGATGTTGCTCGCGGTGCTGTTCTCTGCAGGGGAGCCGACAGACACATCCCCCATCCAGACAGCGGGAGAACTCGAGTCCACGGACTTCGAGACAGTGATGCTGGCCTCGTTCGACGACCTGGAGCTCACATGGTGAACGCCTGGAAACCCATCTTGGCCGCAGTAGTAATCTTCGCCGCCGGCGTCGTGACCGGGGGCTTCGTCGTGGACCACGACGAGACCAAGCCACCACGGGCGTTCCCCCGGCAGTTCCCCCGCGAACACGGCTCGCGCAACACCGAGCATCGCCCCGGCTCGCGGATGGAGGGCCAGTTGGACTGGCTGATGAAGCGCATTCAGCGCGACCTTCAACTCACTGACACGCAGGCCGCCAAGGTCGAGTCGGCGTTCAAGGCCAGCCGCGAGGAAATGAAGACGACTTGGGATGAAATGCGTCCTCGAATGCGAGCGTGCACCGAAAAGCTCAAGGACAAGCTCCGCGGCGACCTGACCGAAGAACAACTCGAGAAATTCGAGAAATACTTGCGACCTCCAACTTCCCGCGACCGGTTCAAGGGTGGCCCCGGAGGTCATCCCGGCTTGCGCAACGGAAAGAACGGTGACAAGCGGCCACGCCGGACCGGACCCCGCGGCCAGCGTGGTGACCCGCCCGAGACCCCGCCGAGCCCGCCCTCGCCGTAACCTCAACCGAGCATCCCCAGCAGGCGCTCGCAGCAACCGTCCGCCAACTCCCCCGCCGCGCACTCGAAAGGCTGACACTCCATCTGGTTGCGAAACCACGTTCGCTGCCGCTTGGCAAACTGCCGTGTTCGCGCCTTCACCAGCTCTATCGTCTCGGCTAACCCAAACTCGCCGTCCAGGTGCTCCAGCACCTGCCGGTAGCCAAGCGCCTGACAGGCAGTGCGGTTTTCACGCAGGCCGCGCTTGGCCAGGTGCTCCGTCTCGGCAACCAGGCCCCGCTCGAACATCGAGTCCACGCGCGCGTGAATGCGCTTGGCCAAGTCATCCGGCTCGCGCGTGATGCAGAACAAGTTGCTCGGCGCCTGACCAGGTGCGCCCCAGCCAGTGCGCTGGCTCGAGTATGGCTGGCCGGTGAGCCGAATCACCTCCACGGCACGGACAACTCGGCGCCGGTTTTTGCGATCGAGCGACTCGAACGCCGCCGGATCCTTCGCCTTCAACTCGTCGAGCAACTCGTCAAACGGAGCGGCCTCCAAAACGGAGCGGAGCGACTCGTCGCCGGGTGGGCTCTCGCCCAAGCCGTCGAACAGCGCGCGAAAGTACAGGCCGGTGCCACCGCAGAAAATCGGCCTCGCGTCCCGGGATTGAACCGCCGCCTCGGCCCGCTTGGCCAAGCGGACGAACTGCGCGGCATCGAACGGCTCGTCCAGACCGGCCACGTCAATCAAATGATGTCGCACCTCAGACTGCTCTGCCGCGCTTGGCTTGGCTGTGCCGATGTCGAGCCCGCGGTACACCTGCATCGAGTCCACCGAGATGATCTCGCCACCCAGTCGCTTGGCCAGGCACAGCGCCAGCGCCGACTTGCCGCTGGCCGTCGCGCCGGCCAAGTAAATCGCCGAAGCGCTCACACCTCCGATTCTTCCTCCGTAGCAACGAGACTATGCGCCTCCGGCGGTACTTTCCCCTTCTTGGCCCACGTCTCTCCCGGTTTCGGTTTTTGGAACGACTGCACGAACATCAGTCCCACACCGGTGCAGATGCCGCTGTCGGCCACGTTAAAGGCGGGGAAGCGGAACGGGATGTAAAACTGGAGAAAATCCACCACGTGATGATGCACCACGCGATCCACGAGATTGCCGACCACGCCCCCGAGGATCAAGCCAAGCGCCACTTGGCCAAGAACGGTCTCCGCCCCGAAATGACGCCGCGACACCCACAGGAAAATCAGCGCAGCCAGCGAGAAGAGCGCCAGCCAGAAGTTATGCCCGCTAAACAGGCTCCACGCCGCACCCGTGTTACCAAAGTGGACGAGTTCAAAAAAACCGTCCACCACAGCCAACGGCTCCCCGTCACGGGGAAGTTTCTGAATCACAATCCACTTGGTCAACTGATCCAGGGCAAGGGTCAGCAGGGCGACAAGGAGGATCCGGACATTGTTAATGGTGGCCTTGGGCGTGGTCACGCCCCCCATTTGGCCCAGCGGCCAGGCCGTTGGCAAGCCAAGGCAGCCCTGACGCGAACGACAAATCGGCGCTTTGCCGAATCTTTTTCGTGACAAACGGCGGAAAGCCAATAGATTGTCCGCCCTTCGACAGGGGGACCCCTTCGTCTAGTGGTTAGGACACCGGCCTTTCACGCCGGCAGCACGGGTTCGAGTCCCGTAGGGGTCGCCACCCCCCTTCCCCCTTCATCCTACTGATTCGCAAGGCTTAACGAAATCTTGGTGATGAAACGAGTTCTGTTTGTTTGACCAATTTTTTCTTTGAAACGTTTTCTATAAGCCCTTCACTTTCACGCCAAGGGAAGTGAGAAACTTTAGGAGATCGATCATTTCGTCGCGGCGAAGCGAAGCAGTGAGTCCCGGTGGCATGAGGGAGACCGGGCTGACGTCGATCTTGGCGACGTTGCGATTGGGTATGGCTGTGACCTTGCCGGTGGTATCACGCAGAAGCAGCGAGTCGCCCGTCTTGCGCTGGAGCAAACCGGCCAGAAGGGCCTTGTCCTTGGTCGTGACGAGAACCGTCTCGTAACCCTGCTTGATCGAGCTGCTGGGATTCAGAAGCGACTCGAGGAGGGACTCCGGTGTCATGTAGCTGCCGACAGTGGTAAGGTCGGGGCCGAGCTTGCCCCCCCGGTTGTCGATCAGGTGACAGGTGGCGCAAAGCAACATCTTGCGATGATAGATTTCGCGGCCGCGTTCGGCGTTTCCTTTCTTTTTGGCGTCAGTCAGGAGTTGGGTTCGATCCTTCGCGGAAAGGTTCTGGGCGATCGGGTTGAGCCCTCCTGCTGCATTAAGGGTCGCGATGAGAGCATGCAAGTCCCGGCCGGAAGCATGAGCCAAGGTGACTCCGGCTATGGCGATGGGTCGCCGGAGCTTATTTTTGGCGAGCGCCTTGGCCAGCCCCTCAACCCCTTCGCGCAGGCCGATGAACGCAGCGAAGACCACCTCCGCCTCATCGGTGCCGGAATCAGCCAGCGAAGCGAGCAAGTTGGCCGCTGGATCGGCCGCCTTGCTGGCATCCAGTTTGGCGCAGGCCGCAACGGCCGCAGCCCGCACCCTGGGCGAACGACCCGGCTTGGAAAGCTCTTGCAGGTCGGCCGTAGCCCCGAGGGAACCGAGGGCGAGACAAAGGGATACAGCCTCTTCCAGTTGGAGGTTTTGGTTGCTGGTCATCTCGAGGAGTTTGTCTCGGGCCGAACTCACTTTCCAGGTTCCGCACAACTGGGCGGCGGCTACACGGGTCTTGCCCTGTTTGCTCGTTAGGAATTCCTTGACGGCTTCTGATTGACCGGGAGTGCGTGAATTGTTTGCGGCTCCCGCTGCAACAGCGGACAGCAGAACCGGCGACTTCCTGGCCAAGGACAACATGGCATCGAGTTCGGCGGATTCACCGAGAGCGGACACCGTGGTGACAGCTTGCGGCAGGTCCTTGCCCGTTATGCCTCCCTTCTGGATGACCTCCACAAGTGGGGCGATGGCTCGCGGGTCGCCCACCTCCTTCAAGGCATAGGCGAGACGCGAAGAATCGCCGTCGAAAACGGGTTTTCCTGTCTGCATAGCGGGCAGCCACTTGTCCCGCAGTTGACGGACGGTCAACTCGAGGGCAAAAGCGAGGTTATTGTCCGTTTCCTGGCTCAGGGCACGCAAGGCGAGGTTGGCCGACTCCAAGGTGCCAATATCGCGCAAGGCGCAGATGGCCTCCAGTCGCACGCGGGGATCCGGGTCCTCCACCGCCTGGGCAAGCAAACGCAACTTGGCGATCGGACCGGCCTTTGAACTCCAGTTGGCAATGGCACGGACGGCACCTGCCCTAGCCTGCGGACTAGGTGAACGCAACACCTCCGCAGCCAGTTCTGGGTAAGCCGCCCGGATAGCCACCACCAACCAGAGTCCCTCAAGGCGATGGTGTTCATAGTCGGGATCCTTCTTGTCCAGATCTCCGAGCCACTTCTTGATCATCGGCAACAGTTTGGCGGGTTCATGCATGGCCAGCTCGCGCCTCGCCTGCACTCGGTTATACTGGGCCGGAGAGCGAAGCATATCGAGCAGGGCAGATGGTTTGGTCCCGGCGATGACCTCGCGCTTAAGCAACGGACGCCCCTTGGCCACGAGACGCCAAATGCGACCATGTGCCTTGTCGCGCGAGGGATGGTGGAAATCAACCTCCCCATGGTCGATAATTGAGTTATACCAGTCCACCACGTAGACGGCACCGTCGGGACCCATCTTGATGTCCACTGGGCGAAACGAACGGTGACTGGAGCGGAGGACGGTTTGGACCTCCTTTGCGGTATAGCCGCTGCCCTTTTTCTGCAACTCGTAGCGGATCGTTCGGTTGGCTCGAAAGTCACTGGCTAAGAGGCTGCCCCGCCAGTTTTCCGGCATATGGTCGCCGCTCACAAACTCGGCCGCGATGTTCTTTGGCTTGCCGGGGATCAGGCCTTCGAGCACGCGATGAGCCCCGACGGCGGTGCGAAAGGCGGCTCCGGGGAAAACGTAATGCGGACCCGAGCCACCGGCACCGTCGGTGCCGAATGACTGCCCCCAGTAATCAAAAGCTAAACCCCAAGGGTTGACCATTCCCACGGCATAGGCGTCGAGCCGTTCGCCATCGGGGCGAAAGCGCCAAATGCCGCTGCCGTTCATCCGTCTTGGGCCATATGCGGTTTCGACGAAGGTATTGATGTAGATCGACTGGGTGAAGTAGAGGTCGCCCCACGGGGCCCAACGCAGACCGTGTATCATGTGGTGCACATCGGCATTGCCGAATCCCGCGTAGATCACGCGCCGCGACTCCGACTTGTCGTCGCCATCGGCATCGGCGAGGAAGATGAATTTCGTAGTGCTGCAAACGTAGGCCCCACCCTCCACCGGCATGACCGAATGTGGCACGGTGAGTCCCTCGGCAAACACGGTGTGCTTGTCGGCCATGCCGTCGTGGTCGAGGTCCTCGAGTATGACGATGCGGTCATTGGGCTCGTTTCCCGGCTTGATGTGCGGGTAGGTGGTGGAAGTCGCCACCCAAGCCCGTCCACGGGAATCCCAGTTGAGATTGATTGGGTTTTGGATCATGGGATTGGCGGCGAAGAGGTTCAGCTCGAATCCCTCGGGCACGGTGATTGCCTTGAGCTCTGCGATCGGGTCGGGATCGGGGATGTTTTTCGGTACCTCGTGGTCTGGGTAATTGCGCGGAGCGCGCCACCGCTCAGGGACCCGCAACTCGTAGCGTTGGATCCTGGGTACTCGAACCTTGGCGATGATCTCCTCCTTGCCCGCAACCAATTCGTCAAAGTCTTTCATTTCCTTGGCTAAGTGCCCCATCTCGTGTCGCCGAAAGAGGAAGATGTAGGCCTTATTGATGGGCCGAAGTTTGTGGCGGTAGAGCGCGTTCTTCTCCACGATCAGGCGACGCAAACGCTCGGCCTGCTGAAAGTCTGGGCCGCCGGATAGGGACTCACCTTCTTGCCCAACAGTAACCAGCTTCTCCTCGTCGTGCCACAACTCGATCCCATTCACCTCGCTGGAGGCAAGGAAAGGAGAGCCAGTCGCGGGCAAGCGATCCATCGCGAGGTCGAATCTAAGGCCCCGCTTGGTCCGAACAGGGGAACCGAGCCCGAAGGCTTCCGACGCAATGGTCAATTGCCCCTCTTCGTCACCTACCTGAAGATCCAGTTCCTCGGCGACCCCAAGCTGACGAGCCAAGCGAACGGAGAGTTGCCGATAGCCCGTGGGCGAGAGGTGGAGGGCATCCTTGTAGTCGAGGCCTTCCTTCTGATCGGGATCATCGGCGAAGAGGTTGACCCCGAGGTGCTTGCGTTTGACGGCCAACTGAAGGATGAAGTCAGCTGCCTGGTGAAGGCGCTTGTTCCTTGAGGTGGGATCGGGGAGCGTGCTGGGCCACTTCTTCTGAGGGATGGGAGTGAGCAGAACCAACCGGGCTCCCATCCCCTCCAGTTCAGTGATCAATTTCTCGTAGCCGGCCTCGAAGTCCTTAATCTTGGCCTCGGTGTCGGCATAGGCAACCTCGGCCCCGTAGCCCACGATCAAGGTGGTCGGGTTGGCCTCCGCGATATGTTTGCGCATCTTGGTGAAGCCAAATCCCGCCTCCTCCCCAGGAGGCTTCCAGGAGCGGGTATTGCGGGCCGAACCGAACTCGCCCCGGGCGGTGCCGAAGACATCGTCCGCTGGCCAGCCGATGTTGCGAAAGGTGAGATCGTGGTGTGGCCAGCGGACAGTGACAGCCGCCTCGAAGTAACCGTGATCCTCCATGCCGTGGATTAGGTTGCCACCGAGCAGAACCACGCGGCTCACCTTGACCTCGACAACCGGCATCTTGAAACGAGATGCCTCGCTCCAGTCGCCCGGGCTGCCCTCCTTGTCCCAGACGCGAACCTTCCACCAGACTTCTTGCCCCGGTTGCAAGGCATGGCCACGGCAAAGAATGCCAGATTGCTTGTCTGAGCGCCGCATGCCGCTGTTCCAGAGATCGCCGACCTCGGCCGCGAGCTTTCGCGGATCACTGGCCACGAGGACTTGGTAACCGACCTGACCGGTGGCATTCCAGGAAAAGGAGTGCTCGTGAAGGGCCAGCCCGAGGAGGTTTTCGACCTCCTCGGCAGCCAAGTCTCGAGGAGTGGCAGGTGCAGCCTGCAAGGCAGTCGACAGGAACGCGATAAGGGAGAGGATGGGGAGTAGTGTTTTCATTTCATAGCGCTTTGAATAATTCATCACTTCTCGTCCCGATGCGAGTAGCTTATGAACGCCTTGTATTCTTATGGCTGATACTCTTGCGGCATGTGCTTGAAATTCTAACCCACAGGGAGGCTTTCAATCAAGATAAGGGGGGGGCGGGGGTCAATGATTTGAGCGGGTGCTTTGGTTGAGGATGGATTTCTGCTTTCACAAAATCCTGCAAAAGGCGA
>CAJWEP010000099.1 GCA_913030945.1 uncultured Verrucomicrobiota bacterium
GCTGGGTCGTTTGCAATCACCGACAGCAAAAAAGACTTGATAACCAGTGTCATAAGGACGCCTAATGGGGAGGGGCCTTGAACAGGCCCTTGTTTTGTCGCTTGGTGGGATTTCAGGCGGCATGGGATATTTTTTATCGTTAACTAATCATGAGCAAAGCAAAACTCGAATATATCTGGCTGGATGGCTACAAGCCGACCCAAAGCCTGCGAAGCAAGACCAAGGTCGAGACCGATTTTGGTGGAACATTGGAAGACTGCCCCATGTGGTCATTTGACGGCTCATCGACCGAGCAGGCTGAAGGCAACGACTCCGATTGCCTCCTTAAGCCGGTTGCCTTGTTCCCGGACCCCGACAAGGTCGGCACCGACAACTGGCTGGTGATGTCTGAAGTCATGAACGCCGACGGCACCCCGCACGAATCCAACGGACGCGCCACCATCGACGACGACGACGACGATTTCTGGTTCGGCTTCGAGCAGGAATACGTCTTGTGGGACACCGACACCGATCTACCGCTTGGTTTCCCGAAAGGCGGTTTCCCCGGCCCGCAGGGTCCTTTCTACACCTCCGTCGGTGCTGCCAACGCAATCGGACGAGACATCGTCGATGAGCATTTGCAGATCTGCCTGGATGCCGGCATCAACGTCGAAGGCATCAACGCTGAAGTAATGATGGGCCAGTGGGAATATCAGGTTTTCGCTAAGGGCGCAGCCCGATCCGGCGACGAAATGTGGGTTGCGCGATACCTGCTCGAGCGCATTGGCGAGCGTTACGGCGTCTCCGTGAACCTGGAGCCGAAACCCATCAAGGGCGACTGGAACGGCTCCGGCATGCACGCCAACTTCTCCAACGGAGCCATGCGCGACCAGGGCGGCGAAGATCTCATGAACAAAATTTGTGAAGAATTCGGCAACAACATCCAAGAGCACATCGAAGTGTACGGTGCCGACAACGACCAACGCCTGACCGGGCTGCACGAAACCCAAGCGATCGACCAGTTCTCCTACGGGGTTTCCGACCGTGGCGCCTCCATCCGTATTCCGGTGGGCACCATCGACGGTGGCTGGAAAGGCCGCTTGGAAGACCGGCGTCCAGCGTCCAACGGTGATCCGTACAAAATTGCGGCCGTCATCATCAAGACCACCAAAAAGGCTCTGGCTTAAACCCGGCCTCAATCCCTCTAAACCAAAGACCGGCGAGCAACCGCCGGTCTTTTTTGTGGCCAAGCACTGAGTGCCGGCTTAATTGCTGTGTTGTGCGACGGTGCCAATCAGGCGCACCGCAATCACCACCGACAACAACAGCAGGAGAAGGCCGGACACGTGGGAAAACCGGACGAGTGTCCTGTCCGAGAACCGGTTTCGCACCCGGGCACTGCCAAATACGAGTAACAGAAACCAGGCAGCAATACCCAGACCGGCACCGGCGACGCAGGACATGCGGCTTTGCCATTCAGGTTGCAATGTCCCGTTGGCCAGCAGCACTGCAGAGATCATGATCCAGAACAGGAGCACGTTGGGGTTCACCAGCACCCGGACGAAACCGGTCCAAAACATGGTGTGGGGATGCAACCGCTGCTCAATCATCCGGGCGCGTTTTCCCTGGACGGTCACGGTGTCGGCCATCAGGTACCGGATCCCAAAAATGGTCACCGCAAGAAAACTGATCAATTCCACCGTTGCCCGGAGCGTGGGATCCTCAAACAGGTTGGCAAATCCGCCGAAGGCAATGACGCAATAAATCATCTCCATCAGCAGCGCGCCCACCGCGATGATCAGCGCCCGTGTCCGGCCGCTGTGAATGCCCTCCTCCATGATGGCGACATTGATGGGACCCACCGGCACCGCACACACGAAACCGGTAAACACCCCCGCGCCGATGGCTATTGCATAGTCAGCAGGATTCATGGCCACCGCCTTCCGGACTACTCGTCATCGAAGTCCTCCTCCTCGATCTCCCTCCTCAACTTACGCGACAACCGTGGCCGCACAAACCCATAAACCAGATACGACGTGAAGATCAGCGGTAGCACGATCGGGACGAGGTATTTCCACAGGAACACAAAACAGACCGCTACCACCACCGCGCCGGCAAACTTGGCGAACGGCCGCCGCGACCGGAAATCCAGCTTCTTGAACGACGGATACTTGACCTCGCTGACCATCATCACCGAGAGAAACACCAGCACCGCCAGCAACACCCAACGCCACGAGCTGGTAGGCAAATTTTTCTCCTCCAGCCAGACGAGAAACATCGTCAACGAAGCCACCAACGCCGCCGAAGCCGGAATCGGGAATCCGAGGAATTCCCGGCTGTTCCCTGAGTCGGGCATTACCGACAGGCAGTTGTAGCGAGCCAGCCGAAGCGCGCCGCACAGCAGGTAGACCGATGCCACCACCAGGCCAAGCCTCTCAATATCAACGTTAAAGTCGTGCAGGATCACCCGCTGCATCAGGAACGCCGGCGCGGCCCCAAACGAAACAATGTCCGCCAGCGAGTCGAACTGAAGCCCAAACGGGCTTTCCTTCCCGATCAGGCGCGCAATTCTTCCATCCAACGCGTCAAACACAAATGCCCCCAGGATCAGCCAAAGGGCGTTCTTGATATTATCAATGTCTGCATCACTGAAAACCGCGAACGAGCAGTAGCACAACGAAGATTCGCAGCAACCAGCCACCTTCAAACCGGGAACCACCTGCACGATGAACGTCAGCGCGAGGAACCCGCACAGTAGATTGCCCGCCGTCATCAGGTTGGGGAGAAAAAAGATGCGCAGCCGCTCCCCACTGGGAGGTGTGTCCGATTGTGGGGTTTTGTCGCTCACGATGCTGCGGACGTCTCGCTGGAATGCACACGATCCTTCCAGACGTAACGGAGCATCAGCGTCCGCAGCGCAGCGGTCAACGGAATGGCCAACACCCCGCCCATGATGCCCCCCAGCAGGGTTGTCCCCACCATCACGGCAACGATGATCGTCAGCGGATGCAGCCCCACCCGGTCGCCGATGATCTTGGGCGAGATGAACAGGCCCTCCATAGTCTGGACCGCCGCGAACACAACCAGGATGAGCACCGGCTTGAGCCAACCGTCGTCCGGCACGAACTGGATCATCGCCAGCACGAACGCCGGGATGATGCTCAACGCCACCCCGAGATACGGGATGATGCTCAGCAGCCCGGCCATGACGCCCAGCAGGACCGCGTACTTCAGTCCGATCGCCAGGAAACCGACCGTGAGCAGCGCCCCGACGCACATCGCCACCAGCACCTGGCCGCGGAAAAACACGATCAGGCAGTCGTTGATAGAGTGCAGCACAAATACGATCTCCTCCTTGACCCGCGACTCGCGCACCGGCAGGTAATCGGTCCAGTTCCGCTTGATGCCCCGTTTCTCGAGCAGGAAGTAAAATACATACACCGGCACCAGCGCCAAGCCGGCCAAGAAGCCAAACAACGACATGACTTTCTTCAACTGCTCGAGCACCCAGGCCGATATTTTCTCCACGGCGTCCACCATGAACTCCCGCGCCTTCTCGTTCGTCACACCGACATTCTTCATCCACTCCCGCGGCTTGAGCCAGACCGGCTCGGCCGGTGCATTGGTGGACGTGTTAGCCGGCTTGGCGGGATCGCCCGGTTTGACGATCGAACTCACATTTTCCTGAAACTTTTTGACTTGTTTCGGGAACTCGGTCGTGAGGTCGCTCACCTGGGAAATCAACGACGGCACCACCGATGCCACCACTCCCCCCACCAGCAGCACTGCGATACAAAACACCAGGATGATCGCATTCTGGCGCTTGAAGCCGCGTTTCCTTTGAAACCAATCGATAATCGGGTCGAGCAAATAGGCGATGACCCCGGCAATCGCCAGCGGAATCAGCACCGAGGACAGCGCGTTGACCACCCAGGCGATGCCCAACGTCAGCAGGGCAATCAACGCGAGCAGAATCCCCACCGCCAACGCCGTCACCGAGGTCCAGAGGATCCTAGCCTGCTTCTCGGTTGGTGGGGGATACGCCATCGGTGCTTATTCCTGCCCCAGCTCGACGGCCCGCTCCGTCGCCGCGCGCACAGCATTGATGAGCGCGCTGCGCACGCCGCCCTCCTCGAGTTCGTGCACGCCCTCGATCGTCGTGCCGCCCGGGCTGCAAACCATGTCCTTGAGTTCGCCGGGATGCTGGCCGGTCTCGAGCACCATCTTCGCCGCGCCAAGCATGGTTTGCGCAGCCAGCTTGGTCGCAATGTCCCGTGGCAGGCCGGCCGCCACGCCGCCGTCGCTCAACGCCTCGATGATCGTGTAGCCGTATGCCGGGCCGCTGCCGCTCAGGCCGGTCACCGCATCGATCAAACTCTCCTTCACCTCGTGGGCCACACCGACGGCGGAGAGCAGCCGCTTTACCAGTTCGCCGTCGTCCACCGTGGCCGCTTGGCCAAGCGCGTAGCCGCAAGCGCCCTCGCCGACCAGCGCCGGCGTGTTGGGCATCACGCGCACCACCCGCGCTTGGCCGCCGCACGCCTCATCTAGCCTGGCCAGCTTCACGCCGGCCAAAATGGAAATCACGAGATGGGATTCGTCAAACTGGCCGCGCACCGTATCCATCGCCTCGCCGAGTTGATGCGGCTTGAACGCCAAAAAAATAACCTTGGCCTTGGCCAGCACGTCGGCGTTCGAGCTGGTGGTCTCGCAGCCAAGCGCTTGGCCAAAGGCATCTCGCCCGGCCGGAACTGGATCGCTGGCAATCAAGTTGTCCGGTGAGACAAGGCCGGCGTTGATAAAGCCCCTGGCCATGGCGGTCGCCATTCTGCCGGCGCCAATGAACCCGATGGGGGGTGTCTCAGTCACGCGCGTTGCGTATCAAATTTCTTCCCTGTCGTAAAGCCAAATTGGCCGGACGAGTCAATGTCCCGGCTTGCCTTTCAGTTCGGCCAACTTGTCAGCGTACCGCCTGGCCAGGCGCTCCAGTTCTCCCCAGTTTTCTCCGGCGATGATCTCCTTTTTCAGCAGGGCCGAGCCGGTGCCCAGCGCCGCCGAACCGGCGGCGAGAAACGCCTCCATTGTGTCGAGGTTCACCCCGCCGGTGGGGACGATTTTCAGGTGTGGCAACGGCGCGAGCAACGACTTGATGTAGCCCGGGCCCAGCGTGTCGGCCGGGAATATCTTGACGAAATCCGACCCGGCCTCGTGCGCCGTCTGCGCCTCGGTCGGTGTGTAGGCGCCCAGCATCACCGGCCGGTCCATCGCGTGCGCCACCTTGACCAGCGACGGCCGGGTGACCGGGCTGACGATGTACTTCGCCCCGGCGTCGATCGCCGCCCGGCAGGTGTCGTCATCGATCACCGTGCCGACGCCGAGCAGGATCTCGCCGCCAAGCTCACGGTCGATCGTCCGGACAGCCTCGAGCGCGTTGGGGATGCTCATCGTCAACTCCACCGCCCGAATGCCACCCGCGACGAGCGCCGTGGCCAATGGCATCGCCAGCTCGGGCCGGGACACGCGCACGATCGCCACCAGCCCCTCGACCATGATCTGCGAGGCGATCTTCTCCCGGTCACTCACTTGATTTTCTTGAACCAGTCGGCGTCGGCCTTGACGTTGTGCTTCACCGATTCGAGCCGGATCATGAACGCCGCGAACGACGGCTCCTTCAGTTCCAGCGTGTACGGAATCTGCACCCCGTCCACCGTTTTGTAGTCCCGAAAAAGCACCTTGGTGGCCACCTCCCGCCCCTGTATCTCGGCGGTGGAGGCAACCCCGGCGACCAGCCCCGTCTCGGTGTCAAAATAAAACGTGTCCGCGTCCCCTTTCTTCGGCGTCATCTTGACGGCAAACACTCTCTTGCCGTCGAGCTGCTCCATGCCCTGAAACGCGATGTCGGGGTAGTTCTTCTTGAAATTGAGGTCGGTGTAAAAATCCGCCTCGATTTTTTTGTTGGTCACTTCGCGCTCCTTTTTTTCGGTCACATTCCCGTCCGGTGTTTTCGTCCAGCCCTTGCGCCCGGTGAACACATCGCGAATGGTTCCCAACCCCTCGATCGTCAACTCCATCATTTCCTTGTTGGGCGCAGCCTGCCGCATGACTACCGGCATCTCCACGCCGAACGCCGTCAACTCGATCTTTCCCCGAGTCTCGCGATTCTTGAGCCTGCGCATCGCTTTCTCGCCGCCAAGCGCCTCGATGTTCCGCTTGAGAATGACGTCCACCGACGACAGCTTGGCCGGTGACTCGGCCAGCCCTGCGCCGATCAAAACGCTCAAAGCCGCCACCACGGCTGCGCAACGCCTGATTGTCGTTTTCATTTGGGCATCGGCAGTCTGTCGCCTAGGGGAGGTTTTGGCAATGAAGTTCGCGCTTGTAAGCCGTTCGCAAAACAGGTAGCAAATCCGGGCCGGGTTACGGTGTTGGGCGCATATCATGGAGCTGGCTGATTTTCTCACCAAGGAACAGGTTGTCACGGACTTGAAAGCTTCTGACCGCTGGGAAGCGATCGAAGAACTGATCGATTTGCTCGTCGATAACGGACAAATCGAGTCCGACCACCGCGAGGCGATTGTTTCCGTCGTCAAGAAACGCGAGACCTCGATGAGCACCGGCATCGGCTTCGGGATCGGCATCCCGCATGCCTCGACCGACCTGATCGACGACGTAACCGGCGCGTTTGGCCGCAGCAAGGACGGCGTGAACTTCGACGCGCTCGACAACCAGCCGGTCAACCTCGTGATGCTTTTCCTCGTGCCGCAGGGCCAGTTCCAGAAACACCTCCACACGTTGGCAAAGATCGCGAAGGTGCTGCACAAGAAAGAATTCCGCAAGTCACTCGAGGAGGCCGAAGACGCGGCGGAGATGTACCAGATTATCCGCAGCTCGCAAGAGAGTTAAGCCAGTGCCATTTTCCCTTTCGGCCAAGCCGGCGATAGCCCACTCGGCCAAGCGACACAAATCGTGATCCATCTCGCCCTACAGGAGAAACTACAGCGGGCGGTCCTCGAACTCATGCCGGAGGCCGATGTCTCGAGCGTCCTTGTCCGACCCTGCCCCGAGCCGAAATTTGGCGATTATCAGACCAACGCCCTCATCGGCTTGGCCAAGCGCAACCGGCTCAACCCGCGCGAACTCGCCGCTAAAGTTGTCGGGCAACTCGACGTCACCGACTACTGCGAACCGGTCGAGATCGCCGGGCCGGGTTTTCTGAATTTTCAGCTCAAAACCGCCGCCCTCTCCGATACCCTCGTCAGTGCGACCCGCGGGGAGCATCTGTTTTACCGCACTGCCGCCGAGCCGCGCACGATCATCATCGACTACTCGTCGCCCAACGTGGCCAAGCCGATGCACGTCGGGCACATCCGCTCTACCATACTCGGCTACGCCTTGGCCAGGGTGTTTCGGCTGCTCGGGCACAAGGTCGTCACTGACAACCACATCGGCGACTGGGGCACGCAGTTCGGCAAACTGCTCGTCGGCTGGAAGGAGCACCTCGACAAAGATGCGCTTGGCCAAGACGCCCTCGCCGAGATGGAGCGCCTATACAAGCTCGTCAACACCGCCTGCGACGGAGACGAAACCGTGCTCGCTCGCGCCCGTGAGGAACTGGTGAAGCTGCAGAATGGCGACGCCGAAAACCTCGCCATTTGGCACGAAATGATCGATCTCTCGCGGCACCAGTTCGATGAGATTTACGGCCGGCTCGGCGTCGAGTTTGACGAGACGCTGGGCGAAAGTTTTTACAACGACCGCCTCAAGGGAGTCGTCGATGATCTCGTCACGCAAGGCATCGCCGAGGAAAGCGAAGGCGCGCAGGTCGTCTTTTTCAACGACCACAAGTCACTCAAAAAACATCCGGCCATCGTCCAAAAAAGCGACGGCGCGGCCAACTACACCACGACCGATCTCGCCACACTCGAGCACCGCCAAGACAGTTGGCAGCCAAGCGAGGTCATCTATGTCACCGACGGCCGGCAGCAACTGCACTTTCAGCAACTCTTCGAGCTGTACAACCGCTGGAAGCCGGGCCACGGCATGAAGCTAAACCACGTCTGGTTTGGCGCGATCCTCGGCGAGGATGGCAAGCCGTTCAAGACGCGCAGCGGGGAGATTATCCGGCTCTCCGGCCTGCTTGACGAGGCCGAGCAGCGCGCCTTCGATGTCGTCAGCGAAAAAAACCCCAACCTGCCCGGGGAGGAACGGCACGACATCGCCCGCGTCGTCGGCCTTGGCGCGATCAAGTACGCCGACCTCTCCGGCAACCGCCAGAGCGACTACGTGTTTAGCTGGGACACCATGCTGGCGCTCGTCGGCAACACCGCGCCGTACCTGCTTTACGCCTTCACGCGCATCCGCAGCATCTTCCGCAAGCTCGGCAACGAGTCACTGACACGTCCCGAGTCGTTCGCGCTTGGCCAAGCGGAGGAACTCACGCTGGCCAAGCACCTGTTGCACTTCGGCCTCGTGCTCGAGCAGGTCGTCGACGAGTGCCGCCCGAATTACCTCTGCAACTACCTCTACGAACTGGCCGGCCACTTCGGCTCGTTTTACGAGAACTGCCCAGTGCTCCAAGCCGAGGGCGAAATCCGCACGCAGCGACTCGCCCTCTGCGACCTCACCGGCCAAGTGCTCAAGACCGGCCTCGAGACGCTTGGCCTCGAGACGACCGACCGCATGTAAACCGTGGCCGCGCGGAGCAAAAAGTCGGCTGACTCCCGCTGGATCTCCGTCGAGGGCGCGCGCGAACACAACCTCCGCAACCTCTCCGTCCGCATCCCGCGCAACAAGCTCGTCGTCGTTACCGGCGTCAGCGGTTCCGGCAAAAGCACGCTCGCGTTTGACATCCTTTTCTCCGAGGGCCAGCGCCGGTTTCTCGACTCGCTCAACGCCTACGCGCGACAGTTTGTCGAGCAGATGCCGCGGCCCGACGTCGACGCCGTTCACGGCCTGCCGCCCACCGTGAGCATCGAGCAGCGCATCTCTCGCGGCGGCGGCAAAAGCACCGTCGCCACCGTCACCGAGATTTACCATTTCATCCGGCTGCTTTACACCAAGCTCGGAGTCATTCACTGCCCCGATTGCCAGTTGCCGGTGCAGGCACAGACCCTCGACTCACTCGTCGGCAGCCTGAAAACACAGGCCAAAAAACGAGGTGACCTCATGCTGCTCGCCCCGCGCATTAGGAATCGCAAGGGTTTCCACACTGACGTCGGCGAATGGGCCGCGCGGCAGGGCTATGAACAGGTGCGGGCCGACGGCAAGTTCCTCCCGACCGCCGAGCCGCTGCGGCTCGACCGCTACAGCGAACACGATGTCGAGGCGGTTGTCGGCCGGCTTAAAAAACGCGGTGCCCAAAACGCCGCCGGGTTGATCGCCGAATGCCTCGCCGTTGGCCAAGGCACACTCTTCGCCGTCGACGACTCCGGCGGCGAGACGGTTCACTCGACGAGCAACGCGTGCGGCGACTGCGGCCGGTCGTTCGCGCCGCTCGATCCGAAGGATTTCAGCTACAATTCCGCCCGCGGCTGGTGCCCGACTTGCCGGGGCTTCGGCGAGACGTTTTACATTCCGGACGTTGAACGCGGCGATGCACAGGAGTCGGTCGAGGAAACGTGGTTCAGTTGGCAGGAGGAGAGCCGCGAGTTGTGCACCGACTGCGACGGCGCCCGGCTCGCTCCCCTCGCCCGAGCCGTCCGACTGCCGCTGCCGCGCTTAGCCAAGCGCAAGTTCGGCGCCGAGCCAACCATCGATGTCTTCGCCCAAGCCAGTGTCGAGTCGGCGGGCGAGCTGTTCACAGCACTCAAGTGGCGCGGACGCGGCGCGGAGATTGCCCGCGACATTCTGCCGGAGATCGCCTCGCGACTGAGTTTTCTGTGCGAGGTTGGCCTCGACTACCTGCAACTTGGCCGCGCGGTGACCACGTTAAGCGGCGGCGAAGCCCAGCGTATCCGCCTGGCTGCTCAGCTTGGCTCAAACTTGAGCGACGTGCTGTACGTGCTCGACGAACCGACCATCGGCCTGCACCCGCGAGACAACCATCAACTGCTCGGCGCGCTCGAACAACTCCGCTCGCGGGGCAACTCGGTGGTTGTTGTCGAGCACGATGAGGACACGATGGCGCGCGCCGACTACATCATCGACCTCGGGCCAGGCGCCGGCATCGAGGGTGGCCAGGTTGTTGCCGCCGGTTCACTTAAGCAGATTTTGAGAAACAAAAAATCGCTGACCGGAACCGAGTTGGCCGGCCAACACTCCCGCGGCCAAGCGCTTGGCCAGGGGCGCCCAACCACCCCGCCCCTGGCCCGGCGCGGTGCCAGCCGGAAAAACAAAACGCCGTCACTCATCTTCCGCGGGTTGCGCAAAAATAATTTGAAGAATCTCTCCCTCGCTGTGCCGCTTGGGCGGTTCACGGCCGTGACCGGCGTGAGCGGCTCCGGCAAAAGCACGCTCGTGCGCGAGTGCATCCTGCCTGCCGTGCAGGCGGAGCTGAAAAGCAGGCGTAAAAAAAATATCGAAGGCATAGGGCAAATCAGAGCCGTGCACGAGGTGGACCAGTCGCCGATTGGCCGCACCCCTCGCTCTGTGCCGGCAACGTATGTCGGCTTTTTCAACACCATCCGCCAACTGTTCGCACAGGTGCCGGAGGCCCGCATGCGCGGCTTCGGCCCGGCACGGTTTTCGTTTAACAGCCCGCAGGGCCGCTGCCCCGAATGCAAGGGCGCAGGCATCGTAAAACTTGAGATGAACTTCCTGCCGCCCGCCTTCATGACGTGCGACACCTGCGAGGGCAGTCGCTACAGCCCGGAGGTGCTGGACATCGTTTACAACGCCAAAACAATCGCCGAGGTGCTCGAGTTAAGCGTAAATGAGGCAGCCGGTTTTTTCGGGGCAATACCAAAAATTTTTCGGCCGCTTAAGGCGCTCCGTGACACCGGCCTCGGCTATCTCAAACTCGGCCAGACCAGCCCCACTCTCAGTGGCGGCGAAGCCCAGCGCGTCAGGCTCGTCACCCACCTGCTGAGCGGCCTCAGTAACAACGCTGCCCGCCTCAAGGCCGACGCCAAAAAGAACCTCTTCCTCCTCGAGGAGCCAACGATCGGCCTGCATATGGCCGATGTGCGCCGCCTGGTCGAAGTGCTGCAACGCCTGGTCGAAGGTGGCCACACTGTGCTGGTCATCGAGCACAACCTCGACCTCATCGCCGCCGCAGACTGGGTGATCGACCTCGGCCCCGAGGGCGGCGAAGCGGGCGGCCAAATCATCGCCCAAG
>CAJWEP010000100.1 GCA_913030945.1 uncultured Verrucomicrobiota bacterium
CCCACACCCCACCAGAAGCACGGCTGCGATTGTTGTGAGTAGGAGGTGTTTCATTACAAGATGACCCAGAAAGTTGAGAAGAGCATATTGTAATTCCCGTCCGGCGAAAAGCTCTACACCCCTCCTTCCCCACTTGTACTCTGCCACCTCTTTTGCGTGGAAAACAGTTGGAGAGAAACGAAGAAGAAAAAGTGTCAATTAAGGGATAGTCTTGCCCTGAATTGCCCCAGATTGCCCTGCATGGTGCACCGAGACTGACTGGTCCAAAAAAAGAAAAAACCCTTTGTTTAAAAGGTTAAAACAAAGGGAAATTGGTTGCGGGAGTAGGATTTGAACCTACGACCTTCAGGTTATGAGCCTGACGAGCTACCGGGCTGCTCCACCCCGCGATCCGAACGGCAGGGCAACCTGCCACCTAATCGCTCAATGTTCAAGCTCATTTTGAGAAACACAGCAAAATGTGCTGATCACGGTTCATTCTATTTCCGCTGCCAGATTGGCTCGACCATCTCGGCATTCAGTTCGCGCCAAGCGGAAAGGAGTTCTTCGCGCTTGGTCGTATTTTCGGTGGCCAAGTTATTTTGTTCGGCAATATCGTTGGCCAGGTTGTATAGTCGCCACTCGTCGGATTGGCCGCGGCGCGGGTTTCTCAACAGCTTCCAGTTCCCCATTCGCAAAGCTGCCCGACGGTCCTGGCGCCAGAACAATTTTTCATGCGGCGCTGCTTTGGTTTTGTGTGTCAAAAAGGGGATGAGGTTGACACCGTCGAGTTTACGTTTGTCCTTGGAGGTCGGGAAGCCTCCAGCGGCAACTGATGCTGTGGCAAAGATGTCCAACGAGACAACAGGTTGGTCGTAGACCTTGCCCTTGGCCAAGCGATCCGGCCATTGTGCCATGAACGGCACCCGCAAGCCTCCCTCATAAACACTCCCCTTTCCGTCGCGCAACGGTTTGTTACTGGATGTGAGTTCCCGGGTTGGACCGCCGTTGTCGCTGAGGAAAAAAATAAGTGTGTTTTCCTCGAGTTGTTCCCTGCGCAACTTGGCCAGCACAGCACCCACGCTGTTGTCCATGTTGGACAACATGGCGGCAAAGATGCGCCGATGAACATCCCGGATGTGCGCAAACTTTTTCATGTAAGCATCGGCGCCCTGCATCGGGCTGTGCACAGCGTTGTAGGCGAGCAGCAGAAAAAACGGCCTGTCCTTGTTGCGGCCGATGAAGTGCACCGCCTCCCGGGTGAAGACATCGGTGAGGTAGGCTTCCTCGACCACAGGCTGGCCGCCACGAACGATCGGGTTGTTGGCGTCATAGGCCGGCTCAGTCCCGTTCATGTGGGTGGAGTAGATGACCCTGCCGTCGGCACTCGTGAATCGCCCCCGGCCGCCCCTCGGCAACACGCTGCGGCGCAGCCATGTCGTCACACCGTCCCACGGTGAAGGCACGAAGTAGTGCCCCTCGTGGGTGAAACCGAAAAACTCATCGAAGCCATGCCGGAATGGATGAAACTCGGCGTGTCCGCCCAGGTGCCATTTGCCAATCAAGCCGCTAACATATCCAGCCTGCCGCAACCGCTCCGCCAGTGTCTCCTCGTTCCGCGGCAACCCGACGCCAGGAAGCTCGTTGTGATGACCAGTGGGATTGAACTCGTAGCCGAAGCGGGTCTGGTAGCGTCCTGTTATCAGGCCCGCCCTCGAGGCGCTGCAAAACGGCGCCGTGACATAGCCGTTGGTAAATCGCACGCCATTGCCCGCAATCGAATCGATGTGCGGAGTGGGAATCTCCGTGTTGCCCTGGCAACCCAGTTCTCCATAACCCAGGTCATCCGCCAACAGGATGACGATGTTTGGCCTGGCCAATTTGTTATCAACGGCATGCGCTTGGCCAAGCGCTGTTACGCCCAGCGCAAACAGACAAATCAGCTTGGCCAGGCGGCAGCGCATGACTTAACCCTCGGGGTACTCGACGTCGAACCAGGCTTTCTCGGCAGCTGCCTTGAGCGCGAGATCCATCACGGTCTGGACGCGTGCGCCCTGGAGGAAGGACGGATCGCACTCGCGCTGGTTTTGGATTGCATCGATGAACTCAAAATTCTGATCCCAGCGAAAAGTGATACCGGGGTCGCCCTGCGACGGGTCCCGGCTACTGCCCGGCCAAGTGAGAAAGTCCCGGGGAACAGCGACCGTCTCCAAGCCGGTTTGGCCCTTGCGGGCGATCTGGAATTGGTTGGGATTGGCGAGTTGGAAGATCATCGTCGCCTCGCTGCCGTTGATCTCGCAGTAATCCTGACTGCGCGCGCCCTCGCCCCGGCCGGTGGCCAGCTTGCTGCTCTCAAGCACGCCGGTGGCGTGGTTTTCAAACTCGGCCATCACGGTAACCCAGTCCTCGAGATCCGACTCGTGCCCCTGCCGGTCATCGACGAAGCGGCGCGTGTCGGCGGTGAGACGTCTCATATCGCCTATGAGAAAGTGCGCGTAGTCGAGCCGGTGCGAAAGCATGTCGCCCAGTTCGCCCGAGCCGGCCATGTGGCTGAGCTGCCGCCAGCCGATGTTGCGCTCGCCCCAGTCCTGCAGGCGGCAGGTGCGGATGTGGTACGGCTGGCCGATGTCACCGTTCTCGACGAGGTGTTTCATGTAGCGCATCGCCGGCACGAAGCGGTAAGTGAACGCAGTCATGTGGCGGACGTTGTTCTCACGGGCGCAACGGAGCATGTCGAGCGTCTCCTTCTGGCTCATCCCAAGCGGTTTTTCGCAGAGGACGTGCTTTCCGTTTTTGGCGGCGGCAATCGCCATCGGAGCATGGGTGACATTCGGCGTGGCGATGATGACGGCGTGAATATCGTCGCGCTGTACGAGTTCGTTGTAATCCTGCGTTTGGACGGGCGCGCTGGATTGCTGCACAGCACGCCCGAGCACCTCGGCGCTGTTGTCACACAGTCCGACCAACCTGGTGTCCGCGCACAGCTCCAGTCCCGGAAGATGATTCTGCAGCGCAATGCCGCCGCAGCCGATGATTCCCACTCCTATGGTTGCCATGTCTGAAAAACGCTTGGCCAAGCGCATCCGCACTTGGCCAAGAACAGTGGAAGGCAAACCCGGCCCGCAGCGTTTGCCACCAAAATCACCCCAATTTTGTCCAGCGGGCGTTGTTTTTGGACGACTTTACAACGGCCTCGATGAAAGCCATGCCTCGTATGCCATCCTTTATTTTCGGGTAGTCCAGCGCGGGATCGTCCTTGGCCAGTTTGCGGCGATCGAGCTTGGCGCGGATGTGGTTGGCGAAGTTCACGTAAATGTTCGCGAACGCCTCGAGGTAGCCCTCGGGGTGTGACGGTGGGGTGCGTGCAGCGCCCGCGGCAGCAGCGCCGAGGTAGCCGTTGGCAGTACGGTAAACCTGCATCGGCTGATCGGGCCACTTGAGGAGCATGGTATTCGGCTCATTCTGGTGCCACTCGAGGCTGCCGCGCTCGCCGTACACGCGAATGCTGAGGTTGTTTTCCTCGCCCACGGAAATCTGCGAACTGTGCAGCACGCCCTTGGCGCCACCCGTGAATCGCAGCAGCACGTTGCCGTCGTCATCGAGCTTGCGGCCGCTGACGAAGGCGGTGAGGTCGGCGGCGAGTTCTCTGATTTTCAGGCCGGTGATGTACTCGGCGAGGTTTTCGGCATGGGTGCCGATGTCGCCGATGCAGCCGGCGGCGCCGCTGCGTTTGGGGTCGGTGCGCCAGCCGGCCTGCTTTTGACCGGTCAACTCCAGCCGCGTGGCGAGCCAGCCCTGCGGGTACTCGACGACCACCTTGCGAATCTTGCCGAGCTTGCCGGCGGCAACCATGTCACGGGCTTCCTTTACAAGCGGATAGCCGGTGTAATTGTGGGTGAGGCCGTAGAGGCAGCGGGTTTTTTTCACCAGCTTCTCCAGCGCCTTTGCTTCGTTGAGATTGAACGTGGCCGGCTTGTCGCTGAGCACGTGGAAGCCGTTTTCCAGCGCCATCTTGGCGGGCGGAAAATGCATGTGGTTGGGCGTGACGATGGACACAAAATCCATGCGATCCTCCGCCGGCAACGCAGCTTCCTTGATGATCATCTCCTCAAATGTGCCGTAGCAGCGCCTGGCCGGGAGGAAAAGGTCCTTGCCGCTGGCCTTGGACTTGCGCGGGCTGGACGAAAACGCGCCGCACACCAGCTCGATCTGGCCATCGATGTTTGCAGCGATGCGATGCACTGCGCCGATGAACGCGCCGCGGCCGCCGCCGACCATTCCGTAACGAATTTTTCTGCTCATAATTCTGGGTTAAACGAATTGTTTTACTTAAAGATGTTTGCCTCAAGGCGAACGGGATTTATAGTTCGGGCCGTGCGACAAGTCAATCGTGACTTGCCATCCAAGGCGGCTATACCCGGTTGACTTCGATTATCGGGTGAACTCACGAACCCAACTAGCCCGACCAAAACGGCCGACGGCTTGCACGCCAAGTTGGCGACAACCATGCAGATACATCTGCTCAAGGGAAAAATACACCGGGCGTTGGTAACCGATGCCAACGTCGATTACGAGGGCAGCCTCGCCATCGACCATGATTTGATGGACAAGGTGCGACTCCTCCCGTACGAGCGCGTCGTGTGCAGCAACATGGCCAACGGCAACCGGTTCGAGACCTACGCGATCCCCGGCAAACGTGGCTCCGGCGACATTATCCTCAACGGAGCCGCGGCACACCTTGGTCAAGCGGACGATCGGTTGACCATCATGGTATTCGGCTTGCTCGACGAGAAATCCGTATCAAGCCACAAGCCACGCATCATCATCCTTGGCGAAAAGAATGCCATTATCGGTGAACGCAACCTTTAGCCTGCCATGAACTATACTGCCAGTGAGATTGCCGAACGTATCGAGGGAGAGGTCGTTGGCGACGGGAATGTCGAACTCGCCGGCTTTGCCAAGGCTGACGCAGCCAAGCCGGGCGACCTGACGTTTGCCGAGAACGAAAAATTCTTCCGCTTAGCCGAGCAAAGCCAGGCGAGCGCCATCCTGGCCACCGGCGAATTCACCTCCAAGGTCAAGACGGTGATCCGTGTGAAGGATGCCCGCGTCGCCTTTGCACGAGTGCTGCCATTGCTGTTTCCAGAGAAACAATTTGACGCCGGAATCCACCCGAGCGCAGTTATTGCAGAATCGGCCCAAGTCGCCGAATCAGCGCACATCGGACCGAACTGTGTCATCGGCGAAAATGCCATCATCGGCGACCAGACGGTGCTTGAGGCCAACTGCATCGTTGGCGACGACTCAGCGCTTGGCCAAGCGGTGCGGCTCTTCCCCAACGTCTCCGTTTACTCGCAGTGTCGCATCGGCGACCGCGTCCGCATCCACTCCGGATCCGTTGTGGGGTCGGACGGCTACGGCTATGTTTTTGACGAAGATCATCACCGGAAAATCCCTCAACTCGGCGGCGTGGTGATCGGGGACGACGTCGAGATCGGGGCCAACGTCACCATCGATCGTGGCGCGCTTGGCAACACCGAGATCGGCGCGGGCACCAAGATCGACAACCTGGTGCAGATTGGTCACAATGTTGTCATCGGGAAACATTGCCTGATCGTTGCGCAAACCGGCATTGGGGGCAGCACACAAGTAGGCGAGTTTTCCACTCTTGCCGGCCAGGTGGGCGTTATTGGACACATAAAGATCGGTCCAAAAGCGATCATTGCCTCCAAATCCGCCGTGATGAGCAGCCTTGAGGGCGGCAAACAGTACATGGGGATTCCGGCAATCCCAGATATTCAAGCCAAACGCCAGATCGTGGCGGTGCGACAACTGCCCGAGCTGCTCAAGCGTGTTCGCGAACTGGAGCAACTGCTTGCGGAAAAAGACACTCCGCCTGCGCCAGGTACCTAAAGTTCTTCACTCACCCCGGCTTCCCCCCTACCCTTTTCGCCTTCAGGCATGAAATGGTATCGGAAACTTCACTGGCAGATCATCATCGGCATGATTCTTGGGCTGATCTACGGCATTGCCGCCGCGCAATTCCAATGGACCGAGTTCGCAACGAACTGGATTGTCCCGTTTGGCGACATCTTCATGAACCTGCTCAAGCTCATTGCCGTGCCGCTGGTGCTCACCTCCCTCGTCGCCGGCGTAGCGTCGCTGTCCGATTTCAAAAAACTGTCCCGGATGGGGGGCAAAACCATCGGCCTCTACATTGCCACCACCGCTGTTGCTGTAACCATCGGCCTGCTGGTTGTCAACAGCATCCAACCGGGAGCCAAGCTTCCAGCCGACACCAAGGCCAAACTCGAAGCACAATTCCAAGCCAATGCCGCCGACAAGGCCAAGGGCGAAACCGCCGAGACCGCCCGTCAACGCGGCCCGCTGCAGCCGTTGGTGGACATGGTGCCCGACAACTTTTTCGGCTCGGCATCGAGCAACCGCAACATGCTTCAACTCGTCTTCGTTTCGTTACTGATCGGCATCGCGCTGGTGCAGGTGAGCAGCGAGCATCGGCAGCCGGTTCTGTCGATCTTCGAGGGCTTGCAGGCGGTGGTCATCAAGCTGGTGAATATGATCATGCTCATGGCACCCATTGGTGTCTTTGCGCTCATCACAAAAACCATCACCAGCTTGGCTACCGGCGAAGGAGGCCAAGCCAACTTAGACCAAATCGGGGCGATACTCGGCGCGCTGGGCTACTACTGTATCGCTGTGGTGATCGGCCTGCTGCTTCACACCACCATTGTTTACCTTGGTTTGTTGAAGGTTTTTACACCGTTGAAAATCTCGCAATTCTTCAAGGCCATTGGCCCAGCACAACTGCTCGCTTTCTCCACCAGTTCCAGCGGGGCCACGCTGCCGGTCACCATGCGCCAGTGCAAAGAGAAACTGGGTGCCTCAAAGGAAACGACCTCGTTCGTTCTCCCTCTTGGCGCAACCATCAACATGGACGGCACCGCCCTTTATCAGGCCGTCGCGGCGGTATTCATAGCCCAAGCGTCCGGTATGTCTCTCGATATGGGGGCGCAATTGACCATCGTCATCACCGCCGTGCTGGCCTCCATCGGCACCGCCGCTGTACCCGGGGCCGGGATCATCATGCTGGTCATCATCCTTGAGGCGATAGACGTGCCCAGTGAAGGAATCGCCCTCATCCTCGGCGTGGACCGCATCCTTGACATGCTGCGCACCACCACCAATGTCACCGGCGATGCCGCCGTCTGCGCCGTGATCGCCAATTCCGAAAAACAGCTAAATCCGCCAGGCGAATAAGCCAAGCACCTCAATTTAGTGAAAAGGGATTTCGGCGACGGTGGCCTGGCCTTGGACAGGCTCCCGTGCAGTCAAGACTTGGCCGGGGGATTCACTGCCGCGTTTGGCCAAGCCGAGGGCGATCGGACCAAACCTAGGTGAGTCAATCACGCTGGTCAGCGTGCCAACCGTCTTGCCGGAGTCGTCGTCGAGTTGAGTTCCGGTGGCCAAGTCGGCATCCAAGCAATAACCAACGAGGGTTCGGTTGACGCGGCCGTAGGTGCGGATGCGAGCGATAATCTCCTGCCCGATGTAGCAGCCCTTGGTGTAGCTAATTGCCCGTTTCTCCAGCCCGGCCTCGGGCGGCAGTGTGTTGCCATCCATGTCTATGCCGAAGCGCGGAATACCAGCTTCGACCCGGGCGATCTCGGTCGCCTGCCAACCTGCCAGACAACCGCCCTGCCCTTCAATCCCATTGGCCAAGCGCACGGCGGCCTTGGCCAAGCTGGCTGTGGGAATGTAGAGGTCGCAACCGGTAGTGCCGTATCTGCCGTTGTTCATGAGGTAAACCTCGCCCAAGTCGTCGAGCGTCGTCTTGGTGTGCGCAAACGGTTCCCCGGGCAAGGCCAAGCCAAGCACCTTCAGCGTGTCGGCTGTCTTCGGGCCCTGCAAACTGAGCAGTCCAAAATGCGGGGAGGCATCGACCAGCTCGATCTGGTCGGCGACGATGTGGCTCTCGAGTCGCTGCGTGACGGCATCGAGCAAGCCGGGTTCGAAGTCGAGGATCAGCTCGTCGTCGAGGCGGTACACGTGCAGGTCGGCCTGCATCCTGGCCTTGGCGTTGACGAGCGCGGCGTAGCAGCCCTGGCCCAGCTTGAGCCCGGCGACCTCGTTGGTGACCTGGCCGTTGATGAATTTCACCCGATCGTCACCCAGTACGGCAAGACAGCCTCGAAAGGAAAGATCGACGAGGACGACGGACTCTCTCAGCGCCCGATATTCGGTGTTCGTGTCGCCGTATTTTTGGGCGACACGTTCGCCGGCGACGTCGCCAAACTGCGCGCCTTGTTGGTTAAGATAGCCGTGAAGTGAATCGGCTGGCATCGATTCAGAGCTGGTCGAAACGAGTGCGAGCCGCCTCGATGGCGTCCGTCGGATTCGGATCGAAGAGCTTGGTGTCAAATGAGTCGCGAACGATCTGCCGCGCCTCGGCGAGATCCTTCACAGCCCCGGCAGCAATGGCCTGTACGAGGACATTTCCGGAGGCGGTGGCCTCGGTCGGGCCGGCGACGACGCGGATGTTCGCGGCATCGGCGGTCAACTGGTTGAGCAACCCGTTGCGGCTGCCACCACCAACGATGTGCACGGTGTCGGCCCGCCAGCCGACGAGTTGCTCCGACTCACGAAGGGTGCGGGCGTACAGCAGCGCAAGACTCTCCAACGCGCAGCGGACGATTGCGCCGGGCGTCTCGGGAACCGGCTGGCCGGTCTCGTGGCAGGCATCGGCGATGCGTTGCGGCATGTCGTCCGGCGAGAGGAAGCGGGGATCTGACGGGTTGATCACGGATCGATACGGCTCAGCGGCCGTGGCTTGTTCGGTTAAATCGGCATAGCTGTAGTCATTTCCCTGCGCGGCCCAGGCTCGCCGGCATTCCTGCACGAGCCAGAGTCCGACGATGTTCTTGAGCAGGCGTATGGAGCCGCCGTGGCCGATCTCGTTGGTGAAGTTGAACTCGCGGCAGGCGTCGGTGATGATTGGGTCCGGCAACTCGAGTCCCATCAACGACCAGGTGCCGGAACTGATGTAGGCCCAGCGCCCGCCCTCGGCCGGCACAGCCGCAACAGCGCTCGCAGTGTCGTGGGAAAGCGATGCGACGACGTTGAGCTTGGCCAAGCCGGTCTCGGCTGCCAAGTCCGGCTTGAGCGGGCCAAGCGGTGTCGCCGAGTCCACCACCTCGGGAAAAAGGGATCGCGGCAGGACCAGCGCATTGATGAGCTTGTCGCTCCAGTTGGCCAAGCGCGGATTGTAAAGCTGCGTGGTGCTGGCCATCGACACCTCGATTCTGGCCACGCCACAGAGGAGGCAGTTGACCGCATCGGCAATCGTGAGCAGTTGGGCGGCCTTGGCCAAGCGCCCGGGCGCCTCGGCACACAACTGGATGCTGGTGTTGAGCAGCATGTACTGAATGCCGGTCTCGTCGAACAGCGTGGGCCAGTCGACCCTGGCTAGAGCAGCTTTTTCGCCTTCGGCGGTGCGGGGATCGCGGTAGTGAAACACCGGCTCGATGATCTCGCCAGCGGAGTCTAGGAGCGCGTAGTCCACACCCCACGCGTCGGTACTGACACTGGTTATCATCTGGCCAAGCGCGCCGGCCTTGGACAAGCCGACGCGAATGCCGTCGAGGAGCGCCGGGATGTTCCAGTACATCCGCTCGCCATCGCGAATTGGCGTGTTGTTGAAGCGGGAAAGTTCCTCGAGCGCAATGCGGCCGTCCTCAAGCGTGCCGAGCATCACCCGGCCGCTCTCAGCACCAAGATCAATGGCCAGATATCGAGAAGTCATCCTTTGTGAATCACGGCATCAACAGCAGCCAAGGAATTGAACCGGAATTGCATGGGACAGCCAAGCCACATTTAAGCCGGCCCTTACGGCACAAAAAAAGGCGGCCGACTGACCGCCAATCGAAAATTGTTTTGTCAGCCTACTGGCTTTCGGGAAACTGCTGCTTCAGTTCATCAGCCGTCCATGCCGATGAGCGGTTGGCAATGGCCTCATCTGCGCGTACAGCCTCGACTTGCTCGGGCGTCACCAGCGGCAGGTTGTGGGCGTCGCCCCAGTCGGTGTTGCGGCGGATGTAGCTGAGCACATTGGCGATGTCCTCGTCGCTCAAAGCAACTCCCTGCGCCGGCATGGCAATCTTGTTGTAAGTCTTTCCCGCCACATCCACAGGACCCTGCAACCCGTTTGAAATGATCGCAACGATGCGGTCCGGCGAAGAGGAGAGCACCCACTCTGAATTCACCAGCGGCGGGAATCCTGCATTGTCATTGCCCATGCCATTGGGCTGGTGGCAGGCAGCACAAACGCCTCGATAAATCCGGGCACCATTATCGAAAGCCTGTTCCTCTGGGGATTTTTCCACCTTCAGGCTAGCCACCACGACAGCATTTTTGTGGGGTGCATAAACCTTGGCGTCGAAGCCGCCACTGTGAGCGTCGAGATAGTTGATGGCCCAGTAAAGTGTCACCCCCATCAGGACATACACCCACGGTTTCGGCCCCTCCACGCCAGTGTTGGC
This sequence comes from uncultured Verrucomicrobiota bacterium, assembly GCA_913030945.1. Taxonomy (GTDB): domain Bacteria; phylum Verrucomicrobiota; class Verrucomicrobiia; order Limisphaerales; family UBA1096; genus UBA1096. Next base: position 10,536 of record CAJWEP010000100.1, read on the forward strand.
TTTTTCGGTTTCCTCTTTGGATTTGTTGGCGGCCATCTTTGCTCGTAAAATACTGGGTTACTTTCCAGCCCCGGAAGCCGCCGCTTCGGCAGGGGCCGGATTCGGGAGGGAGGAAGTGAATGGCTTGTTGATCGGCGCCTCGGCCAATGGGTAGTTCGCACTCTTGAGACTCATCAAGTAGGCGACCAGCACTTCGGCATCCCTGGTTGGTTTATAGGTTTGCTCGCCGTCGTGAATGATGTGCTGGCCCTGCTCGCCCTTGCCGGCTTTCTTAAACAGAAACCGGTGCTGCGGCATCCTGGCACCCGCCCTGGCCGATGCCGGGTTCAGGAGAAGGCTCATCAACGCCTCACGCGTGGTGCGAGCGCCGATGTTGGCCAAGTCAGGGCCGATACGAACGGAACCGAGCATCGGCGGTTCAGCGAACAAATAGTCCGAAGCCACCGAGCGGCGCCTGCCCCACCCTCGCCCTTCCGGGTTCAGGTATTCG
>CAJWEP010000101.1 GCA_913030945.1 uncultured Verrucomicrobiota bacterium
GCATCACTGCGAGCCTCAGCGTATATGCGCAAAATCGGCTCTGTGCCGGAGCCTCGCAGCATTAGCCACACGCCGTTGGCTGCAATGTACTTCACGCCATCGAATGTCTTCACTTCGGTCACTGGCGAACCGGCGAGCTTGGCGGGTGGATTGGCGGCACAGTGCTTCATCAGCTTGGCACGTTTCCCGAGCGGGAAATGCGTGTCGAGCCGATCATACCGATGCGGGCCGAACTGTCTTTCCAGTTTGGCCAGGAGTTGATTGAGCGAGTTTTTTTCCGTGGCCAACAACTCGAGCAAAGCCAAGCCGGCAAGGATACCGTCGCGCTCCGGGATGTGTCCCGGGAAACCGATGCCGCCGCTCTCCTCGAAGCCCATCAGCACGTCGCCCTTCTGCATCTCGGTGCAGATGTATTTGAAGCCGACACCGGTCTCGAGCAGTTCCAACCCATGCGCCTCACAGATGCGATCGACCATCGAGGTGGTCGTCAGCGCCTTGACCACGCGGCCACGCTGGCCTCGATTGACGATGTAGTGATGAAGCAGCAGGCAAATGATCTGGTGGGTTGTCAGCGCGTTGCCGCGGCCGTCCATTCCCCCGACGCGGTCCGCGTCACCGTCTGTCACGAGGCAGAGATCGTGCGGGTGCCTGCGCAGATACGCGGCACTCGGGCCATAGTTGTGAACGATCGGCTCGGGGTGGATGCCGCCAAAAAACGGGTCATGCTTCGCGTTGAGCGTGGTGACTTTGCACTTGGTCCCGCCGAGGATTTGTTCAAACGCCCCGGCGCCGACGCCGAACAAGGCATCATGTGCGAAGCGCAGCCCGGAGTTGGCGATCAGGTCGAAGTCCACGAGCTTCCGAATCGCCCGAGCGTGAGGCGTATGCAGGTTCTTGACGCGAACCAGACGCCTGCGCTTGGCCAAGCGCAGGTCGAGCGCCTTCACCGGCTTGGCATCGAGCAACGCCTCAACTGCCTGGCTGGTCTCGGACGCGGCTGAACCCCCGAAATATCCCTTCAGCTTAAAACCGCAAAACCGGGCCGGATTGTGGCTCGCGGTGATGACAATGCCACCGGCCGCCTTCCCGGCCTTGACCGCGAATGAGATCGCCGGAGTCGGCGTGGGAGAATCGCCCAAGACGACTTCAAAGCCGTTTCCGGCAAACACTTCCGCCACGCGCCCTGCAAACTGGTCTGCCAAAAAACGGCGATCAAAACCGATCACGACCTTCTTCCCAGTTGTCTTTGGGCGATGCTTTTTCCAGTGCTCCGCCGTGGCCTGCGCCACCCGGTCGACGTTGGCAAAGGTGAAATCCTCGGCAATCACCGCCCGCCAGCCGTCGGTGCCAAATTTGATTTTTTGGCGACTCACTTTTTGAAACCGTTGTTCACCTTGGAGACAACCTGATGCATTTTTCTGACGGCGCGCGCCAGGCTGCGCTCTCCAAACAAGGCCGATCCAGCCACGAACGTGTCGGCCCCAACCCGTGCGCACTCCGCGGCGGTTGCCATGTTCACGCCGCCATCGACCTCGATCCGGAAATCCAGGCCCATCTCCTTTCGCCACTCGTAAACCTGCTGAATCTTCGGGACGCATTCCTCAATGAACGGCTGCCCGCCGAATCCGGGATTCACGGTCATCACCAGCAGCAGGTCGACCTTGTCGAGGAACGGCTTCACCTTGTCGATGGCAGTCGGTGGGTTGATGGCCAAGCCGACCTGTTTCTTGAGCGAACGGATTTTCCAGAGCAGCGACGAGACACTATCCTCCAACTCAACATGCACCGTGAGCAGGTCGGATCCAGCCTCGGCGAATGGCTCGAGCAGTATTTCAGGCTTGGAGCACATGAGGTGCGTGTCGAAGAAAAGACTGGAGTGGGGACGGACGTTGGCAACGACCTGAGGGCCGAACGTCAGGTTGGGGACGAAGTGCCCGTCCATGACATCCAAGTGAACCCAGTCCGTTCCGCTTTTCTCGACCCGCTTGAGCTCGCGGGCGAACTTGCTGAAGTCCCCCGCGAGAATGGAAGGTGCAATGACCATGCGCGGCACAACCTACGGAGCCACCGGCCAAGCGGCAAGATTCTTACGCTCCAAGCCGCCGCATGACGCGTGTCATCTCGATGGCCGTCCGGGCGGCCTCAATGCCCCGGTTGTGCCGGGCGTCGAGGCATCGCTTCCGGGCCTGCTCTTTATTTTCGAGCAACAACACCTCGTGGATCACCGGCAGTGAATGCCCGATCTGGATCTGCGCCAGGGCTCCGCTCACCGCCTGGCCGATATGCTCCGCATGGGTGGTCTCGCCGCGGAGGATGACGCCCAGGCAGAGAATCGCATCGACAGGCTTGGCCAAGCGCCTGGCCAAAGCCGACGCCACCGCCGGAATCTCGAACGCACCCGGCACCCGCACGACTTCCGCCGCCACCTTGGCCCTGGCCAGTTCCGCCTGGGCGGCGCGCAGCATCGAGTTGACATAACGCGCGTTGTAACGGGATGCGACGATGGCCACCCGCTTCCCAGCCGCGCGATTGGCCCTGGCTTTGGTGGCTTTTTTCAGCATGGATCAGTCGACGAGGAAGGTACCCTGCGAGGTTGAGGCCTTGACGGCCGTGGGCAGCGCCTTCGGGTCGAAGCGCAACACCAGAGAGTGTTTGCCGGCGGCCAGGCGGGTTTTGATCTCGCCGGTGGCTTTTACCACCCCGCCGTCGATCCAGACCTTGGCACCGTCAACGCCGTCAAGTTGCAACGTCACTTCGCCAGCCTGTGCGACTTCAAATTCCGTCCCCGCGTATACGCCGATCACCCCGATCCATTGGCCGGCGTTGGTCCCCTTTTTGAGCATGTCATCAGTCAGGCGGCCGTCGACGAGCGAGTTGACCGCCAGCCAGCGTTTGCGGTTGATCCCCCCGTCCGCGATCCGGTCGTCTCCAAACTGCTGGTCGCGATGGTTCGCCGCACGCAGTCGCCACAAGCGGGCGACGTTGCCCTTCGACGCATCGAACGCGCCTGGCTTGCCCAGTCGGCTCATGAAACTAAACAGGTCGATCTGGTCCTGTCGCTCCAGGCGCTCGATCAGCCCGGATGGCATGAGCGAGTTACCCTGCGTGCGCTTGCGAACATTCGCCTTGGCAACGGCGGTTGACTGGTTGGCGACATTGCGAAGGATCAACTGCGTGTCATCCTCACGCTCGAGCATTCCAAACAAAACCTGATTGTCCCTCGTCTCGACGACAAGCGAGTGGTAGCCCTCCTTGATTTTCCGGTTCGGGTAGTACAGCGACTCGACGAGGTAATCGAGCGGCGCACTGGCGCCAATGGAGGTCAGGTCTGGCCCGACCCTGCCGCCCGCACCGCCAATGGCGTGGCAAACCACGCAGCCCAACTCAAGTTTGCGGTACACCAACTCACCACGGGCGGGATCGCCGCTCTGCTCGACCGCCTTGGTCAGCGCGCGAATCTCACTCCTCGACAGGGTGATATCCTCATCCTTCAACCCGGCACTACTCGGCAACGCCAACGCCAATGACTGGAGGCTTCGTCCTCCCTCACGGATCGCGCGCAGCCCAGCCTTGGCGGCCACTTTGGAGAATCTTTTCCGGGGCAACGTCTTGGCCAGCGCGCTCTCGGCATTCTTCACGCCCAGCAATGCGCGCCAGAGATTGAGTGCCGCCGCCTCGGTTTTGCAGTCGTCTAGTGCCTCGATGGCCAACGGCGCCGCCTCATTGATATCCAAGACGGCCAACGCAGTGACGGCCATGTGTCGTGCTTCAGTGTTCCGCTTCTCCTGGCCAAGGGGCTTGAGCACCTGGACGGCCTTGGCGCCACCGATTTCGCGGATGGCATTGATCGCGGCCTGCCGGACCGGAGTCGCAGTTTTTCTGCCACTGGCGAGTTCGACCAAGCCATCATATTTTGCCCCGAGCCCCTTCCACGTGCCGGCCAGGCCAAGCGAGGCCACCTGCACGGCCTGGTCCCCGCTCGCGAAGAATTCGGCAACACTCTCCTTTTGAACGCCTGGCCTGAGATTCCGCAGGCGCGAGGCATGACTGAGCGCGTTGAGTGCGCGCACCTGCCCGCCAGTTGACAACGTACCACCGGTAAGCTGAGCGTGCAGTTGCTTCAACTCGATCGCCGTCCCGGCGCGGGCGATGATCTCGATCCACGAACCGTCCTCGGGAATGGTCTTGCCCTTGAGGAACAAGCCGAGCACGTCGCTGGCCTTCTCGGCAGACATCGACTTGAGCGCAAACTCAAGTTGGTTTTCGCGGCCGTCTGGATTCCAGCGGTCGGCGCGCACCATGGCCAGCCAAGACTCCTCAATGTCGTTCATGCTGAGCCAAGCGGCGTAATCGAGATAGTTGTCGGTCGGCTTGTCGAGCACGCTCAACGCGGCGCTCACCGACTTTTCAGTCGGCTTGCGGGTGATGGCGCGCAGGGCCGCCAAGCGCGGCCTTGGATGCTCATCGGCGATCCGCTTGGCGAAGCGCGCCTCGGCATCGGCGATACGATTCGCCCACTCGTCCAGCACCTGTACAGCCGCAGTGCGCACTCGGCCGTCCTTAGCCTCAAGCAGCCTGTCGAGCAGCGGTTTATTGACGACATCCAATCCCTGGTAAACCCAAAGTGCCTCGAGTAGTGCCTGCTCTCCGTTCTGCTTGGCCGCCCATTGCTCCAGGTCGGACAACACGCTGTCCGCGCCCCGCTCCTTGAGCATGCGCCGGGTTTTCTCACGGTCAAAACCGTTGGGAGAATTGAGCCTGGCCAAAAGGGCGCCGTTGTCGAGCTGGGTAAGGTCGGTCTTCCTGACGAGTGGCCGATCCTTGAACGCCACACGCCAAATGCGGCCGTGAACGTGGTCGCGGCGTTCATCGCGGAAATCGACCTCGCCGTGCTGGATGATCGGGTTCGACCAGTCGGCAATGTAGAGTGCGCCGTCGGGGCCAAACTTGATGTCGATGGGTCGGAAATGAACGCTGCCCGAGCGCAACACGTCCGGCATCTCCTGCGTGACGTAGCTCGAGCCCTTGTCACTGATCTTGAACCGAACGATGCGGTGCGCTCGAAAGTCACAGGTGATTGCGTCGCCCTGCCAGTCGTCCGGAAAATGCGAACTGCGGACAAGCTCCAGCCCGCAAAATTTCGGATAACGCCCCGGACTCACGCTGTCGAGTAACCGGGGCGCGCGAGCGTAGGTGAAGTACATCGCGCCGGGCACACCGTAACTGAGACCCTGACCCCCGGCGCCGTCGGTTACGAACGACTGGCCGAACTGGTCGTAGTGATGTCCCCACGGATTGCAAAAACCACGCAGGAAAATCTCGGCCTTGAGTGTCTCGGGACGCAACCGCCACACGCCACCGCTCTCGAGCCGCAACACCTCGTGCGGTGTCTCCATGTGCGTGCGAATGTAGATCGACTGGTTGAAGTACAACCTCCCATCGAAACCCCAGCGCAGCGTGTGCAAAATGTGGTGCGTGTCCTCCGTGCCGAAGCCGGACATCACCACCCGGTGATCGTCGGCCACGCCGTCACCATCCGTGTCCTTCAAGTGGAGCAACTCGGTGCTTTGCCCGACATAAACTCCGCCATCCCCCGGCTCGATGCCGGTGGGGATCAGCAGGTTGTCGGCGAAAACCGTCGATTTGTCCGCTTGGCCGTCGTTGTCTGTATCCTCCAGCACAAGCACCTTGTCAGTGGACATCTGGCCGGGGAGAATCTGCGGATAAACCTCCGAACTCGCGACCCAAAGCCTGCCCTTTGCGTCGAAGTTCATCTGGATCGGCTTGGCCAGGAGCGGATTCTGCGCAAAGAGATTGACCTCAAGTCCCTCGACCAGGTCGAATTTCGGCAACGGTTGCGGCTTGAACGACTTGGCCCCGGAAACCTCCTCACTCTTCTTTGCCGTCTCGCTTGGCTTGATCTTTTCCCACTCAACGGTGGGCATCAGTTTGTAGCTGCGCTGGACGGTCTTGTTCAGCGCGAAGATCTCTTCCTCCTTTTGCCGGATGAGCGGGTCGAACATCGGCACTTCCCTGAAGTTGTTTCCCTGCTCGTGCTTGCGGAACCCCCAAAGGTAGGCCTGGTTTTGTGGACGCGACCGATGGAAGAACAGCTCGTTCTTTTCCCTGATCAGTCTGCGGATCTCCTCCGCCTGGTCAATGTCCGGCCCGGCATCGATGAACGCTCCGCCCGTCCACTCCTTGGTGTCTGCCGTGAGTATTTCGACATTGTCAGCAGCAAGCGTGTAGCGACCCTCAGGCAGGCCGAAGAACTGTATCCGCCCGATGGCGGTCTGCTGGGTGAAGAGGTTCCCCTTTTTCTCACGTGCAAAGTAGGGCGGCAGCCCCTCGAACTGCCCGTTCAATGTCGCTCCGTTGGCGGTTTTAGAGATGTTGCTCAGCTTGATGCCGTAGCCGCCGCCCCGCTCGGTTCCGTTGTCCATGATGCCAAAGCGGAAATTCGTCGCTGTCCAGCTAAATGAAAACTCGGCAGCCGACGCCATCACCCAGTAACCGTAGTCGCTCAGGTGAATCCCGTCCGTGGTCAGCAGCGGCGTGGAAGATCCCTTGCGGCGCTTCAGGTACCGGTACAGGTCCACAAACCAGGCGTCGTGCTCCGTGGCCAAGTCTCCGATCGCCTCCCGGTAATTCTCCAGGACTTTATTGTGCGCCTCTCCGTTTGGCAGCTTTCCGCCAAGATTCTCATGCGCGATCGGGCTTATGAACACAAGACGCAATCGGTTCTTTTTGCCGGCACTGGCCTTGATATGACCGACCAGCCGCTGGTAGTCCGACTTGAACTGTTCCAGCGTGCTGCCGTCCAGCGAACTGGCCATGCCGTAGCCAATGATCGCCACCGTCGGCTTGATGTCGGTGATCTGTTTGCTCAACTGCAGCCATCCCTCATTGGCCGGCTCGTGGCCGGCCTGCCGTGTCCCGAGGCCGTCACGCGCGATGCCGGCCGGCGTGTCGCCGCTCCAACCGATATTGTGGAAGTGCAGTTTTCTGCCGCTGTTCTGCACCGTGATCCGGTACTCCAGGTAGCCCTGCTTTTGGGCCAGTTCAATCAGGCCGTCGCCAACCAGAAGTACCCGGTCTCCGGCGATGAAATTGAGCCTCTGCGCCTTGCGCGGAAACGACTTGAGCGCCGGTTTGGGCGGTGACTTGGGCTTTTTGGCCGCGCCGACCGGCGGCACAGGCGGTTTTGGAGCCTGGCCAAGCGCTTGGCCGGTCACGGCAATCGCACACGCAGCAAAAACTAAACGGATTGACTTCATTGTGTTAATGCAAAAAATAGGGTTTATCTGCCAAGGATGGCGGCCTCAACGGCTGCCGCCATGACTCTGGCACCGGCAGCGTTAGGATGGATTTTATCCGGAAACATCTCCGGCTTGCCGCTGAGTGCGGCGTACAGGTCGATAACCGGCAAACCCTTCCGCTTGGCCAAGGCCCGCACCTTGGGGATGACCCCTTCGACAATGCTCTTTTCGCTGATACCCCAGCGCGTCTGGTAAACCGGCGCGGGCGAACAGAGCCAAATCTTCGGCTTGGCCGGCAGCGCGGCAAAGTGATCGATCATCGCCTCGTAGTCGGCGGTATAATCGGCGGCGTGCCTCCAGTTCTGCGGCTTGGTGTCATTGGTGCCCAGCTTGACCACCACCACGTCCGGATTGAACTGCGTCGCCGCCTGAAACGCCGGCCGGTCCCAGTAACTGAAATCCCCCTTCTTCAGGAGAGTCGCCCCGCTGACCCCGAAGTTGCGGACCTCAAACCCGTCTCCCAGCGATCGCCCCAGCACGACCGGGTAATTGTTGTTCGCCCGATCCTTGATCGCTGCGCCGTAAGTGATGCTGTCCCCCACACAGGCGACGCGGATGGTTTCATCATACTCCTCGGGGACAACCGCCTGCCCGCGCTCAGGGAAAACCGTGGCACAGCCAACGACGACGGCGATCATCGACAATAATGCTGTCTGCAGAAAAAAGTATTTCCTCATGCGAAAGGCCCAATGAAACGCAATCCACCGCCGACTGGCAAGCCAGCGTTGCGCCGCCGCTTGGCCAAGCGCTTGGTTTTGCTTGGGCCAAAGACGCATGGCGGGTAGTTTGTCGCCGCGATATGAAGGTATTTGTTGCAGGAGGCGCCGGTTACATCGGCTCGATTTGTGTGGAGGAACTGCTCAATGCCGGACACGAGGTGACCGTGTTCGACAACCTGTCGGAGGGGCATCGTGTGGCAGTGGACGAGCGGGCGCAATTCATCGAGGGCTGCCTAAGCGACCGTGCCGCCACTCTCAGCGCCGTTGCCTCCACCGACGCCGAGGCCGTGATGCACTTTGCCGCCTTCGCGCAGGTTGGCGAGTCGATGACCGATCCGTCTAAATACTTCCGCAACAACGTCGCCAACGGCATCAACCTGCTTGACGCCGCGCTCGAGGCCGGCGTGAAGAAGTTCGTCTTCAGCTCCACCGCCGCCACCTACGGCATGCCGGACACCGTGCCGATCACCGAGCAGGAACCGCAGAAGCCAATCAACCCGTACGGCGAAAGCAAACTGATGTTCGAGACGATTCTCAAATGGTACCACGAACTGCACGGGCTCGAGTTTGTGGCGTTCCGCTACTTCAACGCCGCCGGTTGCAGCGAGAAACTCGGCGAAGAGCGCACGGTAGAGACGCACCTCATCCCCAACGTGCTGCGCGTCGCACTTGGGCAAAAGAAGGAGTGCCGAATTTTTGGCACCGACTACCCTACCCCGGACGGCACCTGCATCCGCGACTACATTCATATCGTCGATCTCGCCCAGGCGCACATGCTCGCGCTCGAGCCGGGCAAATGCGGCTTTTACAATCTCGGCAATGGTGAAGGCTATTCTGTCCGCGAAGTAATCGAGACCTGCAGGCAGGTCAGCGGCAAACCGATCCCCGCTGTTGAGGAACCGCGCCGTCCCGGCGATCCCGCCCGCCTCATCGCCGGATCGCAAAAGGCCATCGACGAGCTCGGCTGGAAACCGCGCTACGCCACCCTCGAGCAGATCGTGGACTCGGCCTGGCGCTGGCATTCTGCCCACCCCAACGGCTACTCCGGCTGACCAATGACGCCAAGCGCCGACTACCTCGAGAAATGCCGCAAACTGGCGGATAACGCGCTGGACCAGGCGGAACCCATCCACAAGGCCGCAGACTGGTTTGCCGGGACAATTCTTGCCAGGCGGATGGTACACCTGTTCGGCTCCGGCCACAGCCGCATCATGGTCGAGGAAATGTGGCCGCGCTACGGCTCGTTCCCCGGCTTCAACCCGATCGTCGAGCTGTCGCTGACTTTTCACAACCCGGTCGTCGGCGCGAACGGTCAGCGACAGGCGATGTTCCTCGAGAACACCCCCGGCCTGGCCAAGCGCATCTTGCGGAACTACGACTTGTCGCCGGACGACTCAGCGCTCGTCGCCTCGTCCAGCGGCTGCAACGTCGTCCCGATCGAGATCGCGCAGGAGTTCCAGCAGCGCGGCGTCCGGGTCGTTGCGCTGATCAGCCTGCAACATTCCGAAGCCAGCGAAAGCCGGCATGAGTCCGGCAAAAGATTGCAGGACTTCGCTGACCTCGTCCTCGACACCGGCGCACCGGTCGGCGACGCCATGACCGCGATCGACGGCATGGACACCCCCGTGTCACCCGGCTCCACAGTCGGCGGCTGCATGATCGTCAATGCCCTCAAGGCCGAGGTGGCCGACCGCCTGACCAAAACCGGCCAGCCGCCCACGGTGCTCACCGCAGAGGCGCTCGTCGGCAAAGAGCGCGCCACCGAGCTGTTCGAGGCCGCCTACGACGAGCACGCACGCCGTCTGGCCAAGCTCTACGAAAAGCTCGGCAGCAACTGAACGCGCTGGCCAAGCGCCAAGCTTGAAGTCCCGGCCAAGCGCTGCTTCAATCCCTTTCGCATGAAAGAGCAACCGCTGCGCACGACCGTCATCGGCAGCTACCCCTTCCCCGGCTGGCTCGAGTTCGCCTGCCAAAACCTCGAGGAATTTGGCGACGCCGACCGCGAGGAGATGATCGACGATGCCGTGACTGCCGCGGTGCACGACCAAAACACCGCCGGGCTCGACGTGATCACCGACGGGGAACAGACGCGGCTCGACTTCAACCTGTCATTTTACGGTTTCCTAGAGGGCATCGACCTTGAGAGCGCACCGCCGCGGCGCTTCGGCCCGCCGGCCCACGACCAGCGCGGCAAACACAAGATCAGCTGGCCGTTCGAGGCGCCCAAAGGGCTGGGCACGGTTGACGATTTCAAGCGGCTTCAGCGCCTGGCCAAGAGCGACGCGACTCTCAAGGCCAGTGTCCCTGGCCCGTACACGCTCGCCGGCCGCCTGCTACCCAACCGCCGTTACCCCGACCGCTGGGCCATCACCGAGGAACTGATCCCGGTTGTCGCACGCGAACTCGAGGATCTCGTCGCCGCCGGCTGCGCGGAGATCACCGTCGACGAGCCGTCGATGAGCTGCTACGCGCACAGGGAGGACACCAAGCAGTTCGTCGATATTTTCAATCGCACCGTCGAGCCGATCGCCGGCAAGTGCCGCCTGTCCACGCACCTTTGCTTCGGCAACTACAAGGGCCACGCCGTCGGGTTGCGCCGCTATGGACCAATGTTCCCGGACTTCCTCGAGTTCAACGTGGACGAGCTGCACCTCGAGATGGCCAGCCGCGAGTTTGCCGAGTTGGAACTGATCGGCGAAATCGCCAAGCGCAGGGACGTCGCCGTCGGCATCATCGACGTGAAGAGCTACTACATCGAGACCGTCGAGGACGTCGCCGGACGCGTGCGCCGCTGTCTCGAGTTTGCGCCACCCAACCGGCTCGCCCTTGCGCCCGACTGCGGCCTCAGCCAAACCGCCCGCTGGGCCGCCAGGCAAAAGCTGCAGAACATGGTCGAGGGCGTCGCGCTCGTCCGCAGGGAACTCGGC
>CAJWEP010000102.1 GCA_913030945.1 uncultured Verrucomicrobiota bacterium
AATGCTAGGAAATAACAAACTCGAAAAGCGTCACTATATTAAATTGACGTTTTTGCTGTTTGTTTTAGAATTCCGTGACTTGCAGGAAGGTGTCAAAGACCGCTGTGCTACCATTACACCACGGGACAGTGGCGGGGGTTTGTCTAACGTCGAACCGGGCGGTTTGCGAGTTTATTTTTACTGAGCGGTCAGGGTTGCAGCGCGCCGAAACGGAGGCCTCGGGTGCTGATTTGCAGGGCGGCAAAGCCAAGGCGTCGCATGAGCTGCTCGTAGATCAGGCTTCCGAACAGGGCGACGTCCGCGCGCATGGCGGGCAGGCCTGTGATTTCGCTGCGCTTGGCCAAGGGTAGTCCCCATAGCCGTTCGCGCCAGCCGGCCACCTGCTCAAGCGGCAGCTTGACGGCCTCCATCCGTCCGCGGTCGTAGCCATCGTCGGCCAGCTCCATCTTGGCGAGGATTCCGGCCATACCGCCGGAGCCGATCAACTGCAGCGGAGTCGCTTGGTCGAGCGCGCCGAGTTGCCGGCGTAACCCAGGCAGCATTGCCTTGCTTAAGTTTTCGTCGACTGTTTTGCGGACGGTTGCCAGTTCGCCGGTCGTGGGCGGATCGGAAATGGTGCTTTTCTCCATCAACCGCACCGAACCAAGCGGGGTGCTCGCGTGAAACCGCATCCCCTCCGGATCGCCGACGATGAACTCGGTGCTGCCTCCGCCGACGTCGACAACGAGTGCCGGCCGCTTGGCCAAGCGCGGGCAGGACAGGACCCCATCAAAGACCAGTCGAGCCTCGTCGTCGCCACTGAGTACGTCCACCGCCGGGCCAAGCGCATCGAGCAAGTCGTCCGCGTTGGCCGCCTCCCGGACCGCGCTGGTGGCGATAATGCGCGTGTTACTGCAGTCGTTCCGCTTGGCCAAGGCAAGCAGTTCGTTCACGGTGGCGATGGTCGCCCGGATGGGTTCGACCTGGAGCTTACCGTCTACGTAGAAGCCGCTGCCAAGACGTGTTTGGCGGCTGGTTTCGAGGCGGGGCGAGATTTCGTCGTCGTGCAGATCGGCAATGAGCAGCTTGATCGAGTTGGTGCCGATGTCGATGACGCCGCGCCGCATGGGGTGTTCAATTGTGGTCGTGTGCGAGGATGGCGGCTCCGGTGATGCCGGCGTCGTCGCCAAGCGCGGTGGCCATGATCCGCACCTGCCGCGAGCCGGGCATGGTGCGCTCCAGCGCTGCATCGCGGATCTTCGGCACCATGACGGGGTGCAACTGCTCGATGAGCCCGCCTCCCAGCGCAACCACTTCCGGGTTGAGCAGGTTGCAGAGGTTAGCGATGGCGAGGCCGGTGTAAAAACAGGTCTCGTCGAGTACGTGAACGGCCAGCTTGTCAGCGGCCTCGACGGCGCGCCGAAGTTTACCACTGCGAATGCGGGTTACGGATTCGTCGTCGGCCACCATCAGTTGAGTCAGTTCGCCACCGTCATTCACGGCTGACTTGACCTTGTTGAAGATCGCCGTGCGGCTGGCAAGCGCCTCGAAACAGCCGCGTGTGCCACAGCCGCAAACCGGTCCGTCTGGGTCGAGCACCATGTGCCCCACTTCGCCGGCCGCCCGGGTGGCGCCTGAGAGGAAGACGCCGTTGGTGATGATGCCGGCGCCGATGCCGGTGCCGAGAAAGAGGCTGACCATGTCGTTGGGCTTGGCTTCAAGTTCAAGCCGATGAATACCGGTCGCCGCCACGTTGCAGTCGTTACCGAGCCAAACCGGGCAGCCAAGTTGTGCCTCGAGGTCAGCCTTCAGCGGGGCATCGCGCCAGCCAAGATTCGGAGCGAACAGCACCCGGGACTCGTCGCTGCTGATCGAGCCGGGTGCGCCGATGCCCGCGCCATTCACCTTTGCCGGGTCGATGCCGACCAACTCCGCGGCGGACCGGATCGTCTCGACAATTCGGCTGCACACAGCAACGTATCCATCCTCTGGCATGGTCTTGGTTTTATCCGAGGCGAGGCAGTGATGCTCGGAATTGAAAATGCCGGCGAGTATCTTTGTCCCGCCAAGGTCCACCCCGATGTAAAGTTCCTCCATGGGTGATCGCTGGCTCAACCAAGGACACGCTCCACATTGCAGCGCAGTTCCCGGTTTAGCGCACTCATCGACTGATCGGCGTCGATGGTGGTGAACCCCCATGACCTGCGAAGTTCATCAAACTTGTTGGCCATCAACTGCTGGTACTGGACGAAGCTGTCGAACATGTCCAGCGACAGCCCGAGATCCATGCCGCTCTCCCAGTAGTCGAGCGTGTGGTTTTTCATGAAGTTTCGCTGAATCAGTTTTTCCGGCGAAAGCTTGAGGTAAAACACCGCGTCCGGCTTGAGCGCGATGCTGTAGAGGCTCTTCACCCATTCCGGGTCGAGTCCGCGAACCATGTCTCGCGCCATGAGAGTGTAAATGTAACGGTCGGCCAGCACCGTAAAACCGGCCCGCAGCGACGGGATAATGATGTTCTCCAGCTGGTCAGCAAAATCGGTCGCATAAAACAAACTCAGCGTCGTGCGGTTGAGGATGTTTCCGTTCTTGGCGCTCTCAAGTTCCTCGCTAGCGAGGTTTGAGCGCTTGAGCCCGACCTGCGTCGTGGCGTGGCCGCCGGCCTCGAGCCAGTCCACCAGCCGGCGTATCTGCGTCGAGCGTCCCGAGCCGTCGGCGCCCTCAATCACAATCAAGCGGCCGGTCAGCTCAGCGGGCTTGACCCCTGGCAGGTTGTGCCCGATGAAGCGCTTGGCCAAGGGCCTGGGCGATTTCACCCGCGAGGAGGCCTTCCGTCTGCCGGTTGTTTTGCGCTTGGCTGTCATGCCGGCTGGTTGAGTTCGTATTGGCCTAGGTCAATCGCCTTGGCCAAGCACTGACGTACCTGTTCCTGTTGTTTCTCGATCGTCTGGTTCGCGTTGATCTGGATCAGGCCAAACTCACTCTTCATGGCCGTGTACACCTTGAGTAACCGGCCCTGAAACAGCCTGAAACTCTCCTCGATATCGCTCGACAGGCCGAGGTCCATCCCCGCCTCGTGGTACTTGAGTTGCGGGCGCCCTTGCAGGATCCGACTCAGCGACACCTCGAGTGGAGCCTTGAAAAAAAAGGTCAGATCCGGTAGCGCGGCGAAATTGTAAATGCGCCGCACCCAATCCGGCGAGCAACCGCGCACCGTGTCACGCGCAAACGCGGTAAACTTGTACCGGTCGCACAGCACGATGTAACCGGCCTTAAGCAGCGGCACGAGCTGGCGCTCGTAGCGGTCGGCGAAGTCGGTGGCGTGAATCAGACTGAAGGTAGTCGGCGTAAGCAGCCTCTCCTCCTTTCCCCGACGGGTGGCGCTCTTGACCAATTCAGACGAGTTCCATTCGCTGAAAAACACCTTGAGCCCCTGCAACTCCAGCCAGCGCTTGAGAAGGTATAATTGCGTGGACTTGCCAGAGCCATCGATCCCCTCCACGGCAATTAACCGCCCGGGATAACCAAGCTGCGCAGACGTCTTGTCAGGCTTTTTTTTCATCAGTTAAACATGAGGATGGTTTGAAGCAACTTAATCACCCCAATCGAAACAGCTCCCACAATCCGAAACAACTGAGGGAACAGGTTGATCGCAAGAAGGAGGATGATAAACCCGTACTGGGCAATCCGCATGTAGGTTTCCTCACTCATGCCGATGACATGGCGCATGACGTGCGAGCCGTCCAGCGGTGGGATCGGGATCAGGTTAAACACGCACAAAATCATGCTGATAAAGGCGACCAATCCCAGCTTGTGAACAACGGCATCTTCATTCACATCGATTGGCAACTCCAAGGCCAAGCGATAAACCACCATAATCAGGACGGCCAAAACTACGTTCATTGCCGGTCCGGCCATGGAGACAAAAATGTCGTCGCGGGTTCGACTCCCGTAATTTCTCGGGTTCACCGGTACCGGCTTGGCCCAGCCGAAAATGGCAATTCCGGGGTCAAACAACAAGATCATCAACGGAATCAGCACGGTACCGATCGGGTCAATATGGACAATCGGGTTGAGCGTCATCCGACCCATCAGCCGTGCCGTGTCGTCGCCGCACTTGTGCGCCGCCCATGCGTGGCCGAACTCGTGAAATGAAAGCAACGCAACGAGGCACATCCACATTGCCGCGCCGGTCGCCAGTTGAGCGGGGTCAATTCCCACGGCGGCTCAGCGTATCAGACTGTCGGAGGCGTCCCAATCAAAACCCGCTCACGCATCTCCTCCGGCAGCCACTGGGCATTCACGCAGTTGACCAACTTCCCGCCGCGCAACGCTCGGACAATCTCCTGCGCCGCCTTGGTGCGCATCTCCAGCAGCCCCTCGACAGAATAAAACGCCGTGTGCGGCGTGAGGATCAGGTTGATCTTCGTTTCATCGGCTTCGCGCCAAACCTGAATCAGCGGCTCGTCTGCCCGGGCCGGTTCCGTCGGGAGCACGTCAACGCCCGCGCCGGCGATTTTGCCCTGGCGCAGCGCCACTGCCAACGCCGCCGTGTCCACCACAGCGCCACGAGCCGTGTTCACAAGGATGGCACCCGACTTCATCCGGCCAAGGGCGTCCGTATTAATCATGTGGCGAGTTTCATCGGTCAATGGCACATGCAGCGACACCGCATCGCTTGTCTCCAGCAATTCCCTGAAGTCAACCATCTCGACCCCGAGCACCTTCTCGATGCCGGGACGGAGATACGGGTCATGAGCGATCACCCGCATCCGCATCGCCTTGGCCCGTTGCGCCGTCGCCTGGCCAATCCGCCCGAGCCCAACGATTCCAAGCGTCGCCCCGGCCAGGCGCGGCACCGGTTCCACGATCCGGCAGTTCCACGGCTCCAGCGTCTGCTTCAGTTCACGCTCCACCCGCAAAAACCCCCGGCTGCAAGCAATCATCATCCCGATCGCCTGGTCGGCCACCTCGTCCACGCCATAGTCCGGTACGTTACAGACCGGGATGCCGCGCTCGGCGGCCCGCCGGTAGTCCACCGCATCGTACCCCACCCCGCCGCGGACAATCACCCGGCATTTCTCCAGCCGGTCGATGACTCCGGCGGGCAGTGACACCTCGTGAAAAATGATGATCGCATCAGCATCCTCCACGCGGCCCTCAAGTTCAGCGACGGATCGGGCCTGAAGGCACTCCACTTTGGCCAAGCCCGCAAAAATCGTCTCCTCCGGCTCAACCGGCGGGGAGACATAGTCAGTAATGACAACCTTGAACATCGGCGCAAGGCTACCGGCCAAACCGCGCTTGGCCAAGCCCATGCGAACTTGCCTTGGCCTGGCCGCTTGGCCAGCATTGCCGCCGTGAACCATCCCGCTCGACTCCACAACGCAGCGATGTTGCTCTTCTCCTGCACGGCCATGACCGCGCTTGGCCAAGCCGAAAAGCCCGCCGACACTTTCGCCCGGGAGGAAGCAGACTACTCCGCCAAGTTGAAAAGCAAACCCGACAATGCCAACCTGTACAACCAACGCGGAGTGGCGCGTTTTTTTCAACTCAAGTTCGACGAGTCGCTGGCTGACTTCGACAAGTTCATTGAAATGAGACCCAACCGCGAGCCATACCACTGGCAACGCGGAATCGTTCATTATTACGCGGGGAAACACAAAGCCGGCCGCAGACAGTTCGAGTTGCACCAAACCGTCAACACGCAGGACGTCGAGAATGCCGTGTGGCACTATCTCTGCGTTTCCAAGATCGACGGTGTGAAGGCGGCACAGAAACTGTTCATCAAAATCACATCCGACCTACGGGTGCCGTTGAAGGAAACCCACGCCCTCTTCGCCGGCAAAGGCACAGAGCAGCAGGTTCTCGACGCCATCAAGAGCGGTGACCCAACTCCCACCGCTCTCGCCCGTAATCAATTCTACGGTCACCTCTACCTAGGCCTCTACTTCGAGGCACAGGGCAATGCCGAAAAGGCCGCCGACTACATCACCAAGGCCGCGAAGGGCCATGAGGCGCACGGCTACATGGGGCAAGTCGCGCGAGTCCATCACGAGTGGCTGCAGAAAAAGGCAAAGCAGAAAACTGAAAAAGCGAAGTAGTCGAATGTTCGATTACGGATTCTTTTTCAGTCGAAAGAAACGGCGGATGTCTGGCTTGGCGTTCAAGGGAATCAGCAGCCGGTCACCGGCGACAACTGTTCCTTCAACCGGCGCCCACTGCCGAAGATTCGCGGATGACTCGACGGCGTAGCCACCTGCACCGGCACCGGTCACTTTCAGGGCGAGGTTACCCTCGGCGTCGAGTGCGGGAGATGCAAGCGCGAGTCGCACTTGGTCCAGCGCAGCGCCGTTGGGCATGCCGGGTGTGCCGAGTAGCTTGGCCGAAGCCACCCAGTTGTCTCCAATCCTTTGAAGTGTGAAACCGTCACCGTCCGGACCACTTGGCCAAGGTTCCTTGTCGTCGAACTCGACGTGATCCACCAGTGCGCCTAGGGCATCATACAGGAACACGTGATCACCGCCGTTCCCCAAACCGAACATCATCGGGCCAAGCGGCGTGACGCCCGGGAACACGTGCCCGAAGTCAACAGGCTCGCGGGCTATGACGACTTGACCATTTGCCGGGATAACCGTCTTCGTGTCGAATACGAATGGAGCCCGGTCGACTTCATCCGTCAGCGTCCAACCAGCCAGCGACACGTCAACTGCGCCAGGGTTGTATAACTCGAGCCAATCGGCAGGATCTTGGTCTTTAGTTGAGTTGTAGTTAATTTCGCTGATGACAATCGACGGAGATGTTGACTGAAGTGGCTCGAATCGAACCGACACAGCCTGGGTCCGCCTTGGATTAAGGCTCACCTCTGCATCCGACGATTCGACACCCCCGTTCCAGTCTGCGAAATGAAAACCGCGCGCCGGCAGCGCGGTCAGTTTCACCGGCACATCGTCAAAATATACGCCGCTCCAAGACAATCCGGTAATCGTGATCGAGTTGAGCCGCACAACGCCGCGGGCCGGGTGATCGTTGTGAATTGTGATCTTTTGCTGTTCGCCCAAATTGAAATGATCCGTCAAGTGTTGCCGGAGTTTCGCGGGGCGTTCGCGGGCGAAGTCCCGCATCACGATGATGTGCTTTTCCCAGTCGGCCATCTTTCCATCCCATCGATCCAAATTCTCCTTCATCTCGGGACGGATCATCGCCTGAATTGAGTCGATTTTGTTTAGCACCTTTTCGGACAGAAACCGGCTGTTCAGGAAATCAGCGCAGCGATTGATGAAGTCGGCCCTGAACTCGTCATTCCGGAGCAGGGTACGCAGGAGGAATGTTCTCTTGGTGCCATTGGGCCACTCCCTGGACTTCGTGTGATCCGTGAGAAACTCAAACATATTGTCGTAGTCGGAATAATCCCGTCGCATGGCCGAAATATACTTGTCGGGGTTCCATAGGTTGAAACCGTAATCCTGGTCAAACAACATCCACCGCCATCGCGCACCAGCAATCCGCTCCTTCCAGCACTTGATGTTACCTATGTCGAAGTTCTGAAAATACGCGACGGATACCTGATGCGTGATGAAGTTGTCGGTGTCCATTAGGGTCTGGATTTGCCGATAGGATTCTTCCTGCAACTTCACCGAGAAGCGTGTCTCCTTTTGGATGTAATTAACCATGGAGTTGTAGTCCCTCAGACTTCCCTTTACCAAGCTCGAGTGCGATTGAATGATATTTAGCTTATCGGGATTCACATCATGATGCGACGCAATGTAATGCTCATTCATCTTTTCCCGCAGATTGTACAGGCCGAAATATTCCCCGTTGATGTACACGACAGCGGGACGGTATGCCTGCGTTTCCAGATCCGCTCCCTCCAGCAACCCGTGCATCAACGCGTCCCGGAACAGAGTATAGCTTCCATCGGTGAAATAGGTTCTGACATGATGTGACCCCGGGTTGTCATTGCCTGAAGTTCTGAGGATAAAGGACTCGTAACCATCAACATTTTCTCCCGGGAAAAGCTCATAATCGAGTCGGCCGGAGCCGTGCTTTCTTCTCAAAAAAACGGCGAATGATTTTTGTGGATAACCCTTCGACCAACCACCAAACATCTTTAATCCAGCATCCACGTTGAAGCCGATCATCCCGTCCGACTCAAACAGGGTGACATTTGCCGGTAGTTCCATGCCATCATTCCAGAAATTGGCTCCGTAATAAGGAAAACTGGAACTTGCAGACGGACCCTTAGCATACATACCAGTAGACGCATTAAACATCCTTTTGGGATCAACACTGATGGAGACCACTGGCAGACTGTGGGTCTTATTGATGAAGTATGTCTCTGTTTTGCTCCTACTTTGATCGGAGACAAGGCCAAAAACTCTGGCTCGCAGGGTTGTTGTTTTGGTCAACAGAATAGGCCCGGTGTACCGCTTCGATCGTTTGCTGGGGACACTTCCGTCGAGCGTATAACGAATCGAGCCGAGCTTGGGTTCATTGGTTATTTCGATGCTTTGAGAAGCCTTATAAAAACCACCCGAGACTGAAAACTCCGGCATCTCCAGAAAAAGGCTTTTTTTTTCATAAACATTGGGCTGGTAGGGTGTCGGGCTCTTCGCCGTGTACCAATTACTCTTGCCGTCTGGTTGCCGCCCGACGGCTTCGTCCGCGGCCAGCGGACCAAGCGCAATGCGATCCACTAGTTTGCCTGATGGATCAAACAAATGAAGGGTTTCCCCGTTCGAACTGATCCGGAAACCAGCATGAAACTCGTCGACCGTCTTCGGAGGGGCTTTCCCTGAAGCAAAGATCACGAGGAATCCACCGGACTCGATGATTGTCATGCCAAACTTCCACTTGGCAGGGTCTGTGGCATCGTCGGTGAGGCTATAGCCATCCAAGTTAATTTCGGCATCAGAGCCGTTGAACAACTCGATCCAGTCCGGGAAGTCCCCGGCATAGTCGGCCAGCGATGAATCGTTGTTGCTGACCACCTCATTGATGACAAGGTTATCGGCTGTCAAAGTCGTTATCTCCCAAAGCATGGAGGCAGCCAACAGCACTATGGATAACCTGTTTTTCGAAGGAACAACCTCCATCATACTCATCGGTTCATTCAGAATAATTGACCGTAATCACTTGAGTCCATTTACCCAGACCGCAATGGCCCGGGACATCGCCTTGACAGTGGTGTCCTTGCCGGAATTGGCCGCAATGGAAATAAGGTAGCGCTTGCCGCTATGAGCACTGTCGTCCACATAAGCCAAATCCAGCGAGTAGGTGCTAATGAGCCCTGCCTTGTGGTAAAATGTGGCCTTGGGAAAGATTTCCCGAGTAGTCTCGGCGACGAATCCCTTTGTGTTCCTCAGCCCTGTCAAACCTCCCCGGCCCTCGCGGAGGAATGCCAGTTGTTCGCCTGTCAAGTGATAGCGATCTCCCTCTGGAAGATGCTCGTGAAACAGGATGCGCCGCAGGCACTCCGCCAATTCCCTGGTGGAGGTGCAATTGCCGGTTGTTTCGCTGATAATCGTGGCGTCGCGCTCCCTTGAATACGACCTGCCCGACCAAGTGTGCTGGATGGTTTTACTTTGACCCGCAAGGGTCCGCACAGTGATCCGCTGTGGTTCAGTTCGAATGTACAGGTAGGGTCGGTTGCGGACATAGCCGCGCATCAGAGCTGAACCTGGGAAACCGCGACTCCCGGTCAGGAACCGGGTATTGATCCTGTCGATGCCGACCATGCGAAGCAGGAGCGTGTAATCCTCATTCGACGAACGCCTGAAAATCTCGCTAATCATCTCCGGCATGGTTCGAGACGTGTCAAGTAGCCATTTTTCCTCATGCTTCCTTTCAAAAATGACGATACTGTTCAATGGCATTTCAAGTTCATTCAGCAACTCGAGCGCAGCCACAACAGTGTAAATCTTGATAGTGCTGGCCGGCCAAAAGTTCACCGCCTTGGCGCTGTCCTTGTAATGAAACCATTTGAATGACGGTTTGCCTTTACGCTCCTCAACAAGACAAACCGACGCCCATTTTCCGATGTCCGGCGAAACACCATCAATAACGGAATCGAAGTCCTCCCCCTTCGCCAAGAGCGGTCCCGAACCCAAGGCCAATGATAAACAAAAGGAGCAAAGCCGAATCATTCTTTGACAGCGTAACTCAGGACACACGGCAACCGATGGTCAGAAGCACATTGGCCCAAAGCGCCTGGTCGGCGGTTTGAATGGTCAGCACATGGTCGTCTGACATAACCGCATCGTAGAAATCCCATTTCAGGATCGGCTCCAATTTCAGGCCCAGCTTGGCTTCTTCAATGATTTGCTCGTACTCAGTCCAGACCGGCGGTGGGCCGTGTTTGGCGTAAGGATCATCATCCGGAATACCCATCGTATTGATGGCCTCCAGCGGAATTGCCGCAACCAAAGCCCGCAACACCTGGCTGCAGGTCACCACTCCCGGCGAGAGATTCAACGACACCAATTCGGCTTCCGGCCCGATTTTGGACGAAGCTGGGTAGTTGCCGTCGCTAATCAAAACTTTGGCGTGATGGCCCGCTTGGCCAAGGATTCCATTGATCTCCGGATGAATCAGTTGGGAATGCAAGAGCATGCCGAAAATCTACCGACCACCCAAGCGACTGCCAAGCAACGATTCCACAGCACTTGACCAGACGCGGATCAAGCTTGAAGCTCCGGCATATTTCCCCTATTCACGGGCTACACTTTAAGATCTGTACAACATCATGAAACGCATTCCTCAATATCTTGGCTTAACCGCTCTAACGTTGGCCTTCGCAGGCTGTTCTCCTTCCAGCGATAAACCGGCTCCCGACAGCTCCTCCGACACCAGTGTTGACACCAGTGCTCCAGCGAAAACCAAAGGGATCATCGCCTACACGCCGTTAACGCTTTCAAACCCGTTCTTTA
>CAJWEP010000103.1 GCA_913030945.1 uncultured Verrucomicrobiota bacterium
CACCACCCGCTTGGCCAAGAGATAGGCGAGCCAACTCAGGAACACCAACGCCACGGCACCCACCACATTGACCAACAGACCGGCCCAGCCCGCATCAATGCCGTATTCCTCGAATTGTCTTTTCAGCCAGTCAAGCAGACTGCGCAGGCCCTCGATCGTCTCGCCGCCAGTTGCGGCTTGTTCCACACTGTTTGTCTCGTTCATTACAGCCGTCGTTTATTACTAGGGCGGTAAGCTAGTCAAATAAAACCGGCGATGAAACCCCTTTTCCGCGTTTGGCCAAGCGCTTGACCACAAAAAATGGGAGCCGTGCCGGGCTCCCGCTTGGATGATTCGTTGTCGCCGCTGCTCAGAAGCTCTCGCCGACCTGGAAGCGCAGGAACTTGGCCACGGTGATCTCGTCGCCCAGCGCCTGGCCAACGGAGGCCACGTGGTCCTTGATGCTCACGTCCGGATTCTTCACGAAGCCCTGCTCGAGCAGGCAGTTCGTGGCGAAGAACTTGTTGAGCTTGCCATTGACGATGTTCTCGATGGCCTGCGGCGGTTTGCCCTGGGCCTGCTCCTCGGCGATGGCCTTCTCCTTGGCCACCAACTCTGGGTCGACCTCGTCCCGGCTCACGGACACCGGCGCGGAGGCGGCGATGTGCAGGGTGATGTCCTTCACCAGCACCTTGAAGTCGTCGTTGCCGAGGGTGTCCTCCTTGCCGGCCCCGACCTGGAGCAGCACGCCGACCTTGGCGCCGGTGTGAATGTACGCGGCCACGAGTCCCGTGCCCTCGACCTCGAGCTTGGCGTCGCGGGAGATCAGGATGTTCTCCCCGATCTTGGCCACCTGCGCGATGCGCAGCTCCTCAAAGTCACTGTCCGGATCGGTCAACTTGAGCTTGGCCAGTTCGCCGGTGAACTCCAGGAATTGCTCGTTCTTGGCGACGAAATCGGTCTCGCAGTTGACCTCAACCAGCACGCCCGCCTTGGAATCAGGCTGGATGTAGTGGGCGATGACGCCCTCATTGGCCTCGCGTCCCGCCTTCTTGGCGGCCTTGATCGTGCCCTGTGCACGGAGCACATCGACGGCGGCTTCGACGTCGCCATCGGTCTCGATGAGAGCTTTTTTGCAGTCCATCATGCCTGCGCTGGTCATGGCGCGAAGTTGCGCGACAAGTTTTGCTGTTATCTCTGCCATAATCGTTCCTGTTTAATAATAAGTTCACTTCCACGGTTGACTTAACCGGGGAAGAAAATCTTGGATGGCGGACGGTTCAGACCTCGACCGGCTCAGCTGGAGCCTCGGGTGCCTCTTCGGCCGGGGCTTCCTCGACCGCAGCCACGGGCGGCTCCGCCGGGGCCGGTTCTGCCGGTGTCCCATCCGCGGGTGCCGGTTCGGCCATGCTTTCCGCCACCGGCTCGGTGGGGGCGCTCTCCGGTTGTTCGGCCTTGGCCTCGGCGTCGGCCTTCATTTTCGCGGAGGCCGCCTCATAGGCCGCTCGGGCCTCGACCATCGGCTGCGTGACCGCGCCGAGCACGGCCTTGATCGAACGGATAGCGTCGTCGTTGCCGGCGATCGGGTAGTCGACCAGAGTCGGGTCGGTGTTGGTGTCGACGATGGCGACGATCGGCACGCGCAACCGGCGCGCCTCGGCCAGTGCGTTGTGCTCGCGCTTGATGTCGACGATGAAAATGGCGTCCGGCTTGGCGGCGAGGTCACGAATGCCGTTGAGCCGGATGTGCAGCCGGTTGAGCTCGCGGCGCAGCATCGACTGCTCCTGCTTGACGAACTCGGCCATCCGGCCGTCGGTCTCCATCGTTTCCAACTCCACCATGCGGTTAATGGATCGCTTGATCGTCTTGAGATTGGTCATCATGCCGCCGAGCCAGCGTTCACACGCATATGGCTGGCCGGTGGCTTCCGCGGTTTCCTTGATGGTGAGTTGGGCCTGCTTCTTGGTGCCGACAAAAAGCACCTTGCCGCCCTTAGCCACGACCCCCTTGAGGAATTCAGCCGCCGCCTCGATTTGCGACGCCGTTTGCACGAGGTCGATGATGTGGATGCCGTTCCGGGCCTCGAAGATGAACTCCTTCATCTTCGGATTCCACTTGCGCGTCTGATGGCCAAAATGGACACCCGCGTCCAACAGTTCCTTTATGTTACTCATTCTTTGCTTTCCATTGGTTGTCGGCTGAGTCGGTTGTACAGCCGTCCCGCGGAAAAACGGGATTCGGTTCGTTGTGGTTAATGCCTCCTCGAGCGGCCAAGCCCAAGGTTGAGGTTTAAAAGCGGTTTCATTCGGCGTTCAAGGGGCCCCGAAAGGCTCTTCTCGCCAAAAATGGGCGCGCACCATAGCAAAACCATCCCGGGCCGCAACCCCCAATTTTTCCTGTTTTCCGGGGCTCGCCACTTGCCCAAGCGCCCGGGTGGCCAAACAATGGCTGGCCAAACGCCAGTTCCGGCCTTAAGAATGGCTGCTTCAAGGAGGCAGACAGCGTTTCATGCTGACATTTTCGGCCAAGGGCAAAAGCCAACTCGGCCGCATTCTCGCGATTGCGGTGGTGGCAGTCTTGTGGCTTGACCCGGCGCTTGGCCAAGCGGCCACGCATACCGTCAAGCGCGGCGAGACGCTTGGAGTGATCGCCAAGAAATATGGCCTCACTGCCTCTGCTATCGCCACCCACAACGGCATTGCCAATCCGAACCGCGTCAAGGTCGGCCAGAAACTCACCATCCCGGCCAAGACCGACACCATCACTTACACCATCCACAAGGGCGACACGCTAAGCACCATCGCCAAAAAGCACAAAACTACCGCAGCTGCGATAGCCAAGGCCAATGGTATCAAAAACCCCAACACCATCCAACCGGGCCAGAAACTCAAGATCACGATTGGCACGGCCAAAAAAACAACCAAGCCCGGGCCAGCCGCCATCGCCAGTTTGACCTTGCGCGAAATCAACCGGCCGCGCATCCGGCGCAACCGCTGGAAGCATATCGTCATCCACCACAGCGCCGACAGCAACAACAGCATTCGTGGCATGGAACATTACCACCGCCGCGTCCGCCGCATGGAGAATGGGCTCGCCTACCACTTTGTCATCGGGAACGGCGTCAAGACTAGCGATGGCAAAATATACGTTGGTGATCGCTGGAAACGCCAAATCCGGGGTGGTCACCTCGCGAGCTTGGCACTCAACGAGGTTGCCATCGGTATTTGTCTCATTGGTAATTTTGAAAAAACGCTCCCAACAGCCAAACAACGCACCAGCCTCAAGGCGCTCGTTTCACATTTGCGCAAGCGCACAGGGGTGCCCTTTAGCCAAGTGCGCACGCACCGGAACATCAATCCCAAGCCAACCATCTGCCCCGGCCGCCGCTTCAGCCTCCGGAACATCCTCAGCACTTGAGCCAAGCCGTGGCTGATCCCGGTTCACAACCGCTGCTGCTCCAAGCCGCCGAACGGGCCGAGGCCGGCGACTTCGCCCAAGCCGCCGAGTTGTCGCAGCAACTCCTCTCGCGGAACGAGGCCGATGTCGATGCCCTGTTCCTGCTCGGCCGCAGCCTCGCGATGCTCGACCGCAACGACGAGGCCATCGAGGCGCTGGAAAAAGCGGCCAAGGCGCAGCCGGACGACATTGAAGTGTTTAATCTCCTCGGCCACCTGCTTTACCATTCCAGCCGCCATGAGGAATCGAAGGACGCCTTTAGTCGCTGCCTCGAACTGAACCCCGATCACCTCGAGGCGATGCGGCAGATGGCCAACCTCACCCTGGGCAGCAACCAAGCCAACGCACTGCATCTCTTCAAGCGGGCCCACGCGCTCGCGCCCGACCACGGCGACCTGCTGTTCGACTACGCTTGGGCGATGACGTACTCGGCCGGCGACACGGACATGGGCGCAAACCTGTTCCGGCGCTGGTTCGAGTTTGGCAGCGGCACCGCCGACCGGGGCAGCATCGCGCTGCAGGCACTCAACTATGCGTCCAACCAGAATCCCGAGACGCTGGCCCGGCTGCACCGGGAGTGGGCGGCCCGACACGCCAATCCGCTTGGCCAAGCGGCCGGATTCCGCGACCCCGACCTCCGCACCGACCGGCCGATTCGGGTCGGCCTGCTCTCCGCGGATTTCTGCCGCCACCCTGTCGGCCGCTTCGCGCTGGTTCTCTGCCACCATATCGATCGCAGCCGGTTCGAACTGTTCGTGTACGCCAACAAAGAAGAGGAGGACGAACTCAAGGCCAGCTTCGAGTCGCTTGCCACATGGCGCAGCATTTTCGACCGGAAAGACGACGCAGTCGTTGGACGAATCGCCGACGACCGCATTGACATCCTGCTCGACCTTTCCGGGCACACGAAGGGTAACCGGTTGGGCGTACTCGCGCGCCGGCCCGCACCAGTGCAGGCGTCAGTGTTCGCCTATCCGAACACCACCGGCATGGCGGCGCTTGACTACCGCATCAGCGATCCGCACTCCGATCCGCCCGGCCAAACTGAGCGGCTTTGGGCCGAGCAACTTGAGCGCATGCCGCACACGCCCTGGCTGTACCTGCCGCCGATGGAAATCAACGCACCGCCCGGGCCGCCGCCATCCACCACCGGCGAGCCGTTCACCTTTGGCTGCCTGAACAACCCGGTCAAAACCAGCCACGCCTGCGTTCGTCTCTGGACGCGAATACTGAAGCGCCTCCCCGACGCACGGATCATCCTGCAGCAACTCAACGCCGGCCACGGCCAACGGCTTCGCGATCTGTTCGCCGAGGCCGGAGCCCAGCCGGGCCAGATCGACATCCGGCCCAAGGGCAGCGTCACCTATTTTCTCGAGTTGCACAATGAAATCGACCTCATGCTCGATCCCTTCCCGTACAACGGCGGCGTCACCACCGGTGACGCGTTCTGGATGGGTGTGCCAGTTCTCTGCCTCGAGGGCGACGCCTATGTGTCGCGGCAGGGCTTGCTGCAGAACAAATGTCTTGGGCTGGAGGCGTTCATCGCCCGGGACAAAAGCGAGTTCGTCGAGAAGGCGGTGCAGATCAGCAACAACCCCAGCCTGCTCAAGCAACTTCGGGAGAACCTCCGCAGGATGCTCGAGCGTTCGCCGCTGATGGACTTCGACGGCTACGCCCGGGAATTCGGCGGGATGCTTCAACGCTGGTGGAACAAGCGGTGCGCTGAAGAAAACTGAAGACCGATCCGCTTGGCCAAGCGGACGGATTCAGCCGACCCGGTTGGCCTCGAGCCACTCGAGCGCCTGGCCAAGCGCCTCGTCCGGGCTGCACAGGATCATCTCCCCTGTCCTTGGCTTGATCTCGACGTTGCCCTTAGCCAACGAGCGCTCGCCGATGCCGATGCGCAGCGGGAAGCCGGCCAGCTCCGAGTCCTTGAACTTGATGCCGGGCCGCGCGGGGCGGTCGTCGAGGATCACATCCACGCCCTTGGCCTGCAACTCGTCGTAAAGGTGGGTGGCCAGTTTCATCACTTCCGACTCCGGCTCGACGTCCAGCGCAGTGATGCAAACCTGATACGGCGCAACCGACGTTGGCCAGATGACGCCATTGTCATCGTGGCACTGTTCGATCACCGCCTGCAGCGTGCGCGTCACCCCGATGCCGTAGCAGCCCATGATGCTCGGGATGCTGTCGCCGTTTTCGTCGAGGAACGTCGCGCCGAGCGCCTCGCTGTACTTGGTGCCGAGCTTGAACACGTGCCCGACCTCGATGGCGCGGCGAATCTTCAGCGACTGGCCGGTCTCAACACACAATTCGCCGGCCTGAACCTGGCGCAGATCGGCCCAGTCACTGACCGTGATGTCGCGTTCGACGTTGACATTGCGCAGATGATGGCCGTCGTCATTCGCGCCGGTGACCATGCCGGAGCCGCCGCGCAACACCTCGTCGGCGTATACCGGGATGCCCTCGACACCGACCGCACCCAGGCTTCCCGGTTGCGCGCCAAGCGCCTTAACGATCTCAGCGTCGCCCGCCGCGCGAATCGTCCCCGTGCTCAGAGCTCCGCCCAGCTTGGCCTCCTCAAGCTGGTCATCGCCGCGCAGCAGCACGATCACCGGCTTGTCGTCGGCGATGTAAACGAGCGTCTTGATTTGCCGCTCCGCCGCGATGCCGAAGCGCTTGGCCAGATCCCCGATCGTCTTCACGCCGGGCGTCTCGAATTTCTCCGCTTCACCACAGACATCCGCTGGCGTGGTGGCGGCCGGACCCTGGCTGGCGGCCATTTCGATGTTGGCCGCGTAGTCGCCGCTCTCGCAGTACACCACCTCGTTTTCCCCGGTCTCGGCCGGCACCATAAACTCGTGCGAGTGCGCGCCGCCCATGACGCCGGTGTCGGCCTGCACGGCAATGGCCCGCAGGCCGCAGCGCTTAAAAATCCGCGCGTAGGCATCGTACATCAACTGGTAACTAGCGTTGGCCGACTCATCGTCGGCGTCGAAGCTGTACGCGTCCTTCATGATGAACTCCTTGGCGCGCATGAGGCCGAAGCGCGGGCGGATTTCGTCACGGAACTTGGTCTGGATCTGGTAAAAGTTCACCGGCAACTGGCGGTAGGAGTTGAACTCGTTGGCCACGAGCGTCGTGATGACCTCCTCGTGCGTCGGGCCGAGCACCCACTCCTTCTGGGCGCGATCCTTCACGTGAAAGAGCACCTCCCTGGCTGTCTCGAGCCGGCCGCTCCTGGCCCAGATGTCGGGCGGCTGCAGCGCCGGCATGAACACCTCCAGCGCCCCGGCTCGGTTCATCTCCTCGCGAACGATGGCCTCGATCTTCCGGAGCGCCCGCAGGCCAAGCGGCAGGAACGTGTACAGCCCGCCGGTGAGCTTCCGCACCAGGCCGGCGCGCAGCAGCAGCTTGTGGGAGATGATCTCCGCCTCAGCGGGCGTCTCCTTCATCGTCGGGATAAATGTCTGGGACCAGCGCATTGCAAAAACGGGATTCGCCGGCCGGCCGGCCGGCGCTTGGCCAAGCGAACAGAAAAAACCGGGCGAAGTCGAACCGAAACGGTGGCCGGCTATTTGACGGAGTTGACCAGCGGGGCCAGGCCCTGGATACGCACCTCGAGTGTGTCGTTGGACTCGATCGGGCCGACGCCGGACGGCGTGCCGGTGAGGATGACGTCGCCCGGCAGCAGGGTCATGTTCGTCGAGATGAAGCTGACCAGCTCTGAGCAGGTGAAGATCATCTGAGAGGTGGAGGAGTTCTGGCAGAGCTGCCCGTTCTTGAATAACTGGATCGTCAGGCAGTCGGGATCGATCTTCGTCTCGATGTACGGGCCCAGCGGCGTGAAGGTATCGAACGACTTGGCCCGCGCCCACTGACTCTCGGCGTTCTGGATCGTCCGGTCGCTGATGTCCTGCGCCGCCGTGTAGCCGAGGATGTAGCGACTGGCCGCCTTCGAGGTGACATTGCGGATGCTGCGGCCGATCACGATGGCCAATTCCGCCTCGTAGTCGGTCCGGTGTTTTTCGAACGGGATCTCAATTTTCCCGCCGTCGGGGAGGATTGACTTGGGGGATTTCAGCCAGAAGAGCGGCGTCTTGGGCGCCTCGAGGCCAGATTCGGCGGCGTGGTCGGCGTAATTGAGCCCCACGGCAATGATCTTCGACGGCTGAATCGGGACGAGCGTCCGGAATCCTTTTTTCGGGATCGGTGTCTTTTGGTAGGATGGCGCACCGAAAACGTCGCCCTTGAGCTTGTACAGATCACCATCCTCGACTTTGGCGTAGAAGACATTGTCCCCCTTTTGGAAAAGGCCGATTGCTGCCATGTTGCCCGGTTGTTACCAAACAAATCAGGCTGATGCAAGAATAAAGGCGGTTTTGGCCTATTTTAAGGGCTTCATTGTCAACGGGTCGCGCATCGGCAACTCTTTTACCCCGCCCTTTGCTAAGCGGCCCAGTTCCACCGGATGATCCGGGTGGCCCTTCAAAATCTCCTCCTTTTGGCCGACGATCAGGATGATCACTTGGCCAAGCCGGAGCCGCCGCTTGGCGACGCGCTGCACCGCGGCAATGTCCACCGCCTCGATGTTGTCGCGGTATTCGGCCCAGTAGTTTGGCTGCCTGGCGTAGCGGCCGATCATCTCGTCGCCGGCAAACGCCGAGACCACCTGCGCCGACGAGGCGAAGTTGTTCGGGAACGTGTCGATAAACGACTTTTTCGCCGTGAGCAGTTCCTCCGCGCTCACCGGTTCCCCGGCAATCCGTTCGATCTCCTCAAGCACGATCGACGTCGCGTAGGCCACCGTGCGTGACTTGGACTGAAATCCTGCGCGGAACACCACCGGGTAATGCGAGCCACCCGGAAACGACGAACCGGCCGAGTATGCCAGGCCCTCATCCGAGCGCACGCGATTGGTGATGCGCGAGGTGAATCCGCCGCCGCCGAGCACGTCGTTCATCACCTGGATGGCGTAAAAATCCGGGTCATCCCAGCGAATGCCCGGCAACATGATCGACACGCGGCCCTGGTTCACGTCCTTGTCGACAATGTACACCCCCGACTTGCCGTACTCCCGTTCCTGCGGCACAGGCGGCGCTTTTTTGCCGGGGTGCGGCCAGGCGGCGAACACGCCGTCGAGCCGCTCGAGCATCGCGTCGCGATCGAAGTCGCCACTGATGGACACAATGAAATTCCGCGGGTGCACCCACTCGTGGTGGAATGCCAGCAAATCCTCCCGCCGAATGCTCTCGAGCGACGCGGCCGTTGTGTGGCGGTTGAACCAAAAATTCTCGCCGTACGCGAGGAAGTTGCGCTCACGTGACTCGATGTTCCTCGAGTCGTCGTTGCGCTGCTTGAGCCCCTGCAACAACTGCGTCTTGCGCAGCGCCAGCTTGTCCTCCTGGAAACTGGGCGCGGCCAGCACAGCGCGCAAAATCTCGAAGCCGCGATCCGCATCCTTCGAGAGCAGGTTCAGGCTGATGCTGCCGTTCAGGCCGCCAAAGCTGCTCGATAGCCTTGCCGCGAGAAACTCTAACTCCTCGTCCAGCTCATTCGCCGGTTTTGACGGAATGCCGCCACGCGCCATCAGGTGGCCGGTCAGGTTGGCCAAGCCTTCCTTGCCTTCCGTGTCGAGAAAGCTGCCGGCGCGGATGTTCACCGATAGGTCAATCAGCGGCCGTTCGCGATCCGGATAAATGTAAACGATCGCGCCCGATTCAAGCTCCTCGCGGTAGTCGGCCGGGTTCGGCGCATCATAAACAAGCGGAGGGAATGTCAGTTTCTCCGGACGATCCGGAATCTCCTGCGCTTGGCCAAGCGCCAGTCCAAGGATCGCAACCAAGCCCAGCGCCATGTTTTGTTTCATCGATAAATTCATTGTTCCAAATCCTGGTGCGTTTTATTTGCTCAACTCGGCGATTCGCTCCGCCACTTTCACCATGATAATTTTCATCAAGCCCTGCTGTTTGCCATCCGCCTGGGCAAGCTGCGTCTCCATCGTCTCCAGTCGTTGCTGCAGACGCTCAAGATTTGTCTCCGACTTAATCTGACTGGAGATGCGACGCACGATCGCTTGCTGCTCCCCGCTCAAGCCGGCCAGCGCCGGATCATCCGGCGCCTTCGTACCGGGCTTTCGCGTGTAGGTCGCCACGGTGCGGTTTTCCTTTACGAGATATTTCTCGGCCACGCGCTGGATATCCTCCGCGGTGACCTTGAGGATGCCTGGGATCTCGGTGTTGATCGATTTCCAGTCGCCCCCTCCCTCGTACTGGATCAGCTGCACGAGCAAATGAAAGTTCGACGAAGTGCGGCGCACCGCCATCGCGGCAAAATTGTTTTTCACCTTCTGCAGTTCGCGTGCGGAGACCGGCTCGTTTTTCAGCCGCTCGACCTCCTCGTAAATCGCCGCTTCGACATCGCTCGGCATTTTCGGATCCTTGGCCTCACCGCCGATGTTGAACATGCCGGCATACTTGCGCGCCATCTGGTGAGCAAACGCCGATGTCGCCACCTCGTCGCCAAGCACAAGCGCCTTGTGCAGTCGGCCGGAACGCCCGGACAACACCGCCGCAAGCACCTCAAGCGCGTGGGCATCAGGATGCCCGGTCGCCGGCGTGTGCCACAGGATGTCCACCTGGGGGTTGGCCTCCGCCTCGGCGTTCATTCGTTTTTCCACCTTTTGCGACATCTCGAGCGTGACGATCTCAGGCGCGTTTT
The DNA here is from genome assembly GCA_913030945.1 of uncultured Verrucomicrobiota bacterium. Lineage (GTDB taxonomy): Bacteria > Verrucomicrobiota > Verrucomicrobiia > Limisphaerales > UBA1096 > UBA1096. Next base: position 10,156 of record CAJWEP010000103.1, read on the forward strand.
GTTCTCCGCGCGGAATGCGGCCAAAGTAGCGTTCGCACAGCTTGGCCGCCTCGTCGGCCTTGAAGTCGCCAACAAGAATGAGTGTGATGTTTTGCGGCGCGTAGTGGAGTGCATAAAACTCGTCGGCCTGCGCCTTGGTGATGGCGGGGATGTCCGACGGCCACCCAATCACTGGCCAGCCGTATGGGTGCGATTCCCAAAAAAGCGCCTCGAGCGATTCTTGAAATTTACCCAGCGGCGTCGATTCGGTGCGCATGCGCCGCTCCTCGAACACCACGTCGCGCTCGGCATAAAACTCGCGGAACACCGGGCGAAGCAAACGCTCCGACTCCATCCACGCCCAAAGCTCGAGCTTGTTCGCCGGCACAGTGATGAAGTAGCCGGTCATGTCGTTGGAGGTGAAGGCGTTCATGCCGGACGCGCCGGCGGTGGTGTAGATGCGGTCAAACTCATTCTTGACGAGCACCTTGCGCTGCGCGGCGATTAGTTCCTTGAACTGGGCCTCGAGTTCGCGATAGCGCTCGGTCTTGTTTTCCGGCTTGACCCTGTCGTCGATCTCGCCGCGCCGGACGGCCAGCCGCATCTTGGTCTCCTCCCGGCGCATGGCATCGCGCACTTGCTCCTGCTGCTCGATGATCTCGGCGTCACGCTTGGCATCGCTCGTGCCGATGGTCGGCGTGCCCTTGAACATCATGTGCTCGAAGAGGTGCGCGATTCCGGTGATGCCGGGCCGCTCGTTGACGCTGCC
>CAJWEP010000104.1 GCA_913030945.1 uncultured Verrucomicrobiota bacterium
CTGTTGTTAGTTCCGTCATTCCAATGATTTCAATTGCCGGCGGATGGGATCATATAGTATTCAAAAAGATGCCTAATGGCATTGTAGACCCCGAATCCAACAACATATCTAAGCCTTGGAGTGAAGAATTTATCAAGCAGCAAGGTAGCGAAGAAAAAGCGGCTCAGGCAATGAAGTTTTGGAATAACAATCTTCTACAAGAGAAGGTTACCGAAATCGCAAAAGCCCTTTGGGAAAAATAATATCTTCACATAGTTGCCCTGTTACCTGAGAGGTCGTTTTTTCAGAGAGGGTTATAGTCAGGAAAGAGTTCGAGTTCTGGGGTGGGGATGCGTTCGTTGTTGAATGTAAAGATGGTAAACTGTAACGAGCTGCTAAACACTAAAACACACCACTAACATCAATGAACATCGGTGAAAAGGTGTAACTTTGACATGCTGAAGTCGTAAGTCATTGATGATGAAGGATGGCGGAAGGGGAGGGATTCGAACCCCCGGTGCGATTGCTCGCACAACGCTTTTCGAGAGCGCCCCGTTCGACCACTCCGGCACCCTTCCAGTGGGGCGCAGATTGTGCCCAAATTACCTGTCTGTTCAAGTTAATTGCAGGTAATCAGGTGTATTACGGATACCGATCGGTAGTGGGATGAATGATTCAAGGCTGCAATCTTCCCCAGAACCATTCGCCGTTGTTGCACCTGTACTGGATCCGGTCGTGCAAACGGCCGTCATGCCCCTGCCAAAACTCTAATGTTTCAAGTGGAACACGATATCCGCCCCAATGTTCCGGTCGAGGTATCTTTCGTCCCACCCATTTTGCAGTAATTGCCGCCACTTTTGCCATCAGCACCGTTCTGCTCTTCAGGGGTTTCGACTGTTTGCTCGCCCAGGCGCCAGCCTGGCTCAACCTTGGGCGAGTCGCGAAGTAGGCATCAGATTCTTCCTTCGTGATTTTTTCAGCCTTCCCCATGATGCGTAATTGACGTTGCATTTCGTCCCAATGGAACAAGAGTGAGACTGCACTGTTTTCACTAATATCGCTCGCCTTATCACTTTCATAATTGCAATAAAAAACAGCGCCACGTTCATCGAGTCCCTTGAGTAACACCATTCTGGAGGATGGTCGTCCGTTCGCATCAACGGTTGACAGTGCCATAGCCAACGGGTTCGGTCTTGTGCACACCGAGTCCGCGTGATCAAGCCAATTGCTTGCGGCTTCCACCGGGGATGCGGGCGGTGAATTAAAATTCATATTGCAACGCGCAGTTTACCTCAGTCAAACGAGCAGGCCAAGCGATACATTGTCAGGCAAGCGCATGGCATGCGCAACTGCAAGCAACGATGGCAGATGGCAGGCGCCGCCAGTGGTAGCGAGGAGCACGCCGGCTCCAAACTGCCAATAATAATTATGCCTGCGGGCTTCGAGTGACTATGGGGATGGCGTAAGGGGAGGGGGATTCGTATTCCTCGGATGCCATCGCTTGCAAGACGCTTTCCAGAGAAATCCTCGTTTGACCGCTGCATTATTCTTCCAATCGTTTAAGCCAATTGGTAGGTGCGCATGGCGTTTTGGTAAAACAATTTTCGTCTCTCACTTTCCGTCCTGTTCGAAACGATTTCCTTGAGGGCGTTCACCCATTGGTCGTACCGGGCACCGAGCAGGCAGACCGGCCAGTCGCCGCCAAATATAACCCGCTCCGGCCCGAACCGGTCGAGGCAGTGGTTGACAATCGGGGCCAGTTGCACCGCCGACCAATCCTTGGTGGCGTGGGCGACGATGCCTGAGATTTTGCAAACGGTGTTTGGCTGGTCGGCCAGTCGCGACATGGTTTCCTGCCATGGCTTGGCCTGGTGCATCGGGTTGGCCCCACCGCGTTGGCTCTCGGGCAGGAATGCCTTGGGATCAGCAGTGCCGCAGTGGTCGATGACGAATTGCGTGTCCGGACAACGCTTCACCAACTCCAGCGCGTCGTTCAACTGGCTGGGTTGAATGGTGATTTCGAAGTGTTTGCCCAACTTGCCGAGCAGTTGCACGGATTCAATGAACCGCGGCTGCAGACAGAAGCCGCCCGGGGTGGTTTCCATAAGGCGGCGCAGGCCCTTGATGTACGGGTTGTCCCGATAGGGGGTGATGAACTGGGCGAAGTCCTCGTTTTCCGGCCGTCCGGAGATCACGCCGGCAACGGTCGGGTGTTTTGGATCTTTTGAAATCCCTGTGACAAACCGTGCCTCGTCATTTTGCTGCGAAGAGATCACGTCGACTTCAAGGTAGATGGCTTTGATGACGTTCAATCCCTTGGTGGCCTCGAGATAGTCGGACAAGCGGAAGCTGCGCCGAAGCACGGCCGGGGCCTCGTCGAGCCAGTTGAGCCTGAAGTGGTCGAGATCCCACAGGTGCTGGTGGGTATCGATAATGGGGATGAGTTTCTCTCGACGTTGCGTCAGCGACGAGCACCCGACCGAGGCGACGGCGGCGGTGGAGCTGGCGATGAATTGTCGGCGGTTCATGGTTTGTTTGTGGTGGGTTAAATGAAAATGATGAAGGCAAGGAACAGGCCAAGCGCCAGCACGGCGAGGCCAAGCGCGAGCGGAGCGGAACCGGTTGCTTCCGTTTGGCCAAGCGCGGCTGTGTTCTGCCAAAAGAGCGGGCTGGTTTCCCGGCCGCGAATGAGGGTGGTTGCGATCATGGCCAAGCCGGTGATGAGGAAGGCCAGCGGTCCTGTGACATGGTTGTTCATCAGGCCGGAGGGCAAAAGGGCCAGGCCATGTGATTCGGCTAGGTTTTTGGCGATGAAGGAATAGAGCCCGAATCCCACACCAGCACTCAGTCCAAGTGCCGCTGATCCACGGTGAACGCGAGTAAACGAGCCCAAAAGGTAAACGACGAGTAACGGAACCACAAAGCTGCCGACGACACTCAAATAGAAATCAATCATGCCGCCTGAAAGCAAAGCTGGGATGTAAATGAAAGAGCCAAAAATGATAAGCGGCGTGAGCCAGCGGCCAATGGTTAGGTAGTGGTGATCATTCCGATCCCTGGCGATCAGGCGGCGATACACGTCGCGCGTTAACAATGCGGACAGGGTTGATCCGATTGAGTCGTAGGTTGAAAATGCTGCCGCCATCACGCCAGCCACAATCAGGCCCTTCAGGCCTGTGCCAGTCAAATCCCGAACAATTATAGGAAAGATGGTATCCTTCGATTGTCCCGGTAGTTCGGTGATTTCCGGGTGGAGCGCCCGTCCAAACAGGCCAATGCCTTGTGCCATGAATGTCGCCCCAATTAGAATGATTCCCGCAAATGCGACAGAGTTCTTGAGGTGCCGCTCGTCGCGTGCGCCGAGTAGTCGCATCGACTGGGTGTGGTTCACGATCGAGTAGGCCAAGCCGGCAATTATCAGACTGAGGCAGGCCAACCAAGCAGGGCTTTGGTGAACGATTTGTTTTAATTTCGCGTCGTGCGTTCCGCCAAGCAAAAGTTTTCTCGCACGTTCCTCTTGGTCAAGCGCTGATGCATCCGTTCTGCTAATGACATCTGTGCCGGTATGCATCATCTGCTGCTCCAGTTCCGGGGAGTGCGTGTTGAGTTTTTCCTGCAAGCCGCTCCATCCGCCGACTTCGTTCCATACGGTATAAAACAGGACAACGGTAGCCAGTATCATTACAACGGATTGAATTGAATCGGTGATCGCCACCATCTTGAGTCCGCCAGCCATGGTGTAAAATGTCGCGAGTAGTGCGATGATCCCAACCACCGACCAGGCCATGGCATCCCCCCAGCCGCAGACAATTTTTAGCGTCAAAAAGTTCGTGGTGCTGATCATCCCGAGAATCACCGTCCGGTAAAGCACCTGCACCAGCACGCTGATGATTCGAGCAGAGAGTCCGAATCGTGATTCGAGGTATTCGGCGTTTGTGTACATGCCGGAGCGGTACATCGGCAGGATGATTCGGTGCGCCAGAAGCAGCCAACCGGCGATACAACCGATCCAGTTAATCAGGTAAAACTTGACGCCGCCGCCGTATGTGGCTCCGGAATCAACCACCAGATCAGTGGAGTCGACCAGAGTGGCATAAAGCGAAAGACCGACGATCCACCACGGCAATGTGCGTCCAGCCAAAAACCAATCCTTGCTGTCCTTCGTGCCGCTGCTCTTTATCAGGGCAAACAGGATGACCGGCCCGTTGAGAGCCAGCACAATGATCCAGTCGAGGGTGGTCACGGTTCGGGTGGCGCTTAGCCAGGCGTCAATCGCTGAAAATCTTTTCGTTCACCGTGACGCCAAGGCCAGGTCTGTCGTTGGCCCTGACCCGCCCGTTTTTGGGCTGGGGTTCGTCATGGAAAATCGGCTCTACCTCGGCGTCGGGCAACGCATCCCAACATGGGAGGGGGAAGTACTCGATCATCGGGATGGCCGTCTCGGAGAGCGCGAAGTGAATGTGCGTTGGCCCATAGGCGTGCGGGATCACGGTGACGCCGGCTGCCAGTGCGAGGGAGCAGATGCGGCGTCCCTCCGACAAGCCGCCGCAACGACGGAGGTCTGGCTGGATGATATCCATTGCCTGTTTCTCGATGATCTGCTCGAAACCAAACCGGGTGTATTCGTGTTCGCCGCCTGAGACGGGGATGGAGGTTTCCTGCCGCAGCTTGGCATAGCTGTTGAGATCGTCCGGAAGGAAGGCCTCCTCAATCCACGCGAGACGGTATGGTTCGAGTCGTTTCACCATTTTCTTGGCATAGAGAAAGTCCCAGCCCATGTAGGCGTCGGCCATGATTTCGATGTCATCGCCGACCGCGTCGCGCACATTGGCGATGTGTTCCTCATTGGCGCGCATGCCCTCGGTACCGTGTCCGGGGCCGTAAGGGAACCGCATCTTCATCGCCTTGTAGCCCTCGGCGACATACGCCTTGGCCTCAGCCTGCACCTTGTCGGCACCGACCGGATGCAGCGCGGAGGCGTACACCGGGATATCCGGGTGCACCGGGCCGCCGAGCAACTGGTGGATAGGCTTGTCGGCGGCCTTGCCGGCCAAGTCCCACAGCGCAAGGTCAATCGCGCTGAGCGCCTGAAGTGCCATGCCCTTGCGGCCGTAGGGCAGGGTCGCGCGAAAGAGCCGATCCCATAGCCCCTCGATTTCCCTGGCGTCCTGCCCGATCAACAACCGGCTCATGTGGTTCTCGATGATGAGGGGAATGGCGCTGCAGCCGTCCTCGCACCAGCCAGCACCGGTCAGTCCATCCTCGGTCTCGATCTCGACCACGGCCATGCCGGAATCCCAAAACCACGAGCCGCGTGTTTCTTTGAATTGCGGATAGATATCGAGCGGCGTCACGAGCGGCAGTGTTTTTTCGCGTTCGGCCAAGTGGCCCCAAATGGAACGGTTTGCATGCCGTGTCCTGACGGAGGTGATATTCACGCGGCGACGTTACTGGATTGCCCCAGGATTCACAGCATGATTTGTCCTCCGATGGCGCATCGAAAATTGTTTGGCCCAAGCGCTTGACCAAGCGATCATCCGGGCGTGGAGATTCGTTCCCCTGAGACGGACACCGAGTTTGAGGCATACTACGATTTGCGCTGGCGGGTGCTGCGCCAGCCGTGGGGGCAATCGCCTGGCAGCGAGCGGGACGAACTCGACGACGACGCGACGCACGTCGCTGGATACGACGAGGTCAAGGGCCTGGTTTGCGTGGGTCGCCTGCATGCCGTCGAAACCGGCGTCGGCCAGGTGCGTTACATGGCGGTGGAGGAGCCGTTGCGCGGCCGTGGGCTTGGCCAAGCGGTGCTGAACGAACTCGAGCGCCTGGCCAAGCGGCAGGGCATGTCGGTGATCGTTCTGGATGCGCGCGAGGCGGCGGTTGGGTTCTACCGCCGCAACGGTTACGAGGCGGTGGACGAGGGCCACGTGCTGTTTGGCGAGGTGCGGCACAGCAAGATGCGAAAACGTCTGGACGGTTCCGCTTGATTTTGGCGGCCGGTTGGTTTGCATTTCGTTCCCTTTTGATGTCAGTAAAAATTTTGAACCCCAAAGATGAGCAGGCCCTGGTAAACTTGGCCAAGGCCATGGTTGATCAGCAGGCGGCGAAGCTGCTCGTGCCTCCTCAGGAAAATGCCGACGGCTTTTGGTTCGGCTCGGGTAACATCATTGAGCCGGAGCCAGGCCGGTTTCTGCTTTGCGGCCGCTACCGCAATCACGGCGACTCGCGAACCGGCACTGCGGCGGGTACGCGTGGGCTGGAGTTCACAATTTTTGAGGCCACCTCGCCGCAGGGGCCGTTCAAGAGGATTCGGTCGTTCACGAAACAGGATCTCTCCCGAGTCGACGCCCCGGTTGTGTCAATCGAGGGGGGCAAACTGTTCGCCGGTCCGCGCGACTTGGAGCTGTTTGTCTCAACGGAAAAAGGTGTGGGTTATCCCGAGAAGTTGGCGTCGTTTCAAAAACCGGGCACCGGCGTCTGGTCGATCGATCGTATGTCGGCCGCCGACGTGGACGGGCTGGATCCAGCGACGTTGACGGAGGCGCAGTCGTCGAGTGACGGTTCGACATTGCACGTCAAGGATCCGGTGGTGTTCGAGGAGCCTGCCGGTGGGGCGGCGCTGCTGTTTTGTTCGCACCCCTTCAGTTGGGCGAGTTCGAACACCGGCCTCGCCGTACGCGCGGCTGGAGGCGGTTCATTTGAATTGCAGACGCATTGCATGATCGAGCGCGGGCCCGCCTGGGATGTCGCCTGCACGCGGGTGACGGACCGGTTGCAGGTACCCCGCGTCGGCCGGTTCGCCTCGTTGCCGCCGTTGTCGCTCTACTTTTACGACGGGGCGGAGTGCCTGCGGTCGCTCGATGATAACCCAGCCGCGGCCAGGCGTCCGCGCGGCTTTTCGTGCGAGGAACTCGGCGGTCTGGCTTGGGGGTGGGATTCGGAGTTCCCGGGGATTCAGCGGCTCTCGGTTGACTTCCCGTTGTTTGTGTCGCTGCACGGAACCGGCTGCAGTCGCTACGTCTCGACGCTGGCAATTGGAGGCGGGATCATGGCCAGTTGGCAGCAATCGCAGCCGGACCGGTCGCAGCCGTTGGTGGGCAACTTTGTCCGCAGCGGAACCGTCGCTGAATTGCTGGGCTGATTTATGTCAGAATTTTCAGTTTTCAATCATCCCGTTGAGGGGTAGCTTGGCTTGTCAACCGAATGGCCGCCGACCAATCCTCATTTTTTGGTACACTGCTTCGCAGGATAATCCGCTGGTTGATCCGGTTTTACTACCCGGTCATTCGCGTAACAAACGCCGATCGACTGCCGCGCGAGGGGGCCACCCTTTACATCGCAAATCACCCCAATTCGCTGATTGACCCGGTGCTGATCGGCATTGCGGCCCAGCGACCGGTGCGATTTATGGCCAAGGCGCCCCTGTTCGAGGGCAGAGTACTGGGGGCGCTGTTGCGTTCGGTGGGGATGATCCCCGCGTACCGTGCGTCGGACGACAAGTCGTCGGTGCGGCGCAACGTCGAGTCGCTTAGCGTGGCGGCGGAGAACTTGGCCACGGGGCTCCCGATGGGAATTTTTCCCGAGGGCAAAAGCCATGACTTGACACATGTCGAGCAGGTTAAGACCGGTGCGGCGCGTATCGCGCAGCAGGCGGTGACACTCGCAGAGGGCAAGCCGGTTTGGGTTGTGCCGCTCGGGATCAATTACGAGGAGAAACCGCGATTCCGCAGTCGCGTGTGGGTGGCGGTCGGCGAGACAGTGGATGCGACCGCCTGGTTCGCCGAACACGAAGGGAATGAGAAGCAGGCCATGCGTCAGTTGACCATCGCGCTCGACGAACGGTTGAAGGCGGTTGTGGTGCACCTTGACGACGCTCGGTGGGGGCCGCTGCTGGGCGACCTCGAATGGCTTGCTCCGGTGTACGCCAGCGCCGACAAGGTGCGCGCCGTGTCGCGCGTGCAACGCCGGAAAAATATTGCAGAGGCGATCAACTACTTTGAGTCGAAAGACCCGAAGCGGGCCGAGGCCATCACGGCAAGGGTGGCGGCGCATCAGGAGGTGCTTGCCCAGGCGGGAGTGCGGATCAACTCACCGGTGTTTCAGTATACCGGCGCGGCTTTGTTTTGGCGCTTTGCATTCAAGATTTACCGCGTTGCGTTTGCCTTGCCGGCATTGATAGGGACGCTGCTTCACCTGATCCCATTCATCCTGGTTCGACTGATTTCACCGAGGTTCGAGGGCATCGGCAAAACGACCACGTCGCTCTACCGCATTTTGGTTGGCCTGCCGTTTTATGGGATTTGGTACGTGGTCGCTTGGTTTGTATTGCACCGATACACCGGCGCAAAAATTGCCACTGTGTCGGTCGTGGCCATGCCGTTGATCGGTGTTTTCGCGTTCCACTACTGGATCAACGCTGGTGTCGTTTGGCGGTCGTTGAGAGAGGAGGCCAAGCTGTTGTTCAATGCCAAGTTGCTGGCCGAGTTACGCGCGGAAAATCTCGCCGTCAAAGAACAGATTGCTGAACTGGGCGACGAATATCGGGAAGTCTATCCCGATAAGTTTGCCGAGCAGCAGTAAGCCTTCTGCTATTGGGCAAGCGTGGGGTGGGCGGTGAGCAACTTTTGGCTGAAGGTGTCGGGGTGGCCTTCGTTGGATTGGATCGGGCCGGGGGTGGTGCGGCCGTTTTTGATCGCCTTGGCCAGGGTGGCGACCAGGTCGCGAACCAATTCCGGGCGTTTGGCCTGCAGGTTGTTTTGCTCGGCGGGATCGGCTTCCAAGTCGTACAACTGCACCAGAGGCAGGGACTTGTTTTTCCTGGCGGCAGCCGGCTTGGGGGTGCTCCATCCGCCGGAGCCTGGGCAGAGGGCGAGTTTCCATTTGCCGCGCCGAATGGCAAACGAGCCGTTGATCGAGTGGTGAATGGTGAACGGCCGCGCCTTGTCATTGGCCGCTTGGCCAAGTAGGGCGGGGAGGAAGGAAAACGAATCCTCGGCGGCGTTGGCCGGGGTGGCGGCATTTTTACCGATGAGGTCGGCGACGGTGGCAAAGAGATCAGCGGTGCAGATGGTTTGCCCGGATGAGGAGCCGGCCTTGACCCTGCCGGGCCAACGGACGAGGAAGGGGGTGCGATGGCCACCCTCGAAAATGTCGGCCTTATGCCCGCGCCAGTCGCCGTTCGGCTTGTGTCCCTTGGCCACAAGCGCGGGAATCTTGGCCGCGGGCGAGCAGCCGTTGTCGGCGGTGAAGATGACGACGGTATCCTTGGCCAATCGATGGCGGTCGAGTGCCCGTAACACCTCTCCGACGACCCAGTCAGTCTCCATCAGGAAATCGCCATACTTACCGAGGCTCGATTTGCCCTGCCAGCGCTTGGACGGAACGATCGGCGTGTGCGGGCTGGTCAGCGGCAGGTAGAGGAAAAACGGCTTGTCGCGTTCCTTTGCCCGGGCGTCGATGAACGCGTTGGCCTCGCGGGCGAAGTCACGCAGACAATGAACCGCCTCGAAATCCTCCGCGCACGGCCCTGGCCGATGGAAAGCCTTGGTTACCGTCGCCCAAGCAGGCGGCTTGTCATTTTTCAGATAAACATACGGAAACATGTCGAGCGACGCGGGGATGATGAACGACTCGTCGAAGCCGATCGCCAACGGGCCGCCGCCGACCTTTTTGCCGTAGTCAATTTGCCAGCCATCGCCCTTGGTTGGACCAGTCTTGGCCTGGCGTTTTTCGCCGTTGGGCAGCATCTGCCATTTAAGGCCAAGGTGCCACTTGCCGACGACACCGGTGTGGTAGCCGTTTTGCTGCAGAAATCTAGGCGTGGTGAGACGGGCGGGGGAGACGAGCGGCTCTGACAGCCCCCACAGGACACCCTTCTTCAAAGTGCTGCGCCAATTGTATCGACCGGTGAGAATGCCGTAGCGGGTCGGCGTGCAGACCGACGACGTCGTGTGTGCATCAGTGAACCGCATGCCTTCCCTCGCCAGGCGGTCGCAGTGCGGTGTGGCCGCTCTGCCACCCGCATGCGACAAGTCGCCATACCCAAGGTCATCAGCGAGAATGAACACGACATTCGGCTTGCCGGCGGCGTGCGCGATGCCAAGCGAAAGTACAAACCCGATAACGACAGCAATGATTTTCCCAGATGACATGGACATCTCCATACCACGGTTACCAGTCACCGGCAATAGCAATTCGCGATCAGAAAGGCGCGAAGCCTTTAATGTGATTGACTCGCGGGATTGCAGTGGGCACATTTAACTACGTACCGAATGCGCGATTACCGGAGCATGGAATCAACATGAACAGCATGCAAGCTAAATGCAGTGCACTTGCTGCGGTTGCATTTTTTTTCGCCATACAAAGAATCATTTCTGCGGAAAAAAATGATAGCCCCGCGCTCCATGTGGAAAAGGAAACAATCGATTTCGGCAAAGTGATTGTTGGCACGAAAGTGCCCGTTCGATTCCATATTCAAAACAGGGGGAAGGGCAGGTTGCTGCTTTATGATGTTGCCGCGTCCTGCACCAGTTGCACGACTATTCTCTCGAGCCCGGATAAACTCGAAGCAGATGAAAAGGGTGCCATTGAGGCAAGGGTGCTTACCGCGGAGTTGCATGGGAATGTGGATCGAACGCTGTCGGTGTACTCCAATGCCCCGGGTGAGAGCAGGAAGATTCTTCACATCACTGGCCATGTCTGGTCCCCGCTGGAACTGAAGCCCCACTATATCTATTTCCCAGTTGCGAAAACGATTGATTCAAAGAAGGAATATAGAGTGGAAATCACCAACACCACCGATGAAGAAATACTCCTTTCCAAAGCCCTGAGTGACAATA
>CAJWEP010000105.1 GCA_913030945.1 uncultured Verrucomicrobiota bacterium
CGTTTATCTCCATCTCATCAATACAGATCCCGGCATTGGACACCTTGACCCTCAATCCGGTAGCGGCAATTGGGTCGTTCCCCTGACGGATCTCAAACTGGTGGTGAAGATAGGATGAGAAAGTTGCGTTCTCAGTACCCGCCTTGTACTCGACTGATCCAAACGTGACCCAGCCGTCACTGGGGTCATCCGCTTCCTCTGTTTCCTCGTGGGGTTCAGCGACTAGCGTGTACTGCAGGGTGTAAATGCCCACGGCCCTGTCCTTCAACTGGCCACCGCAGCAGTCGCCCAGGTCGTCCCCATTGTCCCGGGACCAGGCGACCCGGCTGATTTGAGTCTCCTCATCCCACACCAAAGCCAGCCACGGATCAGCATCATCCGGTTTGGCAATCCAACTGGAGCTATTTCCGTAGTAGCCATCGATTACGTTGATGGCATCATGCACGCCGTCAGGGAGATAATTGCTGCTCGCAAAAGCGAACGCATCAAAGGCGTCGTTCTCAGGGCTTTCCGCACCGGTTTCCGGATCGAAATGATTCCCGTTGTTCCCATTCCATTCAATGGCATATCCGGCCTCAGCTTGAATGATTACTCGGGAATTTTGTGCTGTAAGCAAGCCGGGAAATAATAAAGAAGCCAAGGAAACAATTGTCAGTCTAATTTTCATAGCGGTGGGCTCTCAAGCAAACGGACTGCCACGTTGACATTAAGTCAAGTGGTTTTGCCCGAAAAAATAAAAGCGATATTTCTGCCAATTGTCACAGCGGCGCTCCTGACCGGTTGCCAATCCTTGAACCTGCACCGGAATGCCGGAGGCAGCGGGAGCGGTTGGGGAAGCCCGGTTCGCATGATTAATCCGCCTTTTACGCATCGGTAGGCGGTTTTCCTTTGCCAATCTCGTTTGCGCTTTGGGGCGGTTTCTGACATCGTTGCGCCGGTTCCTCGGATCATAAAATGCATTTCACTCCAAAACTCTCTTTCGCCAACCGGGTGGCTTCTCGGCTCGGCCTGCTTGGCCTGTGCCTCGCCGCTGCGGCTGCGTCGGCGCAGGAGACGCTGCCGCTCCTGCCCAAGTGGACCCGCTTCCAGGGCGAGCTGGTTAGCCTCAAATCGTACGACAACCCGATACAGGATGTGCAGCTCAAGGCCGTCTTCACTTCACCCGCCGGTGAGGAACACGAGGTCGACGGTTTCTGGGACGGGGGCAACGACTGGAAGGTGCGCTTCCTGCCGGATCTCGCGGGCAAATGGACCTACCTAATCACCTGTTCCGACGAGGAAAACCGCGGCCTGCACAATCTCTCCGGCGCGTTCCGCTGCACCGCGCCACTGGGCCGCAGCGCCCTGCACCGGCACGGCCCGGTCCGCGTGTCGCGCGATCGCACCCACTTTGTTCACGAGGATGGCACGCCGTTTTTCTGGATGGCCGACACCGCGTGGAACGGCCCGCTCAAGTCGAACGAGTACGACTGGAAACATTATTTGGGCGAGCGCAAGCGGCAGGGTTTCACCGCCGTGCAGTGGGTCTCCACGAGCTGGCGCGGCGCACCGGATGGCGACGCCGACGGCAACAAGGCGTTCGACGGCAGGGAAAAAATTAGAATCAATCCGGGATTTTTCCAGCGACTCGATCGCCGTGCTGAGGCGATCAACGAAGCCGGCTTGCTCAGCGTGCCGGTGTTGCTGTGGGCCATTCGTGGGAATGAAAACCCGGTGAACATCCTACCCGATGCCCAAGCGATCCTGCTGGCCCGCTACATGGTCGCCCGCTGGGGCGCCACCTTCGGAGCATGGTTTCTCGGCGGCGACGGCGACTACTCCGGCACACGCGCCGCCCGCTGGCGTACGCTTGGTCAAGCGGTGTTCGGCGGCGGCCGGCACTTCCCGGTCTTCATGCACCCGAAAGGCAAGAGCTGGGTCTTCGGGGAGTTTCGCGATGAAAAATGGATGACCGCGCTAGGCTACCAAAGCGGCCACGACATCAACGACCCCACTAACAACTGGATCCACCACGGCCCGGCTTCGCGCGACTGGGCCAAGCTCCCGCACCGGCCGGTCATCAACATCGAACCGGCCTACGAAGGCATCAACAGCTACAGCAAAAAGCAGCCGATCACCGCGCACGAAGTCCGACGCGCAATGTACTGGAGCCTGCTCAACGCGCCGACCGCCGGCGTGAGCTACGGCGCCTCCGGCGTGTGGGGCTGGGACGACGGCGACGCGTCCACTCCCGGCCATCCCGGCTCCGGCACACCGCCCGCCTGGCGCGATGCGCTGCACTTTGAGGCCGGTGAACAGGTCACGAACCTCTCGGCCCTGTTTCAGTCGATCGCCTTTCAAACCCTCCGCCCCGACAGCGGGGTGTTGGCCGAACAGCCCGGCGACGAGGCCTTCTCCGAGTACACCGCCGCCGCCAGTTCCGGCGACGGCCGTTTGGTCGTCGTTTACACGCCGGTCGAAAAGCGGCTTAAAATCAACGTGGCCAACCTGCCCGCGCCGTTGATCGCCGCGTGGGTGAATCCGCGCACCGGCGAGCGATCCAGCGTGCTGGCCGTGCTTCGTGGCGCGGCACTCGAGTGTCCGACCCCCGGCCCCGGCGACTGGCTACTGCTGCTCCGCTCCAAGCAGGCCAAACCGGAAACCGCCGGCAATTGATCCGTGCAAACGCTCGCGGAAAAAGTGGGCGACATCATCCGGGCGCAAAACCTCTTCCCGGCTACCGGCGGCATCATCGTGGCCGTCTCCGGCGGCATTGATTCGATGGCCCTGCTGCACCTCCTCGCCATCCCCGCGCTTGGCCTGCGAGAGCACTTGATCGTCGCCCACTTCGATCACCAACTCCGCGGTGCGGAGACCGATGCCGACGTGGCGTTTGTCGCGCAGTCGGCCAAGCGGCTTGGCCTCCCGTTCGAGACCGGCAGCGGCGACACCCGTCAACTCGCCGCCGAAACTGGCGCCGGCATCGAGGCGGCTGCGAGGCAACTGCGCCACGTTTTTTTCGTCCGCTTGGCCAAGCGCCTAGGAGCTGTAGTCGCCCTGGCTCATCATGCCGATGACCAGATTGAAACTTTTTTTCTGAGGCTGCTGCGCGGCGCGGGCAACCGCGGCTTGGGCGGTATGCGGCCGATTGCGCCGTCGCCGTTCGATCCCGGCGTGACACTTGTCCGTCCGCTGCTCTCCGTTCGTCGCGACGAGATTGTTGATTTTGCAACGCGGGAGGGGATCGAGTTTCGCGAGGACGCAACCAACACCGACACGCGCTTCCTCAGAAACCGCATCCGCCATGAACTGCTTCCGCAACTTGTCGAGCAGTCCAGCGCATCGACGAGTCGCCATATTCTCAAAGCGATGCAACTTGTAGGCGATGCGGCTGACTGCATCGACGACCTCGCCGCCGAGTGGTCGGGCGAACCGCCGTACGAGCAACTGGCCATCGCCGTGCAGCGGCAGGTTGTGCAGCGACAATTATTCGGGCTCGGTGTCGATCCGTCATTCGATTTGGTCGAGTCGTTGCGGCTCGAGGTCGGTCGCGTCATTGAGGTCGCCTACGGCAGGAGGCTCCAGCGAAACGCCGATGGCCAGGTGCAGGAGGCCGTGCCCGCCGCCGAGCCGGAATTCTCGCTGGCTCGGCGCGAAGTCAGCATCGCCGGCCAAGCCGGTGAAGCCGAGTTTGGCGGCCTGAAAATTCGCTGGGAACGCCTCGCTGGCGGCTTGCCTGAGCGGCGTGAGTTTAGTCAAGCGGAGAGGCGCGAAGTCTTTGATGCCGAGGTGCTTGGCCAAGTTATCACTCTGCGCCACTGGCGACCCGGCGACCGTTTTCAGTCCATCGGCCAAGCCGGCACTGCCAAGCTGCAGGATCTGTTCGTTAACCAAAAAATACCCAGGGCCAAGCGCCGCCAACTTGTCGTGGCGGAGGCCGCTGATGGCCGGCTGTTCTGGGTGCAGCACCTCCGCATTGCGGAGCTGTTCAAGGTCACCGAGTCGACGACCGGCCTGCTGTTGTTCAGTTGGTGAGGATGGCGGCGTCCCAGTCTTTCCAGACCGGTTCATAGCCGAGGTGGGTGAGGGTCGCGGCGACGGTACTGGGCTCGCGCTCATCGGCGATGTCGAACTGCCCGGTGGCGGCCCATTCGCTTGCGTTGCCAGCGAGCTCCACGATTTGGCCGCGGTCGGTGTAGTGCAGATTGTCCTGCCCGGCTCCGGTGTAGCCGCCTGGCTCGGTATGGCTTCCGGCGCTCATCATCGTGACACCCAGCGGGATTAGCCGGTCGCGCAGGTTGGCCGATTCGCGCGTGGACAGCACGATGCCGACGTCCGGCAATAACAGTCGTAGTGCACAGATGGCCTGGACTAGGGCGCGATCGCTGAAGCCGGTCAGCGGCTCAAATTCGCCAGCGCAGGGACGGAGGCGAGGCAGTGAAAGGGTGAGTTGCGATTTCCAGCAGTGCCGCAGCAGGTACTGTGCATGGGCGGCGAGGCAGAGGGTTTCGCGTCGCCAGTCGCTCAGCCCGAACAACGTTCCGATACCCAGTCGCCGGAAACCGGCCGCGTGTGCGCGCTCGGGCGTCTCGAGTCGCCAGTTGAAGTTTCGCTTGGGGCCGGAGGTATGCATGTTCGCATAGACGTCTCGATCGTAGGTTTCCTGGTATGCGACGAGTCCCTCCGCGCCTGCTTGGGCGAGTGGGCGGTATTCGTCGGTCTCCATTGGGCCGACCTCGAGCGAGATCGACGGCACAGCGTCGCGCAGTGCCGCGATGCAGTCGGCGAGGTAGCCGTTGGAGACGAACCTTGGATGTTCGCCGGCGACGAGCAGGATGTTGCGGAAGCCCTGCCCGGCGAGCGCCTCGGCCTCGCGTACGACTTCGTCGACTGAGAGCGTCACGCGCAGAATCGGGTTGTCCCGTGAAAAACCGCAGTATTGGCAGTTGTTCACGCATTCGTTGGAGAGGTAGAGTGGCGCGAAGAGCCGTATGACCTTACCGAACCGCTGCTGGGTGAGTTGGTGAGCACGCATGGCCAACGGCTCGAGTTGGCCGGCGGCGGTGGGGGAGAGAAGGGAGGCGAGGTCGGCCAGGCCCGGGTCGCGCCTGTCCAGGGCGGCCGACACCTCTGCTGCGGAGGCGTCGCGGGAGCGGCTCCACAGTGCGTCGGTGGGCAAACGGTCAAACTGGCCAACAAAACTCACGGAGCCAAGTTAGCGGAGGGTTTGCGCTTGGCCAAGCGTGGTTGTCATTTTGCCGTGCAGTGAATATGGTTCGGCACGAGTTACGTCGTAGGGGAGCGATAGATGTTTGGACCGAGAAAAAAAAAGCCGAAGGATGGGGATGAGGAGCATCGTTATTATTTACTCCCCGGTATGGGGCGTTCGAACCGGCGGTATCGTAATAGGATTCAAATGTGGAGTATCATCGCCGGTATCGTTGGTTCCGCATTGATCGGTACCGCTCTTTGGCTGCTGAATCGTTAAGTTCGCTCAATTCTTCAAGTCAGCCAGTTCTTTTCGTAGCAGATCAGCCATGGGCGCGACAGTTTCTTGGCTGAAATCGAGCCGAATGTTGCACCGCTCGAACAGTTTCGGCAACGGCCTCGAGCCGCCCAGCGCGAGTGCTGCCTTGTAGTCGGCGAGCGTCTGGGAGCGGTCCTGTTTGCTGTTGGCCCACACTTGCAGCGCGCCCAGTTGGGCGATGCCGTACTCGACGTAGTAGAACGGGTGCAGGAAAATGTGCAGTTGCTTGTGCCACAGCTTGGCCCGGGCGCGTTCGTGGCCGCTCCAGTCGATGCCGCCGCCGAAGCGGGCTACCAGGCCGTTCCAAGCCGCGTCGCGCTCGGCGACTGAGTGGCCGGGGTTCATGTAGAGCCAGTGCTGGAAGGCATCGACCGTGGCGATCCACGGGAACACGAACACGATGCCCTCGAGGTGGGTGATGCGGGCGCGACGCACTTCTTCCGTGTCGTAAAATTCGCCGAGGTACTCGCCGCCGAGCAACTCCATCGCCATCGAGGCGACTTCGCAAAACTCGATCGGTGCGTGGCGGTACGAGTGCAGTGGTTCCTTCTGGCTGGCCATGGTGTGAAAGGCATGGCCCGCTTCGTGCAGCAGTGTCTCGACGTCGCGCTGCACGCCGACTGCGTTCATGAAGATGAATGGCATCCGCGCCTCGGCCAGTGAGTCCTGATATCCACCCGGCGCCTTGCCCTTGCGGTTTGCCAGGTCGAGCAGATCGAGGTTCTGCATGGCCTGAAACCAACTGGCAAGTTCGCCGTCAAGCTGATCGAAGATTGCCTGCGTGCAGCGGATCAACTGCGGGACATCCTCGAACGGCTTGAGCGGTGGATGGCCCTGCGGATCGGTCGCCGTGTCCCATGGTTTCACCGATTCAATGCCAAGTGCGGTCTGACGTTCGCCGTGCAGTTCCTTGAGCAGCGGCACCATCTCCTGCTCGATGGCGTCGTGAAAGGCGAGGCAGTCGTCCGGGGAATAGTCAAACCGGCCGCGGCGGCGATGTGCGAAGTCGCGGTAGTTCAGAAAACCGGCGTTGGCGCTCATTTGGTTGCGCCGCTTGGCTAGGCCGTCGAGTTGGGTGTCGATGGATTCGGCCTCCTCGAGTCGGCGGTTGGCGGTGAGTTCCCACGCCTTCTGCCGCCGGGCGCGGTCGGCCTCCTCGAGGTAACGGCCCATCTGTACGAGGGTGCGTTCCTCGCCGTCGAACTGTACGGCCAAGCTGCCGATAAGTTTTTGGTACTGCTGGCCAAGCTTGGCTGTCTCGGTCTCGAGCGGGACGTTCTCGGGGCGGAACAGTTCGACCTCGAGTGCGGCGTCGCGGATGAACACCTCGTAGCGCTTGGCCGGGAGGCCATCGCTGTGCGGATGCCCGGAGAGTGCCTTGGCCAAGCGGAAGCTGTGCTTTTTCTCTTCCGGCTCGATCTTTTCAACAAAATCGAGGTAGGTCTGCTCGGCGGTTTTGTCCTCCGTCTGGCAGGTCATCGCGATGTAGCGCTTGGATCCTTCCTCGGCGATGGAGGCGGAGAGTTCCTCCCAGTTGAGGATGGTCTGCTCAAGTTGGGCGGCATCGGTGGCGGCGCTGAATTGTTGTTCGAGTTGGTCGAAGAGCGGCGCGAGCGCGTCCCAGTTGCCGGTGTTCAGGTCGGCCGGCACAAACTGGCGCGGTGTGTGAAGGGTGATTTTTTCAAACATGAAATTTTCTCAGGCCAAGCCTTTGAGGACGAACAGCAGCGTGCCCTGCCGGTCCGTGGCCACGCTGCAAAGGTGGACATCGTACCTTGGGCGGAGTTCCTCGGTGAGGTGTTTTCGGATGGAAATTCCGTGGTACTCGACGAAAATATTGTGAATGGGCACGTCCGGGACGCCGGTGAGCACTTCGTGGAGGATCGCCGACTCGGCGGACTCGGCGTCCACCTTGAGCAGGTCCACCGAGCGGAGTTTCAGCCGCTTGAGTTCGGCGCTGAGTTTTTTGGTAATGATGTCTTCGCCGCCGAGGTCGTCCGGCCAACTACCGCTGGGCTGCAGGGTGGATGCCCCGGAGTGTTGCCCGGGGGCGTAGTGCAGCCGAAAGGTGCCCTCCTTGTCCCAGATGCCGCATGGGTTGGTCTCGATGCCGTCGATCGGGCCGACGTTGGCCAGCAGTAACTCGTGCGTGGCGGCGCTTGGCTCATAGCAGATGATTCGCGCGCCGGGGTGGTGAGACTTGAAATAGAGCGCCGCCGCGCCGCAGTTGCTGCCGATGTCGATGATTATCGGCGAGTCGCCGATGAGGCGTGTCTTGGCCAGGGGATAGTCCCTGCCTTTGAGCACGGACAGGATCATTTGGTCCTCGGCCTGGGGGTAGGTGAACGTGTGCTCGCGATCGGCGAGTTGGATTTGAAGCGTGTCGAGTGTCATTGGCCAAGTGGGGAGCGGCTGCTCATCCGCTGTCGGGGAGTAAATGAAACAGCACCCCGCACGGTCGAGACAATTCAACCGGCTCCGTTACCGGGGCGTTTTTTTCTCGAAACACCGCAGGGTCGGCGCTAGACTCCCGCCTCTCGCGCAAGGTGGAAAACCAAGAGGAAAACCAGGTCGAATCGTCCGAATCCACCGCCAGTGAATCTGCTGGCCAGGTGAAGATTCCGGAAACTTCCCGGCCTCAAGAGTCAATAGTTCGGACTGACCCTGATTCCAACTTTAACTACCCGATTTTCGGTGAGGTATCCGCCGCGGTAGAAACCCAAGGGGATGAGCTTGTTGAGCCAGTTCAGGAACGCCGCGGCTTCATCAAGTTTCTCTGCGCGTTCATTGGCACGCTCATCAGCGTGGTGCCGTTTGGCGCCGGGGTGTGGTCGTATCTCGATCCCTTGGCCAAGCGCAACAAGGGCGGAGGCGGCGCAGATGGCTTCATCAAGGTCACCACGCTGGACGCGATCTCCGCCGACGGCTCGCCGGTCAAGTTCTCCGTCATCGCCGACAAGGTGGATGCGTGGAATCGGTTCTCGAACGTCAGCATCGGCGCGGTGTATCTGCAACTCGTCGATGGCGTGCCGCGTGCGCTACACACGAGCTGCCCGCATCTGGGATGTTTTGTCGATTACCGGCCGGGAAAAAAGGATTTTTACTGCCCGTGCCACAACAGCAGGTTTCGGCTGGACGGCGGCATCGTCGATGGTGTGAGTCCGCGCGCGATGGACGCGTTGCAAATTGAAGTCCGCAACAAGACGGAGGTGTGGGTGAAGTACCAGAATTTTCAGTCCGGCCACGGCCGCCCGATTCCGGTGTCATGAAGTCGCTGTTTGGTTGGGTTGAGAACCGCACCGGGATTGGCCGGCTTGTTGGGGCGCTCCTGTACGAGAACATCC
Organism: uncultured Verrucomicrobiota bacterium; assembly: GCA_913030945.1. Taxonomy (GTDB): domain Bacteria; phylum Verrucomicrobiota; class Verrucomicrobiia; order Limisphaerales; family UBA1096; genus UBA1096. The sequence goes on from CAJWEP010000105.1 coordinate 8,851, forward strand.
CAGGCGGCTCGAGGTGGCGATACGTCTGGGGCAGCACAGTGGCGTTCGCACTGTTTGTGCAGGTGGTCACCGGACTGTTTTTGTGGATGGGCTACAGCGCCAGCGCCAGCGATGCGTGGGAGTCGGTCAACTACATCCAAAACGAGATAAGCGGCGGCTGGTTGTTGCGGGGCATCCACCACTGGACAGCGAACCTGATGCCAGTGCTGTTGCTGTTGCACTTGATGCAGATCGTGATCGATGGTGCGTACAAGGCGCCGCGCGAGGTCAACTATTGGCTGTGCGTCCTGCTGTTGCTGCTTGTTGTGGCCCAGGCGTTGAGCGGCTATCTGCTGCCGTGGGATCAAAAGGCCTTTTGGGGCTCCACGAAAGTCGCCACGAATTTCCTGACACTGATCCCGTTCATCGGGCCGGGGCTGCAAAAGCTGGCCATCGGCGGGGTGGAGTACGGTCACCTTACGTTGACCCGGTTTTTTGCCCTCCACGCCGGGGTGTTGCCGGTTCTCGTGGTGTTGACCGTGGCAGCGCGTGCCTGGCTTAACCGCTGTCATGGCATCAGGCCAGCCGAGAGCGCGCTCGGCCCGGACACCTGCCGTTGGCCGGACCAGTTGTTCAAGGACATCGTGGCCTGTCTGGCGCTCATGGCGACCGTGCTGGCGTTTGTCTGGATTTACGGCGCGAAACAGGGTGCGCCGGCGGATTCGTTCGAGCCATTTTCCGCCGCGCGGCCGGACTGGTTTTTCCTGTTCCTGTTCCAGTTCCTCAAGCTGCCCTTCTTTGCCGGAGAGAACGAGGTATGGGGCGCCATTTACATCCCGGCCCTGTTCCTTGGCATGCTGTTCCTGATGCCCTTCATCGGCCGCTGGAACGTCGGGCACATGTTCAACGTGTTTGTGCTGTTTGTGTTCCTCGGCGGGGCCGGTGCGCTCACGTACCTGGCCAAGCAGGAGGATTTCGCCGGACCAAACAGCGCCGATTACCTCAAGGCGGTCCTCAGGCATGAACAGGATGCAATCCGGGTGAAGGCCTTGGCCAAGGCCAAGGGCATCGAGACCACCGCGCTGTTGCTGCTCAAGGACGATCCGAAAACGCAGGGCGCGCGGCTGTTCGCGCAGCACTGCGCGAGTTGCCACCGCTACGACGGCCACGACGGTTTGGCCGTCGAACTGGCCAAGGCCGAGACGATTGACGAACTGAGAAATCGCACGGGGCTGACGAGTCGCTTTTTCTCCGCCGCCGCCGTACATCCGGACTGGCTGGCCCGCAAATCCGATACGCAAAACGAATGGCAAACCGTGCAGTCGCTGTTGCAGGCCAAGGCCGAAGGCCCGTTTAACGTGATCGCCGCTACCAAGCCGGAGGAAGCACCCGAGGCGCCAGATCTCAAAGGCTTCGCCTCGCGCCAGTGGCTTCGGGATTTGCTCAATCCGGATCGATACATCAGCGCCCGCTATTTTGGCGGCACCTCCCACAAGAGTGGAGACATGTACAGGAAATTCCTCAACCGAAAAGTCAGTAAGTACGACGACGAGGAAAAGAAGATGCTTGAGGCAGTTGTCAAGGCGCTCTCAGCTCAGGCCAAGCTGCCCAGCCAGGTCGTGGACGACCAAACAGACGCCGCACTGATCAGGAAGGGCATTACTTCTTTCAAAGGCGACATCGGCTGCATCGACTGCCATGCGTTCGGTGCGCCGGATCCCGACGCCGACGGGCCCGACCTCACCGGCTACGGCTCGCGCCAATGGATTATCGACTTCGTGAAAAATCCGGAGCACGAGAAGTTTTATCCCGACACCAACGATCGCATGCCGACATTTGGCGTGAAGAAGATTTTGACCGATGACGAGATTGGCCTGATCGCCGACTGGCTTCGCGGCGACTACTGGCCACTAAACCCTGCGTCTGGCCGTGGACACCGCTAAAGCCATCCGCCACCTGAAAAAAGTCGAT
>CAJWEP010000106.1 GCA_913030945.1 uncultured Verrucomicrobiota bacterium
CTTACATACAACAGTATTGTTTGTTTCATCATTATTGCTTGAAAAAATTCAGTCCCTTGGTTGATCCCACAAACGATAGGGGTCACCCAGCCGTTTCATCTCCGAAAGCAGCAGCACCTCCATTTCCTTCAGCTTGCCTGCGTGCTTTGGATCGGTTGCCAAGTTGCGCTGGTTGGGCTTCGGCTTGGCCCCCGATTGCGCCAGCACTTGGGGTGCATGATTTTGCTCGAGATACTCGTGGGGGTTTTCCTTCAGGTTGAAAAGCTGGGTCTGCCGCACTTTACCATTCATGACATCGTACTTGATTAACTTCCAGTCACCCTTGCGCACCGAGCGCATACCCGGCTTGGTTCCTCCGCAGTAGACGCCGTAGAGCACCTCGCGGGTTGTCTCCTTCTCACCCATAAGAACGGGCTTGAAGCTGACCCCCTCACAAGTGGCAGGCGGCTTGAACCCGGCCAAGTCACAGAAAGTCGCCATAACATCAAGCAGATAAACATTTCCGGGAACCCGACTGCCGGGCTTAATCCCGGGACCCTTCACAAATAGCGGAACCCTCCAGGTATGTTCATAGAGGTTCTGCTTGCCCTGCAACCCGTGGCGACCAATGGCCATCCCGTGGTCGGCGGTATAAAAAATATAGGTGTTCTCGAGTTCACCCATGGCGTCCAATTTCTTGAGCACGCGGGCGACCTGATGATCAATATTCTCGCTACAAGCCAACTGCCGCCCGATCTCGTTGCGGATGGTCACTTGATCGCGACGTTCCCACACCCCGCTGACTGACACCTCATCACGCAAACCGGGATGACCGTGGTGAAATGGATGCTTGGGCAACCAGTTCAGGGGCAACTTCGGGGCCTTCGGATTGACCGGAGGCAAAGACTTGCGGTCGCGATGATTCACCGCCCCGTATTTCTTGAGCAGTTCAGGCGTTCCATCCCGGGTATCGTGTGGATGGGAGAAACCAAAATAGATAAAGAAAGGATCAGTATCCTTGGTTTTTTGTCGATCATCCAGATAGTCCATCACCCGGTCACCATGCCAACCGCTGCCTGTCTCATGGGTTCCTCCTCGCTTACCCGCGTCATGACGGACAGTGAACTGGGCGTTGGCCCCATTATGACTGTTGCCGTTCTTGCAGGTACGCATGGTGTCGTATCCGGCCGCATTGAAGATGGCGGGCAGGCAATTCTCGATCGGATTCGTGATACCCGACTTGACCTCCTTTTTCGTGTTCCTTCTTCCGCCGGTTCCCTGCAAGTGCCAAACCGTCCGGCCCGTCATGATCATTCTCCGGGAGGGCGAACACACCGCCCCTGACATCGAACCCATGTGATAAGCCTGATCAAAGGTCATGCCTTCTGCGGCCAGCTTGCCGATGGCAGGTGCATCCAAAGGGGAGGACGGGTTGTAGGCCTTAAAGTCAAAGGGCGACTGGTCGTCGGCTATGATGAAAAGGATGTTCGGTTTTTTTGCCCCGGCCCAAACTACAAGAGGAAGCAACAAAGCAAAGAGGGTTAAATAGGATTTGTTCATTTCTTGCGGTAATACTTCTCGATCACTTTTTGCTGGTCCGTCTCTGCGGACTCGGCCCACACGCTAAAATCCTTGTCCATTCGTTCCACAACTTCCGGATGCTGCTTCGCGAGGTTTTTCTCCTCAAAGGGGTCAGCCAAAAGGTCGTACAGCTCCCACTGACTGGAAGCTTTTTTCTTTGCCACCGGGCGGATGATCTTGTAGCGCGTCTTCGTCCAGGCCTGCATGCCGCGGCTGTGAAAACCGATGCCCGCCTTGCGCTCCTTCATCCGGCCTTCAATCAAAGGCAAAAGGCTGATGCCGTCATATTCGCGATCCTTGGGTAACGGAATCCCCGCCACCTCCAGCGCCGTGGGAAAGTAGTCGCTGGTGACCGTTGGAATATCGGTAACAAACGGTTTCTTGATGCCGGCGGGCCACTCTAGGACGGCGGGCATCCGCAGGCCACCCTCGTAGCAGTCGCGCTTCCAACCCCGGTAGGCCCCGCTTGAGCCAATCGGGGTGTAGTTGAACTTCCCGCCCTCTGCCTTTCCATACATGACATTCTTTTTGCCCTTGAGGTTCGGGCCGTTGTCGCTCGTGAACCAAACCATGGTGTTGTCCGCCACGCCCAGCTTGCGTAGTTCCCTGCGCAGCGCCCCCACCTGGGTGTCCACTGCAGTAATGTTGCTGTAATAAATCTGTTCCTGGGTGGAACAATCGGCGTACTGCTTCATGAGCTTGGGATTTTTTCCGAGCGGCGTGTGCACGTTATGAAACCACACCACTGCGAGAAACAGTTTCCTGGCCGCGACCTGTTTACGGATGAATTCAATCGATTTATTCATCACGATGGCCGCGTCATCACCGCGTAGGACGGGATCCTTTTGTCCCTCCTCAAGCGGAATATTGCGCCCGTTATGCCAGTAAGAACCCTCGATTCCGTGCTTGCCCAACCTGGCGTAGGGATCGTGGGTGACCAGTACGTTGAAGGTGGAGAAGCATTCCTCGAACCCCGCCTTCCATGGCGGCATGACGTGCAGGGGGCCAATCGCCATCTCGGCATCAAAACCGCCCAGATGCCACTTGCCGAAATGGCCAGTCGCATAACCCTTTTCCTTCAGGGCCTCGGGCAGGGTGATTTCCTCCTGCGGCAAATGCCCTTCGTCCGGGCGCAGTGGGGTATTAATGTTCACGCGCCAATTGCAGCGTCCGGTCAGGCAGGAGGCCCGCGTCGGGCTACACACTGAAGCCCCCGCATAGAAGCGATCAAAGCGAATGCCCGCCCTGGCCATGGCATCCAGATGCGGGGTCTTGATTTTCGGATGCCCATTGTAGGCGACATCTCCCCAGCCTTGATCATCCGTCATGAGAAAGATCATGTTCGGCCGGGAATTGGCAGCGGCTGCATCAAGCCCCAAGGCGGCGCAGGCAATCGAAAGGATCCTGATAAAAAGCAACCGTTTCATTTTGTTCGCTCAGTCTGTTTCGTCATAGAACGAATACTTTGGGTGGTTGTACAACTGCTTTTTTGCCAGCACGCTTTGGTCGGGGTTCTTCTGGAGCCAGCGCTTGCCCAGTTTCGAGTTCCAGAAGGGATGCCCCTCCTCAAGGTGCGCGGGCAGGCTCTTGATAATCTTTTCGAATTTCGCATGCTCTTGGGCATGTTTGGGATAATTATCAACGCGCTCATAACCGCGCCCAAAACGGTTGGCCCCGGTGAAATAAAAACGGCCCCTGGGTTTGCCATAAAGAGGTGAGCGAGCCTCCATCAGATAATCCTTGGTTCGCAACACCTGCACCGGACCAGTGTAGGCATAAATCCATTCGCGGTGCGCATTGGTTTTGCCCATCAGGAAGTCAAACTGGCTCTGGCCGTCAAACGGGATGTCTCCAGGATGCTTGACCCCGGCAATGTCCAGCAGCGTGGGGGCTACATCGGCAAAGTCGGTCAATTCCTCGGTGATCCCGCGCCGCTTCACTCCCGGGCCCTTCACAACATAGGGCACATGCACTCCGCGTTCCACCCCGCGATCCTTCGCCGTCACCGCCGTGCCGTTATCAGCACAGAAGATGAAATAGGTATCCTCATAAACCCCCAACTTCTCGGCCTTCACGATCAGTTTGCCAATCAGCTTGTCCATGTACTGGATCAGGTTGACAAAGCGTTGCTCCTGTTCGTGACTGTACTCGGCGAGCGCCTTGGTTTTTTGCTCCCGGCTCATGCCGGTTGTGTCCGGCTTTGTTAATTCGATATCCATCACCTTGCCCGCATCGGGCGTGGTGGAATAGGGGCCATGCGGAATCACCGTTGGCCAGTAGGCAATAAAAGGCTCCTTAGCTTTGGCCTTTCGCTCCATGAAATCCATTAAAAATTCACACCGAATATCGGGGCCAAAACTTTTTTCGGTGACTTTGACATATTTGCCATTCTGGACAGTGGAAGGATACCAGTAACGGGTGTCAGGCAGCTTGATGTCCTTGCGCTGGCCATTGGCGATGATATCGATGCCGAAGTGTCCTTTAATTTTGCCCGCGCCTTCCCAGAGGCAAAATTCATCAAAGCCAATGTGTTTCTCCCAGGGCTTCCTGGCCCCGCAATGCCACTTGCCGGCAACCGCAGTCTTGTATCCACCCCGCTGCAGCAGTTTCGCCCAACTGTGCTGGGCGGTGAAGAGTTTGCCGCGGGAATCAAAAGCCCACATGTCGTTGCGAAACACGCCGGTGCGGTTGGCATACACGCCGGTCATAAAAAGTGCCCGGGAAGGCGCACAGATGGCCGGGGCAAAACAGGTGCGGAACTGAACACCCTCCCTGGCAATCCGATCGATATTCGGAGTCCGGGCCGTGCCCTTTTGGCCATAGCAGGAAAACATGTCCGCACTCACATCATCAGCGAGAATCAGGACAATGTTCGGGTTCGCCTTCGCATATGCGAATACATTCAGCAATCCAACCAAGAGGATAGCCAGCAACCTGATCATGATGGCTTGAGGTTGTGGTTCAATGCCCGCGCAGCTTGATGTCGTCGAAGTCGTTCATGTCGTCGAACGACCCGATGCCGATGCGGCCCTTGCCGTAGGTTTTGTCGATGACACTCATGTGAGGCTTCACCATGTCGTCGAAGTAAACATCGATGGTTCCCTTGGCCGTGTCGCGCACGACCTTGACGTTGTGCCAGGTGTCGCTCTTCCACGGCGTCTTGTTTTTGTTGTCGGTCATGGCCTTGCGCGGGGCGTCTTTCACGATCATGATTTGCCCGCTGTGCGGATCGGGGTTTGCTCCAAGGTGGCAGTAGTAAAAATGCTCGGCATCCTGCCAGTTGAAGAACACGCAGCAGTCGCGGTGTCCGCCGGTGTCCTTGGTGCTTTTCACGCGAAAGGTGAGTACGAAATCGGCGACCTTGACGTCCTTGATCAGCGCGATGTGGTACGGACTGCGAACCTTCGGCTTGTAGTCGCTGTTGCGCCGGTTGATCCCGAAAACGTGGTTGTCACCGACCTTTCGGTGCGTCCAGCTTTTCTGGTCCGTGACCTCCCAGCGACTGTGGCCGTTTTCAAAATCCTCCTCGAAAACCAGTGGAAGCTTTACCTTCTTTGCATCCTCCGCTTGGCCAAGCGGAAGCAGGGAAAAAAACGTCGCTGCCAACAGTAGGGTTGTGACTCGCATGGGCAACAGCGTAGCGAAAGCTGGAAGCGCTGCCACTAAAAAAGGGACTAGGGCCTGAGGTTGGAGACAGGCTCAGCCGCTTGGCCGCTGGATAGGCGGGCGTGAAGTTTCGAGAGGATGGGGAGCATGGCGGGCCGCTTGGCGAGGTTTGTCCACTCGTCCGGGTCGTATTGGTGGTTGTAAAGTTCTTCGGTACCGTCTGTGTAGCGGATGTAGCGCCAATGTTTGGTGCGGATCGTGTGGTTGTTCTTTCCGTAGGTGCTGATGGCCGGATATGGCCACGAAGCGTGCGGATCGCGGAGCAGTGAAACGGCGCTTGGGCCGTCGCATTGGGAATCGTTTTCGATGCCGCAAAGCTCCAGCAGCGTGGGATAGAGTACGGTCAGGTCGATCGGAGTTTCGCATTGGGAACCGGGTTTCGTTACGCCGGGTGCTACAACGATGAACGGAATGTGGTTGGCCTTCTCCCAGAGGGCGAACTTTTCGATGTGGTCTTTTTCGCCAAGATGAAACCCATGGTCTGACCAGAGAACGACTACGGTATTTTTGGCGATGGGGCTGCTGTCGAGCGCATCAAGCAGACGGCCGATCTGTGCATCGGCAAACAGGCAGCATGCGGTGTAAGCACGGATGAAATCGTCATACGAACCAGGAATCTTTCTCTCAAGTGTTTTCATGCCGTTCCAAAACCACTTCGTGTTTTTCATCAGAGTTCTTGCCCCGGAGGGGAGATCGGACCAGTCGTTTTCGAGCCGCTTGGGTTTGGGGATCGGCGGTAGGTTTTTGTGATATTTGGGTGGTGCAAAAAAAGGTGAATGCGGCTTGAAGATGCCGCAGGCAAGAAAGAGCGGCTTGTCCTTGGGCGGGTTCTTCAGATTGCGGATGCAATACTCGGTCGTCCTGAAATCAATGGTGTCCTTCTCATCGCTTGGCCAAACACCCCAGTCGGTGTTGAGTGAGCCGTACTCCGGCGCCTTGTTAAGTTTCTTGGGAGGCATGTTCTGAGGCGCCATTGGGAGGAACTCATCAAACGAGGCCTTGTCGTGAAACGCGCCGTTGAGTTTGTGGTGAAATATTTTTCCCGCACCTCGCACAGCATAACCGTCGCGTTGAAATTGCTGCATGATTGTTTTGCGCTTGGGCAGTGCCTTGCGCCAGTCGCTCTTGTTGCCGTAGACGCCGCTGGTACTGGGGCGCAACCCGGTGAGCGTCGCGACCCGGGAGGGATTGCATGCTGCAGAGATGCAATAGGCCTTGGTGAAGAGCATGCCGCGCTTGGCCAAGCGTTCAAGATTCGGGGTCTTGATCGGCGTCTTGGGATCGAGCAGTGAAATGCCATCGTTCATATCGTCAACAACGATGAACAGAACATTCGGCTTGGCTGCTTCAGCCTTGGCCAAGCAGCAAGTTAAGATGAAGATGAACAGAGCGCGAATAGTCATGGCTTTTTCTTTTCTTTCGATCCAAGAAATCTTTTCAACCGTGGGCCGTACTCGGGACGCTTGATCCATTCAGAGAAGTACGGGCGGTAGACTTCGCTTTCCCACCAGAAAACACGGGGGGGCTGCGGGGCCACTTTTTTTTCGGGATAATCCTGCCCATCCACGCTCGCCGTAACGGAGGCGTCGATGGCCTTCAGTTTTTCTTGTAGGCGCTTCGCAACCTTGGTTTCCTTTTCGATAAGATTGTTTCGTTCGGCCTCATCGTTTTTGAGGTTGTAGAGTTCGTATTGCGTTTTGTTGCCGTCGGGGAGCGAAATCAATTTGTAGTTGTTGTTGATCACCGCCACGCGCCCACGGCTCCGGAAAGGCAGTGGCTTTTTGCGCGAGCCGATTTCGCGAGAAAACAGCTTGACCAAGCTCAGGCCGTCCTGCGGCTTAAGCATGGTGGATTTTTTAAGGCCGACGACTTCGGCCAAGGTCGGGAAAATATCGACGGCTCCGGAAGGGTAATTTGTGATCCTTGCTTTCGAAATTTCCGCAGGCCATTCGATGATTGCCGGAACACGCAGTCCGCCTTCGTACATTGAGCCTTTGAATCCACGCAGTCCGCCAGTCGTTGGAGGATCGAAGCGAGGCAAGCCGCCGTTGTCGCTCGTGAACCACACGAGTGTGTTTTGCGCGACGCCCAATTCCCGCAGGCCGCGGCGCAGGGTACCGATGCTGCGATCCATCGCGACGAGTTCGCCGTAATGCTCCTGCGCCTTGGCGCTGAGCTTGGCGAATGGCTTCTTATCCGAGTCGGCGGCTGTCCAGGGATCATGCGGTGTGCCGTACCAGATTACGGTGAAAAACGGCTTCTGCGCATTGACCTTGGATCTGATGAATTTGAGCGCTTCGTCGACGATGATTTCCGAGGAGTCTCCGGCGTATTCTTCAATCTTCCCTTTATGACTCATAATCGGATTGCGATCAAAAAAATTGGTCACCGACAACCATTCATCGAATCCGAACGCACCGGGGTGATGAGTGTCCTCCTTGAAGATCGGTGCGCCCGGGCCGCGCAGTCCATTGAGGTGCCACTTGCCAAAATGCCCAGTCGCGTAGCCGGCGTTTTTCATCGCTTGGCCAAGCGTCTTTTCCTGCTGGCGCAGTGCGTAGCCGTGGTCGAACACACCGGTTCGATCGTGAGTGCGCCCGGTCAACACCGTAGCTCGGGTAGGGGAGCAAACCGGGCCGCCGGCATAAAAGCGGTCGAACCGCAGGCCGTTCGCTGCCATCGCGTCGAGGTGTGGAGTTTTGAGTGCAGGATGATTTCGATAGCCGGTCTGCCCCCAACCCTGATCGTCGGCCATTACCAACACCACGTTCGGCTTCGCTGCAAGTATTCCGGCCGTAGAAACGGCGAATGCCATCGACAAATAGATACCCTTGAACATCGCGGGCATCCTGCCGCCAAACGGACGAAAAAACCAGCCGCTCGATGGAGGAGTCGATCAACCAAGCGCTTGGCCAAGCGCTACTACTTGGCTGGATTTTGCCAGGGGGTTCTGCCGGCGCGCTGGTAGTGGCGGCGCAGGTCGGCGGCCAACTCGATGAATTTTTTGCGGTTGCGCTTGGCCAGGTCGTTTTGCTCGAGTGGATCGATTTTGAGGTTGTACAGTTCGTACGGCTCAAAGGGGGAATTGTGGACGAGTTTCCAGTCGCCCCGGCGGAAGGCGTGATAGTCCTGCCCGTTGTAGCGCAGACCTCCCTCGCGGCGGACGAACACCAGGTCGCGATCGAGCTTCTGCGCCTGGCCAAGCATTGTCGGAAGGAGGCTTTTGCCACGAACTTGGCTCGGCACCTTGGCCCCGGCGGCGGCGCAGGCGGTCGGGTACAAATCCATCGTGATTCCAACGAGGTTGCTGCGTGTGCCAGCCTGGATTTTGCCAGACCACACGGCGCACGTCGGCACTTTGATGCCGCCCTCGTACATGTCCTGTTTGCCGCCACGATGATTCCCATTAGTGCCGCCCACGTTGACTTGTCCTCCGTTGTCGCTGCTAAAAATCGTCAGCGTGTTTTCGTACTGACCATTCTTTTTGAGCGCGTCGATGACGCGCCCGATGCCGTAATCCATGTGCTCGATGAGTGCAACCAGTTTGGCCCGTCGATCGCTGATGCCCGGTTCGCGATCCTTCACTTTTTCGAGCCAATCTTGCGGTGGCTGGATTGGCGTGTGCGGCGCGTTGTAGGCGAGGTACATGAAGAACGGCTCGTCTTTGCCTGTGCGTTCGTTGAGGGTGTCGATGGCCCACTCGGTGATCAGGTCAGTGGCGTGTCCGGGAGGATCGATCACCTCGCGGTTTTCGCGGAAGTAATTGATGCCGTGCCGGCGGTGTTTGTAGTAGTCATCGATCATGTCGCAGAGGAAGCCCTTGAAATGGTCGAAGCCACGGTCGTTGGGGGTGTTCGGCGACTCAAGGCCAAGATGCCACTTGCCGATGATCGACGTGTGGTAGCCGGCGTCCTTGAGCGTTCGGGGCAGGAGCGTTGCCTTTTTCGAGAGCCAGCCCCAGTTGTTTTCGGGGCGCGTGCGGATGACACCCGGCACGCCGACAAGATCCGGGTACGTGCCGCTGAGCAACGCCGCTCGTGTCGGGCTGCAGACCGGGCAGTTGGCATAGAACGAATCGAACCGCATGCCATCGGCCATCAGCGCGTCGATGTTGGGCGATTTCAGATCCTTCGCGCCGTAGCAGGAGAGATCGCCGTAGCCGAGATCATCGACGAGGATGATCAGGATGTTTGGCTTGTCAGCAGCGGACGTGCTTGACGACTTGGCCAAGCCGATGACCGCCAACGCAACCAATGTCGTACGAAGGAGTTTGAACCGGTTCACGGGCACAGAATAGCAACGACGCTTGGCCAAGGGCAAGTTTGGCAGGATCTGAGAAACGCCAGGGTGACCACGGCAAATACGAAGCAAACTACCGTTGCTGCCTTCCGGCCCTGGCGGGGTTCGTAAGTCCGCACTCCGTGGGCCCTGACACCGACAACTTATCGCCTGGCCAAGCACGACTCAAGGCAATTGACTGCGCTTGGCCAAGCCGACACCGATTGGGGTTGGACGCTCCCTGGTGAGTTGGCTATCGTCTGCCCGTCATCTGTTCGTGAATCCACTCATCATCACATCCATCGCAGCCGGGCTGCTGGCGGGCTGCGCCACATCCTCCTCTCAACAGACGTCCACCGCAACAGTCGATCCGCCGAGCGTTTCGATTCATCAGGCGGCTTGGAAGGGTGACCTTGAGGCCATCGAGCAGCACTGCGACGCCGGCACGGATGTGAACTTGCGGAACAACTGGAACGCAACCCCGCTGCACTACGCGACCCGCGCAGGCAAGACGGCCGCAGCTGAACGACTCGTCACCAGTGGGGCGAATGTCGATGTAAAGAACAACGAGGGCGTTACCCCGCTGCATTACTCGGCCTCGGGCGGGCACCGGGTCATTGTCGCGCTGCTCATCGCCAACGGCGCGAAGGTGAACGGGCAGGATTCGGAGGGCCTGACACCTCTGCATCGCGCCGCCCGGAGCGGACATAGGGACACGGTCGATCTGCTTGTCGCCAACGGCGCGGAGGTGAACGCAAAGAACACCGCCGGGTTGACCCCGTTGGAGTTGGCGGACGAGAAAGCAGCCGAAGCCCTTCGTGGTCACGGCGGCAAATCCGCCGTCAAACTCGGCGCTCTCTCCGATGATGCCGCAAACGGCAACGTCGAGGCCGTCAAGCGGCACTTGGCCGGCGGCTCGGATGTCAATGGAACGGACGACCTCGGACGCACGCCGCTGTACCGAGCGGCGTACAACGGCCACATGGAGATCGCCGGGGTGCTCCTCGCCAAGGGCGCGGATGCCGATGCCCGCGATGAAAACGGATGGACCCCCATGCACGGCGCCGCCTACAAGGGCCATCTCGAGATCGTCGCCGCACTGGTCGCCAAAAAAGCGGCGGTGAACGCAAAAGATGTCGACGGTGACACCCCGCTGGACTGGGCCAAAAACAAACCCGAAATCGCCACCCTCCTCCGCAAACACGGCGGCAAGACGGGTGAAGAATTGAAAGCTGAAGGAAAATAAG
>CAJWEP010000107.1 GCA_913030945.1 uncultured Verrucomicrobiota bacterium
TGTTCACTCAGTCTGACTGATCTTTACCAATTTGCAGAAAGAGGAAGAGTAGGAAAGGGGAAGTTCATTAAGATGATTGATTGGCTGTATTTCAGAAGGTAAGATCAATTTGCTGATTCATCGAACTTCTGAATCGTAGAATTTGTGAGTGTGCATAATCAGTAAAACCTAAATTTCTATTTAATAGGGTAACCCAATTGATTTAAAATTTAGGTTTTCAGATAACAGCATTGCACAATCAAAGAGAGCGATTAGAATTATCGCAGTTCGAATGAGAGCATTGATGAGACACAATGAATCTCACAATTCAAAGTTGGTGATGTTTTATTAGATTCTTATTAGATACGAATCACCGCATTTCAGAACAGTCAATGATACCAATAAATTATGGCTCTTAATGTTCGGTTCGGCAATCCGCACAGCCCGCACGTGGCCGTGGACAAATACAAAAAAATGTACGCTGATCAGCCGGACGGTGCGGTGCATTTTTACGGCGAGGTCACGGCGATGGACGCCGCGCTGGGCGAACTGCGAAAAGGCATCCGCAATCTCGGCGTCGCCGACAACACGGTGCTCTGGTACTGCAGCGACAACGGCGCGATCCCGAAAGGCTCGACCGGCGGCTTGCGCGCGCGCAAGGGCAGCCTGTACGAGGGCGGCATCCGCGTCCCGGCGATCATCGAGTGGCCGGCGCGGATCAAGTCCAACCGCATCACGAACATGAACGCCAACACGTCGGACATTTACCCAACGCTGCTCGAACTGGCCGGCGTAGCATTGCCAAAAAACCAGCCGGTGCTCGACGGCACGAGTCTCGTGTCATTGCTCAACGGCGAGGCCAAGCGTCGCGAAAAATCGATGGGATTTTGGACGTACCAAGCCAAGGGGCGTGGCCGCAAAAGCCGGGCCATGCTCGAGGTGCTGCGGCAGGAGCAACTCGCCGGCAGCCAAAAACCAGCCGAGCCGGAGGGGCAAATCGAACGGCAGTACCCGACCGACTCGCTGCCCGGTCATGCCGCGTGGATAGACGGCGACTACAAGCTGCACCGCGTGCCGGTGAAGAAAAACAAGGCCAAGTTTGCCTACGAACTTTACCACTTGGGCCACGATCCCAAGGAGCAGCAAAACCTGCTCGGCGACGACAAGGAATTGGCCAAGCGCGCCGCCCGGATGAAAGCCGGCTTGGCCACCTGGCAAAAGTCAGTCGTGAACAGCCTCAACGGCGGCGACTACCGCTGAGTGTCACCCAAGTGCTTGGCCAAGCTTTGAGTCGCAACAAGTCATTGCCACCAGGTGAGTCGCTGATTCACCCTATCACCTCGGCCATCGAGCCGATCGACCTGGCCGGGCTGTTCCCGGCGGAGCAGCCGCTTGAGCTGGAGCTGGGCTGTGGCGATGGGTCTTTCACGATGCAGTACGCCCTGGCCCATCCCGACCGGAACATCGTCGCGCTGGAACGGCTGCTCGGCCGCATCACCAAGCTCGATCGCAAGGGGCATCGCGCCGGGCTGAAAAATCTCCGACTGCTCCGGGCCGAGGCGGCGTACGTGCTCGAGTACCTGCTGTTGCCGGGGACGCTGGATGCGATTCACGTTTACTTTCCCGACCCATGGCCGAAGAAGCGGCACCACAAAAACCGGCTTATCAGCGAGCCGTTCCCGTCCTTGGCCAAGCGCCTGCTCAAGGACAAAGGCATCGTTTATCTGCGGACGGACAACATCGAATATTTTGAGCAGATGCTTGAGGTGTTCGACAGCGCGGTGAGATTCGAGCGCACGGAAACGCCCGGACCGCTCAAGGCGCTGGTGACCGACTTCGAGCAGGAATTCAACGCGCAAGGTATCCCGACAAACCACGCTGCCTACGGAAAAACCGGTGGGTGAGTTGAACGCAGATCGTCTGGATTGAGAAAAAGCCCAACTGCTGACCGCTTACCGCTCACTTTTTCTCTGCCTGAAACTCGAGGTGCATGATGGAGCCAGGCTTGAAGGTGGCACGGCCGAAGTCCGGGCTTTGAGCCTCGACGCCGGCAGCGGCCCAGCGGTTCAGGACGAAGGTGAGCCGGCTGCCGTCGCTGAAGTGGGCGCGCACGCGGTGCTCAAGCGGCATGGTGGCGGCGGTCCTGCTGGTCGCCGGCTCGATTTGTTTCACGCGGTCGAGCGGCACGGGGAAGCCGCCCTCGGGCGTGGTGACGTTGAGCTTGTCGCCCTCGACGCCGTCGACGCGGCCCTGCATGCGGTCGTTGTTGACGAGCTTGACGAGGTCGTCCTTTGAGCCGACGGGGTGGGTCGCGGGACCCTTGAACCGGCCGTCCCATTCCTCAACGCGCAGGTTGCTGATGCGCACGGCGCCCCGGCCCTGGTGCACGATGCGGATGCCGGTGCCCTCGCCGGTGAAACCCTTTGTGTCGATCCATTTGCGGATCAGCTTGCCGTCGATCGCCACCGCGATCATCCGCTGCGGCTTGCTGGCAAAAAACTCGAGGCGCGCCTTCGACTTGTTGCGAAAGCCGGGCACGGTCGCCTGGCCGAGGTAGGTGAGCGGCTCGTGTTTCTTGACCGGCAACAGGTTCACCGAGTAGCTGTTGACCTGCACGCTGTAGAAACCACCGAAGTCCGGCTCGTTCTCCTTGGTGGACAGGCTGATCGGCTGCAGCGAGTCGGTGTAAAGCGCAAAGGCCAGGTGCATCGCGCCGCTCCACTCGAGGTCAAACGAGATGTGCGAACGCTCCGGCAGGTTCAGGTCGCGGGCGATGGAGGCGGCCGCCTTGGCGTGAAATCCACCATTGTGGTAGCGCCAGTTGCCGGACTCGCCGATGGTCTCGTTGCTGATCTTGCCGTGCGTCCAGCCGTCGTCGTTTTCCGGTCCCTGAAAAATCGTCCTGAGCCCCTTGGGCAGAGGGGCAATCTTGCGGACGGCACCGCGGAGCAACTGCATCCGGCCGGCATGCCAGGTGTCGAGCAGGAAATGCTGAGCCGTGGCGCCGGCGAGGTTGCCGCGGAAGTGGTCGCCGTTGACGAGCTGCACCTCGCAGAGATTCCCGGCGGCGAGTTGGCCGACGGCCGTGCCGTCGAGCGTGATTCCAGTGAGTTGGCCGATGTTGAAACGCATCGGAGCCGTCGTGTCGGCATGGCGCCATGTCACGCCGCTGGCAGGGTCGTACGCGCCGAGCGTGCCACGCAGCCAGTCGCCGTTCTTGAAGTGGATGGTGGATTTGCTGTCGGCGGCTTGGCCAAGGGCGGTTGTCGCGGCCAAGATGAAAACCGCGAACAAACTCCAAGGGATGCGAATGAAGCGCTTGACCAAGCGGGTTCGCGCTTGGCCAAACGAGAGTTGTTTCGCTGCGTCAATCATCCCAGGGCCAGAGTGGGTCGGCGCCGCCGGCGTTGGTGTCGCTGGTTTTCTGTGACGCGCCGAGGTTGAACTGCAGCCGCCGGATGTACTGCGAGTCAAATGTCACCGGGCCAAAGTTCCGGCTGCGGCCGGTGAGCATGCTGCCCTCCCATTGCTTGAGGTCGAACGACACCGCCGCGCCGCCGGCGAAGTGCGCGCGCACCTCCCACGGGCGCTTGGCCTCCGACCTGGCTTCCGGCCTGGTGAGCGCCACGCGGGTGATGCGCTCGAGCGGAATGGCAAGGTCCGTGCCAAGCGAGTTGATCACGACCGTGCGGCCGTCCATCGACTTGAGTTTGCCCGGCACCTCGTCGCGGTTCTTGAGGAAAACCATGTCCTCGACATTGTCGTTGACGGCAAGCTGGACCGGGTCGGAATGGCCGTCCCATGCCGACACCCGAAGGTTGCTCACGCGCACGATCGGGCCGTTGAGCTGCGAGAAAAAAGCCATGCCCGAGCCGGTGGCGGCGAAGCCGTTTGTGTCGCGCCATTTTCGGACGAGCTTGCGGTCGATGTAGAGCTCCATCTCGGCCTTGTCCCGGTTGATGCGGATCTCGACCTGCACGCGGTTCTTCGACTGCATCTCGGGGATCTGCCCCTGGCCGAGGTTGCGCACGCCGGCGCCGCTCTGCACCCGCTGCAGGCTCACATAGCCGCGGCTGATGTAGAACATGTACGAGTTGCTCCGGTAATCGAACCGGTCAAGCGCCGAGGTGTACACCGGCACGATCAGGCTGAAGGTGCCGTTCCATTGCAGGTCGAACTCAATGCGGGACGAGCCCTTGAGCCCGAAGTCGCGGCCCAGCACCCCGACGCCCTCGGAGATGAACACGCCGTCGCGGTACTTCCATGCCTTGGGATCGCGGCCCAGCTTCCAGCCGGCGATGGTCGTCGGCCCCTCGTACAGGATGCGGAAGCCGGGGGAGAGAAACGCCAGCGACTGGAGCCGGGCGCGCGGCGCGGACAACTGCTCGTTGAACCAGGTGGAAAACTGGACGCGCTGCCCGTCCAGCGCGATCAGGTTGCCGAGCACCTGGTCGCCGTTGTGAAAGCGGATGTGCACGGACGGCTCGCGGCTGCGCTTGACCGGCCGCGCTCCCTCGAAGCGGATCCACGCGAGGTTGTCCGGCCGGAAATCGACTGGCTGGGCCAGGTCCGTCCGCGCCCAGCGCACGCCGTCGCCGAGGCTGACCTGCTGCAGCTCGCCGTGGAGCATCGAGCCGTCAAGGAAGCGCACGAGGTCGTCCCGGCCGGCCGCCTGGCCAAGCGCCTGGGCAAGGCAGAGCGCGACCGCCGCCAAACCAAGCGGGCGGCCGAACCATCGCGTCGACTGGGCCGGTTCAGCGCTCATAGATCGGAAGAAAACGGTAGTTCAGCGCAAGTGACAGCAGCGAGGCAGAGGTGGCGAACGTGGTGCCGAACTGGCCGCTCCAGCTGCCGTCCTCGTTTTGGTTTTGCTTGAGCTTTCCGATGTTTTTTCGGTTCCACTTATCCCACTCCGTCGGCGAGGCGTGAAAGAAAGCCTGCGCGCCGTAATACAAATAGTAGTTCCGATAGCTCGACGTCTCCGGCGCCTTGCGGAGGTAGCCGAACGCCTTGCGGAAGGTCGCACTGTCCTTCTCCTTGGCCAACGCAAACACGAGCGTGCCGATGGCCGAGCGGGCGGCGTTGGGACCGCGGTTGGACGTGTAGCCGAAACCGCCCTCCGGCGTCTGGCACGACTTGAAGTAGCGCAGGCCGGTCTGGATGGCCGACTCCGGCACGGCCAAGCCGGCGTTGCGCGCGGCGAACAAGGCCACCATCTGCGCGCCGCTCACGGTGGTGTCGGCATCGGTGCTGTCGGGCGAGTAGCGCCAGCCGCCGCGCGGGTTTTTTTTCTGCGAGTTGATGATCAGGCCGACGGCCTTCTCGAGCGCCGGGCCAAGCCGGTCATCCTCCACTGCGCCGTACGCCTCGGCCAGGGCCAGCGCGGCGAAGCCGTGGTTGTACATCGTGGTGCCAATGTAGCCTGTGGTCTTGTTCTGCCGGCTGAGGATGAAGTTGATGCCGCGCTTGATCGGCTGGCTGTACGGGCCGTGGACCGGGTCGTCCCCGTGCGCGAGCATCGCCACCACCGCCAGGCCGACCGCCGCCGGCGAGGTGCCGTACGGCTTGTCCTTGTAATTGCCGCCGGCGAGCTGGGACTGCACGAGGAACTGCAGGCCCCTCGAGTACATGCGCTCGATCTCCCTCGGCAACAGGTCGCTCGACTCCTCGAACAATTTTTGCGCCTGGGCCGGAACGTTCGCCGCTAGGCACACCACGATGAGCAGCCACAGCCGCGTTTGCTTCATCACTTCCCGTCCCCCTCCAAGGTCTCCACCGCCCTGAAATAATCCTGCAACGCCTCGCGGAACTCCTCCGGCAACCGTGCCGCCGCGCCGCTGCCGCGGCTGACGGCGCGCCCGCCCTCCTCGCGCCCCACGGCGTCGCCGGTCAGCGCCGACGCCGCCTGGCTGGTCGTGCCGCCGGCCTGGCTGCCGCCGCCGGTTTGGCTTTGCTGCATGCCCTGGCCCATCTGCTGTTTCATGGCCATCATCGCCATCATGAACGCCATTTCCTGCTGCGCCTGCGACTGGCCCTGCTGGCCGCTGTCGCGCCGGACCTCCTCGTTGATAAGGTTGATGACATCGGACATGTACCGGATGGTGCCGGTCTGGGAGTCGGTGGTGACCGAGTCGGTCTGCGGCTTATCGAGCAGGTTGTCGGTGATCTCCATCGAGTCGAACGTTTCCTGCAGCGGATCAAGCATCGCCGGCTCGGTGGTCTCGAACTGCATCCGGTTCAGCTCGAGCATCGAGTTGGCGTGCATTTGCACCACACGCTCAACGCCCTTTGTGTAAATGTCAGCCTCGCGCTTTTGCTGCTCGAGCAGGGCGGTCTGCTGCCGGTGCCGCAGTTCGCTCTCGCGCAGGCGCAGCATGGAGAACAGCAGCTTCATCAGGTCGTTCATCTTTTGCTCGCCGCCCTGACCACCGCCCTGCCCGCCGCTGTCGGAATCCTGCTTGGGCGGCTCGAGTTTCTTCGCCCATTCCTCGAACCGGCCGGACCAGTTGCCCAGGTTGCGGATGGCCAGCATGGAAATGTTGGAGGTGATCTGCTGCTCGATCTCCTCAAGTGCCTCGCCGGTCTTCTCGGTTTCCATCTCACGGCTGACCTCGCCGTATTGGCCCTTGCCGGTGCGCTCGTAAAAGCGGCTGATCTCTCCCTGCAACTCGACCGCCTTGGCCTGCGTGCGGCCCTGCGACTTGGTGAAGCGGGTGTTGGCGCGGGTGTGGCGCTCCGGCAAATCGTCCGGCGTCAGCCCGATGGTCTCCTGGATGATGGCCTTGATTTTTTTGCGCAACGCCTGTTCCTCCTTGCTGATCTTGCGCAGGCGCTGGGCCAGCGTGAGGGCCTGCAGGTTGTCAAGATCCTTGTTCACCTTGTCCTGTAAATCGGCCAGTTCGTCGAGTGCCTCCTCCTCCTTCTCGAGGGCGTCGGCGAGGTTCTCTTTTTTCTCCTGCGGCTCGCCGCCCTGTGCCGCTTGGCCAAGCTTGGACTGGGCCTGCTTCATTTGCTGGTCGGCCAGCTCGTTCATTTGTTGCAGGTTCTGCGCCCAGTCGCGCAGCGTCTGCTCATCGAAGGCCGGGTTGCGCATGGCCTCCAACAGCGCCTTGGCGCCCTCCTTCGCGAGGTCTTTCAACTCCTCGGCGTTGTCGCGCTGCTCGTCGGCGGTTTGCTCGATTTTTTCGTTCGTCTTGCGCTTGGCCAAGGTGTCGTCGTCGGATTCGGCCAGGTCACGCGTGTCCTCGGAGATGTCCTCCTCGGTGCGCGAAACCTCCTCGAGGTTTTCCAGGATGTCCTCCAGTTTTTGCCGGACCATCTCGGCGTGATCCTCGGTGCCGAGGATGTGCAGCCGATACGGCATCGTGCGGCTTGGCTTGCGGCCGGGCAGGTGGTCGGTCGCCCAGACAGCCAGCTCGACGGTGGTGTCCTTGCCGATGCCGAGCACCGCCGGGCTGAAGTGGAAGCCGGTCTCGAACTCGGTCTCCTGCGAGCCGTTGGCCCGGGTCGTGAGCGTGGCGGCGATTTGCGGCGGCGGCTCCTCCGCCTGGCCAAGCGCACGCCACTCGAGGCCAGCCTCCTTCACCCCGAAGTCGTCGCGCACAGTGGCATTGAGTTCGAGCACCTCGGTCTCGAGGATGGCCAGGTCGCGACCCAGCGCGCCGAGATCGGGCCGCGGTGCGGCGTCGTCGATCGCCTCGATATTCAACTGCCATGCGGCTGCCCCGGCGAGGCCGTGCTCGTCGCGCCATGTGAAGGCAAAATGCGACGCGCCGCCCACCTCGTGCGCCGGACTGGAAAAATTCTCATTGCGAACGGTCATCGGCTTGGCCACTTCGTCGATCGTCACTTGCGCCTGCTTGAGTTCGCGCGAAACACGGCCCTTGAACAACACCGTGCTGCCGCGCAGCACCGGCAGGTAAGCCGCCTGCACCGTCTCGGTCTGCACCGGGTGTTGCAAATACGCGGGCAGCTCGATGCGGGCGTGCAACTCACGCATCGCCGGGCGTTGCACCGGGCGAATCTCGACAGCGTGCCGCGCATCGCCGACCTTCACCGTCAGGTCACCGTCCTCGACCTGGCCGGGGATCGTGAAGTTGACGTTTGTGCCGGCGACGTCGGAGCGGATCGGCTTGCTGTCGTTAAACCGGGCCGAGGCGGTGCCGGGCCTCCAGAATGAGCGGTACTCAACCGCGCCCCCCACGTCGAACGGCTCGCCCCGTGCCACCACCTTTTCGCCGGGAAAACCGGCGAGCTGCACGAGTGTGCGCCGCGGTTTCTCGGCCAACGGCAGGCCCCAGCGCTCGAGTGCGTTCCAGCTGGCGTCCGGGATAACCGCCCAGGCAGCCATCGCCACCAGGATGAGCGCCGCGGCGATCATGGCCCTCTGCCGCGCCGGACGCGGATTGACCGTCTGCTTGAAATCAAGTTTCAGCGCCTCGCCGGCGACCTGGCCAATCGCCGCCCGGTAGAGGGACGGGGAGAAAATGGCCGGACGCTTTTTCTCGTCGGCTAGCTCCACGATGCCGAGCAGTCGATCGCCGAGTCGCCGGTACCGCCTCTGCACCAGCTTGGCCAGGGCGCGCGTGTCGCGCTTGTGGAACACCCAGCGGGCCGTCCACCACGCCAGCGAGCCAAGCGTGATACCGATGCCGATGGCGAGCAGACCAAGCCGCAGCCAGCCCGGGCTGTCCCATAGGCGGTCGGAAAAAAACAGGACGAGATACGAGCCGAACAGCCCGGCGGCGGCGAGGCACACCGCCATCGCCGTCTCCACGCGCCACAGTCGGCGCTGCACCACGGCGAACTGCCGGCGCAACGCGTCGGGGATGTCCTCGCGGGAGGTTGGTTCCTTGTGGCTCATGCCGGCCGATTGACGGACGCAGAGTTTAGCCGCCACACGCCCCGACGCAATGCGGAATTGGCCGTCTGGCGATCCCCGCCGGGAACCACCGGTTTCCTGAATCAGCGAGGAAAGATTTAAAGAAATACTTGACATTTAATAAACTCTGGGTGAGCTTATTCCCTCAACCAGAAGCTGGCTTATGCCTGAACACAAGATCCACTGCCCAAGTTGTGCGCAACATCTCTCTGTGCCGGAGGAACTGGCCGGTCAACGGATTGATTGCCCGTCCTGCAACAAACCGATGACCCTCCCCGACTTCGCACGAACGATCGACAAGGAGGAGGAAGAAGTGATCGAGAATCCGCGCCAATCGCCCGCACTGATCGTGGGTATCGTCGCCGGCGTGCTGGTCTTCGGCGGCGTGGGCGTTTTCCTGCTGATGGGGCCGGACAAACCCGCGGACGATCCGGAAGTCGCAACAATGCCCGCAGCCCAAACAACCCTGCCGAATCTCAGGAACGAAAGGGCCGGTTCAACTGGACAACAACCGAGGACGATACCCGGGATGGAATTGGATCCGAACGATCCGTCTGGCCAAACGGTGCTCATTGAGACTCTTGAGTCGGAGGAAGAATCAAGGGAGCGGCTTGAAGCGGAAATCAAAGTGATCAAGGAGCGCTTGGCCAAAGGCGAACCAATTGATCAATACAACGAAAATGGCCAAACCGAACTGATGATCGCAGTCGAAGCGAACGACATCGACTTGGCCAAGCGGTTGTTGGAAAAGAAAGCCAACCCCAATGCCACTACCAAGGATAATTTTAAGCACACCGCGTTGCATCTTGCTGCCATGAATGAAAACAAGGAGTTTCTAGAACTGCTCATCGACAATGGGGCACAGGTGAACCAGACGAACAAAGCCGGATTCACCGCGTTGGATTCAATATTTCCATTCGGCGAGCCCATGCCGGAATCTGAAGGAGAATTGCCCGAACTCCCGGAAGCCCAGAAAGCAACTATCGCCTACCTTAAGAGCAAAGGGGGCAAAAGCATGACCCCCGAGCAACGGGCTAACATGACCCCCGAGCAAATCTATTCCATGATGGGAATTGATTATGAACAAATGGTAAAACAACTCCAAAAGATTGAGCAGTGGGGTCTTGGGCCTAATGACGATATTGAAGGATTTTCAAAAGAAATGCAGAAAGCCTTTGAGATGATGCCATTTGGCATGGGGATGAACCCAAACGATCCGTTTGGTGGTGGAATGATGCCGGGGATGATGAATCCGTTCGGCATGGGGATGGATTCGTTAGGGATGGGGGCGGATCTGGAGGAGGAAATCAAGGCCATCAACGAGCGCTTGGCCAAGGGCCTGTCGCTCAACCGGTACAACGAGTGGGGCCAGACCGAGTTGATGATCGCCGTGGAGGCAGACGACATCGACCTGGCCAGGCGGTTGCTGGAAAACAAGGCCCACCCCAACGCTACTTCAAAGGACGGCCAGTTGAACACGGCGCTGCACTTGGCGGCCACAAATGAAAACAAGGAACTGTGCGAACTGCTGATCGACAAGGGGGCGCGCGTGAACAAAAAGAACAAAATTGGTTTCACTCCGCTGGACTCCACCCTTTATTTCAACGAAATACCCGGACTCGGAGGCGTGACTCCCGAACCCACGGAGGCCAACGAGGCCACCGTTGCCTTCCTCAAGAGCAAGGGCGGCACAAGCATGACGCCCGAGGA
>CAJWEP010000108.1 GCA_913030945.1 uncultured Verrucomicrobiota bacterium
ACCTTGAGGCGTCTAGGTCTTCCACGAGTTGACGAAGCCTTGCCTCGGCTGTCTGTACTTGGCGATTGCTTGCATTGGGTCTTTCTTCGGCGGTTCGTTTGGTTTGCTTTCATCAACGCTTCTAGCTTTATTCTTTAAGGCTGAAGGTTTTTTGCGGCAACAGTTAAAACGGCTTGAAAACAACGATTTTGGTTGAGAGAGTGCGGTTGCCGTGTGGGGAGCTATCATTAAAGGAGACGTTGAAGAAGTTAAACAATATTTAACTCTTGGTGAAGACGTGAATTTAAGAGGTTTGGGAAATATGACTCCTTTACACCGTGCAGCTCAAAATGGACGTAAAGAAATGGTTGAACTACTTGTTGAGAATGGCGCGGATGTAAACGCAATGACTGACTCGGGAGAAACACCTCTGGATTGGGCTATAAACAGCCGGCACGTCAAATTATACCCGCAAATCCGCAAACACGGCGGTAAGACGAGTGAAGAATTGAAAGCGCCGGCAACTAAACCAACCCACTCCACCACCTGAACACCGCAGGGGAAATCGGATTGGCCGATTTAAACCAGTAAGCCAGCCTTTTTTCCTTTCGCATCAGGGGTCAGGTTCCCTACCCTCGGCGCCCCTTTGATAGATCAGATGAAACGAACCATCCTCATTGTCGCCGCCGCGCTTGTGTCGCTAGGCGCAACGCGCTTGGCCAAGGCCGAGCACGTTCACGAACTCCAGTGCGGCCACGCTGCCAACATATGGTCCAGCGTCGATTCGGCATCGCAACGCTACGGCCCCGACAGGGCGGCTGACATTGAGCATTTCGATCTCGACGTCACGCCGGATTTCAAGAACCGCCGGGTCGCCGGCACAGCCACGTTCACCTTCCGGCCGATCCTCAAGCCACTTGGCCAACTGCGCCTCGACGCGCACGACCTCGAGATCAGTACCGTCTCCGGCAGTGGCGAAATCGCCACCTGGGAGAACACCGACCGCGCGCTCATCGTCACCTTCGCCAAGCCGATTCCGGCAGGCGAGCAGGCCAAGCTCACCGTCACTTATGAGGCCGAACCGAAAAACGGTCTCTACTTCCGCACGCCGGAGATGGGCTATGACCCCGGCGACATGCACATTTGGACGCAGGGCGAATCGATCGAGGCGCGGCACTGGTTCCCCTGCTTCGACGCGCCCAACGAGTTTTTCACCTCCACCATGACCTGCCGTGTGCCCGAGGCGATGGTCGTCCTCTCCAACGGCAGCAAGGTAAGCGACTCAGTTGATGCCGACTCCGGCCTGCGCGTCGTCAAGTGGAGCCAGGACAAGCCGCACGTCAACTATCTCATCACGCTTGTCGCCGGTCACTTCAAGCGCATCGAGGAGAAGCATGGCGACCTGTCGATGTCGTTCTGGACGGCGCCGTCCGACTTCGCCAACGCCGCCAACTCGTTCCGCTACACCAAGGAGTGCATGGAGTACTTCGAGGAAGAGATCGGCATGCCCTATCCGTGGGCCAAGTACGATCAGGTTACCGTGCAGGACTTCCACTGGGGTGGCATGGAAAACACCAGCATCAGCACGCTCAACGCCTCGACGCTGTTCAGCAGCGAAACGGAAAACCTCCGCAGCAGCCAGGGATTGATGGCGCACGAGTTGGCACACCAATGGTTCGGCGACCTCGTCACCTGCAAGGACTGGAGCCAGCTCTGGCTCAACGAGGGATTCGCCACCTACTACACGCACCTTTTCGCCGGGCACAAGGATGGTATCGACGAAATGCGCTATGGCCTTTATCGCGACCGGAAGGGCCTCACCGGCCGCAGCGGTGATACCACCGCGATGGTCAACCGCAAATACAACTATCCCCAGGAAATGTTCCGTAAATACGGGTTCATGTCCTATTCCAAGGGAAGCTGGGTGTTGCACATGCTGCGCTCACAGCTCGGTCCGAAGTTGTTCCGCAAATCTGTGAAGACCTACCTCGAACGGCACAAGCACGGCAACGTCGTCACCGAGGATTTGCGCTCGATTATCGAGGAAATCTCCGGCCAGTCGTTCGACCGGTTCTTCGACCAGTACGTCTTTCACGCGCACCATCCCGAGTTGAAAATCAGCTATGCGTGGGACGAGAAAGCCAAGCTCGCCAAGCTGAGCGTTAAGCAGGAGCAAAAGGTTGACGCGAACGTCGTCCTGTTTCACGTGCCGCTGCCGGTTCGCTTCAAGGTCGATGGCCAAGTCGTCGATCGCAAATTGCAGATCACCAAGACAGCCGAGGACTTTTACTTTCGCTTGGCCAAGGCACCGAAGATCGTGCGGATCGATCCCGACGTGACACTCCTGGCCAAGATCACCTTCGCACCACCGACGGCCCAGATCCATGCGCAGTTGGCTGACGAAAGCGATGCGCTTGGTCGACTGCAGGCTGTGGAACTCTTGGCCAAGCGCAAAGACAAAACCACCCGGGAGAAACTGAAACACGCGTTGCAGAACGACTCATTTTACGCCGTGCGAATCGCCGCCTCCAAGGCCCTGCGCGGCATCGGTGGTGACGACGCCCTGGCCGCGTTGACCGACTCGACTGACCAGTCCAACGCGAAGGTGCGCCAGCAGGTGATCTCCAACATCGCCAGCCAGTACAAACCGGAGGCCTTGGCCGCGCTCAAGCAGAGCTTGGCCAGCGAGAAAAACCCGTCCATCCGCGCCCGTGCCATTGGCGGCCTCACCGGCCACGACGACAAGCAGGCCCGCGAGTTGATCGACACGGCGCTTGGTTCCGAGTCGTTTCGCCACCAACTCGCCAACGCCGCCGTGAGCGCGCTGCGCAAACAGGACAACCCGGCCAACAAAGCCAAGATTCGCGATGCGCTGGAAAACGATGGAGACAAATTCACCGCCAGCGGCTACGGCAACGCCCTGCGCGCACTCGGCCATCTCGCGCGCAACCAGAAAAAGAAAGCCGTCACCCGCAAGTTCCTCGTCGGTCACGTGAACAATCTCAACCCACGAATCGCCCTGGCCGCCATCGACGCACTTGGCCAACTCGGCGACCCGCGCGTCCTCGCCGTTCTTGAGAAATTCACGAGCAGGGATGAGGACGATCCCGTCCGAAAAGCCGCCGAGCAGGCGATCGGAAAACTGCGGGCCGCCCGCAAACCGGCCGACGACTACCAGAATCTGCGAAAGGAAGTGACCAGCCTGAAGCAATCCAACACCAAGCTAACCAAGGAGTTGGGCGACCTTAAAAAACGATTTGATGCCTCGCTCCCCGCCAATAAACCGGCGGAGAAAAAGTGAAACTTTTTGTTTTTTGCGGGTAATTACTGAATAGTTTTACGGCTTGGCCTGTCTGAAGCCCAAGCCACAAGGCAAAACATACAATGAAAACATACAAACTAATACTAACGACGGTCGCCATCTCGGTGGCGATGTTCTCCGCCAACGCGGACGAGAAGAAACAAACGGCAGCCGCCAAGACCGACAAGGAACGCACCGTGCGGGGCACTCTCATGTGCGCCAAGTGCACGCTCAAAAAAACCGATGCCTGCCAGGCCGCGCTGGAGACGAAGCGCAAGGACAAAGACGGCAAGGAAGTCGCCCGCGTGATTCTGCTTAAGAACAACGAGGTCACCAAGGCTGTTCACGGCAAGATCTGCAAAGGCCAGAAAGTGGCCGTTGCGGTGACCGGCAAGATTGAAGGCAAGCGCAAGGACCGCGTGCTGGTTGCCAGCAAGATCAACGACAAGCCCGCCCCTGCCAAAAGAGGCGGCAAGAGAAAAAGCAAGGTAACCGACAAGAAGCCAAAGAAGGCAACCTGATCGGCCCGCCCAATTTTTCAGCACGCCCCGGCCAACTTGGCTTGGGGCGTTTTTTTGTCATCAGGGGAAATCGCCGCCTTGGCCAATGGCCAAGGCTCAGCCCGGTGGCCACTCCATCTTGCGGCCACCAAGAATATGGCAGTGCAAATGCGGCACCGTCTCACCGGCATCCGTGCCGTTGTTCAGCACAAGCCGGAAGCCGTCCTCGCCTAGGCCAAGCGAGCGGGCCACCTCCGCCGCCTTGAGCAGCAGATGGCCCAGCAGCGCCTGATCCTCCGGTTGAGCCTCGTTGATGCGTGGGATGGCTTTGCGCGGGATCACCAACACATGCGTCGGCGCCTTCGGGGCGATGTCGTGGAACGCCACCACCTGGTCGTCCTCGTAAACAATGTCGGCCGGAATTTCCTTGTCACAGATTTTCTCGAATAGTGTCTTTTCCATTGCTCAACGGCGCGAGAGCGTCGCTAAAAATGGCGTTGAACTCCAGCCAAACCGTGGATCTTATCTAGTTGACAACTGCCCGGACACAACCCAAGCATCCCTCCGTTCAACGCAACCCATTCCACTCATGAATGACACAATCCCTCCCACAACAGAATCCGCCCCCGGCGGAATGGAACCCCATCGCGGCACACTGATCCTTGTACTGGGCATTTTAAGCCTGGTTTTATGTGGATTTTTCACAGGCATACCTGCCTGGATTATGGGTAAAGGTGATCTCGCAAAAATACAAGCCGGCCAAATGGATCCCGAAGGGCAAGGTATGACCAAAGCTGGAATGATATGTGGTATGATTTGCTGTATCATTTACGCAGTCTTAATCGGTTTAATCATTTTATTGATGATTCTTGGAGGAGGTGTTGCGGCACTTAGTGGTTGATCCGGTTTTCAGATTTTTCTTGAACCGATTTTTAGGAGTGGTGGCAGCTTATCCGAGCGGATCGTTTGATCGGGATGTTGTCATGGTTGCAAATGTTTTTCGGGTTATTTACCGCCTCAACTACAAATGGTAGTCATGCAATACTACTTTAAGGCATCGGACGAAAACGAGTACGGTCCGATTGGCGAAGGGGAGATTCGTGCCTGGCTTCAGCAGGGCCGAATGAACCAGGACTCCCTAGTGCGCGCGGTTGATTCGGAAGAGTGGCGACTACTAAGCCATTACCCGGAATTGATGGCTCTACTTGCCCCTTCAAGTTCACCTTCAAGTTCAGCGCCACCATCGTCACCATCCTCATCTCCGGCAGCCGCAACTCATCTTGAACCTCATCGAGGGGCACTTATCCTGACGTTTGGAATCCTGAGCATTGTCTGTTGTTTCCCGTTTGGAATCGCAGCATGGATCATGGGTAACAACGACTTGCAGCAGATCGAAGCGGGAATGATGGATCCAAGCGGCAAAGGTATTACCAACGCCGGGAAGATTTGCGGCATCGTTGGAACCATCCTGGGGATTTTTTGCACGGGATTTCAACTTCTGAGTTTCGCACTTGAATTGTCGCAGATGTAGCCAATGCCTGCCCAAGTGCAAAATAGATTAACCTAAAACGATTGACTACTCGCCATCTTCATCGCTGCCGGCCTTGCCAACCGGGCAACCGGCGCGGAGCCAGCCGTTGACGAACGGGTCGAGGTCGCCGTCCATCACGCCCTGCACGTCACTCAACTGCACGTTGGTGCGCAGGTCCTTCACCATGCGGTACGGCTGGAAGACGTAGCTGCGAATCTGGTTCCCCCACGAGATGCTGCCCTTGTCGCCGTAGAATTTTTCCATCTCGGACTTCTGCTCGTCCTCGCGTAGCGCGGTGATCCTGGCCATGAGAATGTTCATCGCCGTGGCGCGGTTTTGATGCTGCGAACGCTGGTTTTGGCAGGCCACCACGAGGCCGGTCGGGACATGCCGGATGCGCACCGCTGTCTCGACCTTGTTGACATTCTGCCCGCCCTTGCCACCGGAGCGAAAGGTGCCCACCTCGAACTCGGCCGGCGGCAGTTCCTCCTGCTCGCTCTCCTCGATCTCGGCGATCACGTCGACGCTGGCAAAACTGGTGTGCCGCCGCTTGTTCGAGTCGAACGGCGAGATGCGCACAAGCCGGTGCACGCCGCGCTCGGCCTTGCAATAGCCATAGGCATTCTCGCCGGAGATGAGCAGCGTGGCGCTCTTGATGCCGGCGACTTCGCCCGCAAGCAGTTCACTGACCTCGACCTGCCAGCCGCGCTCCTCGCCCCAACGCTGGTACATCCGCAGGAGCATGTTGGCCCAGTCGCACGACTCGGTGCCGCCGGCGCCGGCGTTGATGGAGAGGATGCAGTTGCTGCGGTCGTGCGGCCCGGCGAGCATCAGTTCCAGCTCGAGCGCCTCGAGCCGCTCGGTGAACTTGGCCAAGTCGGCCGCCAGTTCGGACTGGATCTCCTTTTGGGTGGCCTCATCCTCCCCGTCGGCCAGCTCAAGCATCGTCTGCATGTCGGCATGCTGCGTCTCGGCCTTGAGCAACGGCTCGATGCGGCGCTTGATCGCCGCCGACTCATCGACAAGCTTTTGGGCGTAAGTGCGATTGTCCCAGAAATTATTCTGGGACATCTCCCCCTCGATTTCTGTCAGGCGGTTTTGTGCCTTGGAAACGTCAAAGATACCCCCTGAGATGAACGACCCGTTCCGCAGCGGCTTTCAACTGTTTCTCAATGTCCTCAAACATAAGCACGTGCAATGTACGGCTTGGCCAAGCGCAGGCCAAGCTTCAAACTTGAAACTAAAAAATTGAAACTTCACTGCCAAATCCCCTGCTCCTTGAGCTGTTTCTCCGCCTGGCCAGCCCAGCCCCGGTTGGCGGCGGGGCTGGCCGGGCTGGGGTGCAGCACGCGGCCCAGTTTGACGTCCGCTTGGCCAAGCACTTCGCGCGCTTTTTTCTCGGCGAACCCGCCGACGGCCACGAGCCATTCCGGCTGCAGAATCGCCACCACCCTGGCCAAGTGCGTGTTGCAGAGCGCCTCGAGCGGCTGGGCCTCGGCGGCCGACAGCTTGTCCGGCGTGCGATTGCGGCCGGTGTCCTCGAGGAAGGCCAAGGGACAGTAGTTCACGACGAAGTGCTCGGCAAAGAATGCTTCCGGTTGGCCGAACTTGTCGGCAAAAAAACCCCAAAACCGGCGGCCACTCACCTCGCTGCGCGGGCAATCGAGCCCCAGCACGGGGCGCTTGGGATGCTCGTCCGAAGGCTTTCCGATCGGAGCGTCGATGCGCAACCAGTCCCGCACAGCGGCCACCTCGCCGAACGGCACACCGACCTGCGCCATGCCAAACGGCCCCGGGTTCATGCCGAGGAACACCACGCGCTTGGCCCCGCCGCCGTAGCGGCTAAGGTACTGCTCGTGCGCCGCCCAGGCGTAGTCGAGCGGGTTGTACACACACTCCACCGGCGGCGCGAAACTCAGCCGGTTGGCGGCATCGCGCAGCTCGGCGGCGGCGGCAATGAGTGGGGAGGCTTCGGCGGCAGTCGGCACGCGGGCGTTATAGTCGGGATGACTCCGCCTGGCCAATGTTTGCATTGCGGCGGGAGGGCGGCAGGGCTACGGTTGGCGCAGTTCGCAGCCTGACAGCCATGAGTGACAAAATGATGATGACCATCGCGCATGCCGTCAACGACGTGGTGCTGGTGGTGCTGAAGACACCGGAAATCCTCGAGCCGATCGGGATTTCGCAGGAGAAGTTTTTTGCCAAGGTGCTAGGCTATGACGAAACCGGCCTGTGGGTGCAGTTCCGCGACTTCGAGTTGCCGGTGCGAGTGGGCGAGGAGTCTGGCCTGTGGATTCCCGAGTCGATGCAGAAGGTCGATGCCTCGGCGATGCTCCCGTGGGGCGCCATCGCCACCGTGATGCATTTCCCGGGCGTCGAGGGCTACGACAAGCCCAGCCCGTTCAACCGCGACATCGGGTTCAGTGGCAAAATCGAGGATTAGGCGTAACCTTCCTGCTTTCTACGGTGTATCTTGGGAAACTGTTTGAGATGACCAAGCCTTTCTCGCACTGCATTCTGCCGTCCCGTTTCTACCCGGGCTGGGTGGTTGGCCGACTGGTGGCTGCCACGCTCCTCCTCGCTCAAGCCGCGATGGGTGATGACGACAAACTCAAGGTTCTGCCTGCCGTCAAGGTTGACCTGCCCGGGTTGACGGCTCGTCAAATCATCGAAAAGGCCAGCGTGGCAGCCAAACGCAACGGCATAGGCGAGACCGTCTTTTCTTTTCTACGTCAAGCTGACGTTGAAGACCTCGATTCAAAAGGAAACATCCGGAAGGGTTACACCAAGACCTACCGCGCCTACACCGACGGACGTGACCAGGAACTGGTCAAGGTGGACGGCAAGCCGGCCAGCCACCGACAGGTCGCTCGCGAACAAGCCAGAAACCGTGAACGACAACGCAGATATCTGGCGCGAAAAAAGAAAGATGGCACCAATAAAAGTGGAAACTTGGTCACAAAAAACGTGGATTTATTTCAGGAAAAATTTACGCCTGTTCTAGCTGGCATGGGATCAGTTAATGCTCGCCCGGCCTACGTTATTCAACTGCAGCCAAACAAAGACCACAAACTCAAGAGCCGAACTGTTAACCGCTTCATGAACCAACTCAACGCCAAGTTGTGGGTGGACAAGGAGGAGTTTCATGTCGCCAGAATCAACGCAAAACTAAAAAAACCGGTCACGTTCCTGGGTGGCTTGGCCGGAGCAGTGAATGCGATCAACATTTCCGTTTCCCAAAAACGATTGGCCAATGACACATGGGTAGACGAAAGCGTTTCTGCAAATTTTGACGCCCGAATGTTCTGGAGAACCTACAAATTCAGAATGAAGAGCGAGTCCAGCAACTTTGAGCCTACCACATCGCAAAAAGACGAGGATGGGACAAAGCCCACGGAAAACAGGCAGGGCCGGTTGTTTTAGGATCAAAACCCTCGGTGTGCTCCTGATAAGCTTTCCCATCGTGGCTCATGACGGACGTTTCGAAAATCAAGTGCCATGAGTTTGTTCAGATGGTCGCCGATCATGCCGATCAAAATCATCAAAATCAAATTAACCACTCTAAAAGCTGTCCTTATTCTGTTTTTTTGCCCTGAATCCGGCCGAAAAAATTTCATTCCTGCTTGACTAACTTCTGCAAATGGGCAGCTTTTTCGAAAACATGGGCTTACGGATGTGCCGGAAGTCTAACGTTGAAGGGGTCAAAGCATGCTAAAAATCAGCGCAGGTGGTAAAGGCGGCGGGTTTTGCGACGGCATTGCCCGGAGGGATTTCATTAGGATTGGTGCCATGGGCATCGGTGGCCTGACCACGGCCAACATGCTTGAGGCCGACGCCCGGGCCGGCATTGGCTCCTCGCACAAAGCGATCATCAACATCTTCCTCCCCGGCGGCCCGCCGCATCAGGATATGTTCGACCTGAAGATGGAGGCGCCCCGCGAGATCCGCGGCGAGTTCAAGCCGATCTCCACCAACGTCCCCGGCCTGCAAATCTGCGAGGAGTTCCCGCGCATGGCCAAGATGATGGACAAATTCACCGTGATCCGCTCCATCGTCGGCGCTCAAGGCGGGCACGATGCCGTCCAATGCACGACGGGACGCAGCCCGCGCCCCCAACCGCCCGGCGGTTGGCCCAGCATCGGCTCGACGCTTTCCAAGCTCGAGGGCCAAGTCAACCCGGATGCCCCTCCCTTCGTCGGGCTCTCTCCCAAAACGGGGCACATCGAGTGGAGCGATCCCGGACAACCCGGTTTCCTCGGCCCGGCACATGCCGCCTTCCGCCCATCCGCCGAAGGCAAGGAGGACATGACGCTCACCGGGATCACGCTGGATCGGCTGGGCGACCGGATGAAGTTGCTCAAGAGTTTTGACCAGTTCCGCCGCGAAATGGACAACTCCGGCCTCATGGAAGGCATGGATACATACAACCAGCAGGCGTATGGAATGTTAACCACCGGTAAGCTCGCCGAAACGCTCGACCTTGAAAAAGAAGACGTCAAGCTTCGCGACCGTTACGGTCGCGGCACAGCCAAATTAACGGCCGATGGAGCGCCCAAACTGCTCGATCATTTCCTGCTCGCGCGCCGCCTGATCGAAGTGGGCGTGCGGTGCGTGACGCTCTCGTTCAGCCGGTGGGACTGGCACGGCGGCAACTTCAACCGCGGACGCCAAGACTTCCCGATGCTCGACCAGGGCCTCACGGCGCTCGTCGAGGATCTGCACAATCGGGGGATGGACAAGGACGTCACCGTCGTTTGCTGGGGTGAGTTTGGCCGCACGCCAACCATCAACAAGGACGCCGGCCGAGACCATTGGACGCGTGTCTCCATGGCGCTGCTGGCTTGCGGCGGCCTGAACCACGGCCAGGTGATTGGCGCCACCGATCGCCTCGGTGGCGAAGCTGTCGAGCGCCCGGTCACCTTCCCCGAGATGTTCGCCACCCTTTATCACAACCTCGGCTACAACGTGAACGAACTGCGCATACCCGACCTCAACGGCATCCCCCGGTATCTGGTCGATGACAACGCCCAGCCGCTGCCGGAAGTTATCTAGCCGGATGCCCGCCATTTCATCGCGAACCCCTCTCCGGCCAAGCCGGGAGGGATTTCTGTTTTTGGCGGCGACACTGCTCGGCGCTGCGCTTGGCCAGGCGGCCGACATCCGGCTGACCGTCGTGCAGGCTGAACCCTTGAAACTTTCGTGGCACACGGCCCCA
>CAJWEP010000109.1 GCA_913030945.1 uncultured Verrucomicrobiota bacterium
CAACGGCTACGGCGGCCCGAAAAAGGAATGGCAGGGCGGTTTCGGCAAACTCGTCCTCGGCGACCACTGGTTGAGCCATCACGGCGGGCACAAGACTGAAAGCACTGTTGGTATCATCGCGCCCGGAGCGGAAGAGCACCCCACCACGCGCGGCATTCGCAACGGCGACGTCTGGGGGCCGACCGATGTTTACGGCGTGCGCCTGCCGCTGCCGGAAGGATCGCAGCACATCATCCTTGGGCAGGTCACCAAGCGCAAAGGGCCGAGAACTGATGGACCGTTTTTTGGCTTGAAACCGACCGACGACGAGGCGGTGGAAGGCCGGAAGAACAACCCCATGATGCCGGTGTTCTGGACGAAAAATTATCAGGTGCCCGGTGGAAAGAAGAGCCGGACATTCGCCACCACGATGGGTTCCTCGACCGACCTCACGGCCCCCGGCACACGGCGAATGCTGGTCAACGGAGCCTATTGGCTGCTGGACCTCGAAATCCCCAAGGGCGGCACGAAGGTGGATCTCGTCGGCGAGTTCAACCCGTCGCAATACGGTTTCAAGCGCGGAGACTACTGGTCCGCACAAAACAAGCGGCCCGCTGACTTCCGGCTGAAGCGTAAGAAGAAAAACTAGGCATTCATCATGTGCAATTTCTTCAGGCGGGGGTCGCGCGGCCTCTGCCTTTTTTTGTCGACGCTTGGCTTGAGTTTGCTGCCCGGCTGCAAGTCGACCGATGTCACGCCGGTGGTTCTGCGCGTGATGACCTACAACATCCACCACGCCGAGGGACTGGACGGCAAGGTCGATCTTGAGCGCATCGCCAACATCATCCGGCAGTCCAACGCCGACATCGTCGCCCTGCAGGAGGTCGACAAAAACACCCAGCGCACCGGCGGCATCGACATGCCGGCGGAACTGGCCGATCTCACGGGGATGAACGTCGTTTTCGGGGCCAACCTCGACAACTATCAGGGAGGCCAGTACGGCACCGCGATCCTGAGCCGTTTTCCCATCGAGTCGCATGAGAACCATCGCCTAAAAAAGGTCCGAAAAGGCGAGCAACGCGGTGTGTTAATGGCCGTTCTGAAAGTGACCCAGGGGCAGTTGCTGTTCACCTGCACCCACCTCGACCACACCCAAGACCAAGCCGAGCGACTGTTCAGCGAAACACAGTTTACCGATATTTTCGCCGGACACGCCAGTCTTCCCACCGTCTTTTGCGGCGACTTCAACGACACCCCGGACAGCGAACTGCACAGGCGACTCAGCGAAAAATGGATTGACGCATGGGGCCTCGCTGGCAAGGGCAACGGCTACACGATGAGCAGCGGCAAACCGACACGGCGCATCGACTACATCTGGCTCTCCGACAAAAAAAACTTCAAGGTGCGATGGCTCGACGTGCCGCAGACCGAGGCGTCCGACCATTTGCCACTGGTTGCCGAGATTCGGTTCACCCCCGCACCCCGCCCAATGAGCGCTCCCGAGATCGCGCTACTCATCATCGTCATGACACTGCTCAGCGCCATCCCCATCGGCATTGGGATTACCATCTTCAAAGCCAGCCGCCGGAGCAAAAGGCAAACATGACGGTTTTGCGCCATACGTCCGATAGTCCCAATAAGTCCTTTAAGCCGAATCAATACGCCACGTACTTAGCATGGCCGGCTTGGACCAGGGTGTCGTTCACGTTCACGTTGCACCGGCCCTGCTTCACGGTGATCTCCGCGAGGTAGCGCCGTACAGGTGTCGCCATCGTACACCGCCGTAATCCTGGCCCGGTAGTGGTACAACTTCGCTACTGAAAACTTGGCCAAGCAGGCTTGGGCAGCCTGCAAATCTTTGCTACCGTTTCCGTCGTGAAGCATCGTACCCTCTCCCGCCGCCGCATGCTGCGCCAATCAGCCGCGATTGGCCTCGGCGTCGCGCTCGCCCCGCATGTTCGCACCCAAGCGGCCAAACGCTTGGCCAAGGTGCACGGCATCCACGTCGTCAGCCTGCGCCCGAACCAGTACCACGGCTGGCCAACGCTGGCCCGGCGGCGCAACGGCCAGTTGTTGCTCGTCTGCTCCGGTGGACGCGAGTCGCACGTCTGCCCCTTTGGCCAGGTGGAACTGATGCGATCCGACGACGATGGAGCAACGTGGACCTTCCCCCGCGTGCTGCTCGACCTCGCGATCGACGACCGCGACGCGGGCATTCTCGAGACGGCCAAGGGCACTCTGCTCGCCACCACGTTTTCCTCGCTGGCCTACGAGTACCAGTTCAACAACGGCAACATTAACAAATGGGACACCGCGCGGCAGGCGCGCTGGCGCGGCGCGCACAACCGCATCAGCGCAGTCGAGCGCAAGGCACAGCTCGGCACGTGGATGCTCCGCTCGACCGACGGCGGCGTCACGTGGTCCACGCCGTACGACTCGATCGTCAACAGCCCGCACGGCCCGATCCAGCTCGCCGACGGACGACTGCTCTACGCAGGAAAGGATTTGTCGAAGAGCGGCCAGTGGATCGGCGTCTGCGAGTCCATCGACGACGGCAAATCGTGGAGAAAGTTGGCTCAGGTTCCCACCCGACCCGACGACAACCCGGCTGAATACCACGAACTGCACGCCATCGAGGCCGTCAACGGCACCCTCGTCGCGCAAATTCGAAACCATAACTCCGCCAACAGAAGCGAGACACTTCAAACCGAGTCCACTGACGGCGGCAAAACCTGGAGCGTACCGCACTCGATCGGCGTCTGGGGTCTGCCGTCGCACCTGCTGCGACTGCGCGACGACCGGCTGATGATGACCTACGGCTACCGCCGCAAACCATTCGGCAACCTGGCCCGCATCAGCGCCGACCACGGCAAAACCTGGAGCGAACCGATCACGATTTCCAGCGATGGCGCGAACGGCGACCTCGGCTACCCCTCCACCGTCGAGTTGCCCAACGGCACCCTGCTCACCGCGTGGTACGAGCAGATGAGCGACCACCCCCGCGCCGTCCTGCGCTTGGCCAAGTGGAGTCTACTCTAGCGGCGCGGTCGGCGTTCCCCCTTGCCTCCCGAGCGCCGGCGCGAACCGGGCGTGTAGCCCTCCCGCTCGCCAGCCCATTGTGCGGAGATCGACTCGTGCCGCTTCGCCACGAACTCTCGTAGCAGCGGCTTGCGCACCACGCGAAACCCGCCACGCGATTCACTCGGGGTAGAGTCTTTGGGGATTTCAAAATTATTCACAAACTCCCGGTAATCGCTGTATTCATCCTCCCTGACCGTTGATTCCACCGCCTTGCGCAATTCCGTCATGTCCCGGCCGATTGCCTCCCTGGAGAAATGCGTGCGCACCAGTTTTTTCAGTTCCTCTCCGTACGATTCACGGAACGATTTCAGCTTCATCAGGCGTTCGAGCAACCGCTGCCCCTTCGCGAATGGCTGTTTCACGCTGAGGTTGAACTGCTGCTCCGGGCTGCCCGCCGAGCGATGACTGGCAAAGGTGCTGTTCACGTCCCACGGCAAGAATGCGAACTTGCCGCCGGCTTTCGGCAGATAAAGATAATAGTTGTGGCCGCGCAACAAAAAGCTGTCGAGGTGCGACAACACCGTGTGCGCCGCAGTGAACCTGGCCAACTGCCCGAAATCCACGAAGCCACCGATCTGTTCTCCGAACGTTGCATCGTCCGCCTGGCTGACCAGTCGCGTGAACTCCATCAAGCGCTTGGCCAAGAGCGGCTTCGCGTCGGACTTGGGCACGTACTCCCGCTCGTATTCCGTGAACGCCTCGCCCAGATACGGCATCGACAGACTGCGCTCCGGCTTGAGCAGCAGGCCCTTGTCCGTGCCGAATCGTCCCTTGAGGAACGGCCCGTTCACCTGCTCCACCACGACGTACAGGCCAAGCAATTTTTTGTCGTATCGCCCCGGCACCGTCAGCGTCACCCGCGCGAATACCGTCCGCGCTCCCGGCAGCTCCAGCTTGCGCCAGAGCCGGTATGCCAGCGCCTCGCGAATCTGCGACGGGTCAAGGACGTTGTTGTTCAGATTCAGCTTGGTCAGTCCGAGGAATTTCTGCCCCTTCACAAACCGGTTGAAGTCGATCTTGAACGATTTTTTGGGAATACCGCGCGCAGTCGAAAAACTGGAGTTGCCCTTGTAACGGAGACCGACATTCTGCAATGCCTCCCCGGCAACTATCGCGTTCGCCCGCACATACTCAAAATCAGCGCCGAAGTCTCTGCCGTTTCCCGGTTCAAGCGCGGAGTAATTTTCCGGCGACACCGTCAGCGCCACGTCCCAAACCTTCGTATCCTGAAAAAACGCATCCGCCGTTTTCGGCAAAACCTGCCCAGTCGCAACGCCACCGAAAACGCAGCCCCAGATGCAAACGAAAGCCCCAAACAACTTACGGGTATATTTCATCATTCTGAAAAAATGCAGCTTACCCACGCCAGTGGACGATTCAACTGTATTTCAAAACTCCGTAAAACCAGAGACACGGAACACAAAGCGCTCTTGCAACATCCGCCGCCACCCAACATCCTGCGCCGGTCATGTTGAGTCGTGTTGTTCTGATTCTGCTGCTCGGATTGCCCATTAGCCAAGCGGCGGAGCGAACCGGCGCGGCAGTGACAGTTCATCCCCTGGCCACCAAGGCAGCCCTAAAGGTGTTTCAGCAGGACGGCAACGCCGTCGATGCCGCCGTCGCGGCGGCGCTAACCCTGGGCGTGGTGGACGGCTTCAACTCCGGCATCGGCGGTGGCTGTTTCATGCTGATTCGCAAGCCGGACGGCACGTTCTCGGCGATCGACGGCCGCGAGACCGCCCCGGGCGCAGCCAATCGCGACATGTATTTGCACGGCGGCAGGGCCAAGCCAGAACTGAGCCGCACCGGCGCGTTGGCCATTGGCGTGCCCGGTGCGTTGGCGGCATACGATCTGGCAATCCGCGACCACGGCAACCTCGCCCTCGCCGGGCACCTTGGCCAAGCGGCGGCGATCGCCGAGCAGGGATTTGAACTCGACGATGCCTATCTGAGCCGCCTTGGGTCAGTGGTGAAAAAACTCCGCAAGTTCCCGGACAGCGCGCGCATTTTCCTCGACGGCGACGGCAACGCCTGGCCAAACGGCCACCGGCTCCGGCAACCGGACTTGGCCAGGTCGTACCGCGCCATCGGGCAACACTCCGCCGACTGGTTTTATCGCGGCCCGTTCGCGCTGAAAACGGAACAATGGATGAGCGACAACGGCGGACTGATGACCCGCGACGACTTCGCCCACTATGATGCCAGGCGACGCGAACCAGTACAGACGACCTATCGCGGACACGAGATCGTCGGCTTCCCGCCTCCGAGTTCCGGCGGCGTGCACGTGGCGCAAATCCTGAACATCCTTGAGGTGTTCGATCTGCGCTCGATGGCGTCCGACTCCGCCGGATTTGTTCATCTCGTCACTGAGGCGATGCGGCTGGCGTTCGCTGACCGCGCCCATTGGCTCGGCGACGCCGACTTTGCCCCGGTGCCCAGAGGCCTGACGTCCAAAACATACGCACGCCGACTCGCCAAAAAGATCGACACCGCAAAAGCGGCCAAGGTCGATGCCCACTCGACGCCACCGAACGTCGACACGAATTTGTTCGGCAAACACACAACCCATTTTACGACTGCCGACTCCGACGGCTGGTGGGTGGCCTGCACGGCGACGGTCAACACCACGTTCGGCTCCGGCGTGGTTATCCCCGGCACCGGCATCGTGATGAACAACGAGATGGACGACTTCTCCGCGCAGCCCGGTGCGCCCAACGCCTTTGGCTTAATCGGCGCGGAGGCCAACGCGGTCGCCCCCGGCAAACGCCCGCTCTCGAGCATGAGCCCGACGATCGTGCTGCGGGACGGTAAACCTATCTTCACCGTCGGTGCGGCCGGCGGCCCGACAATCATCACGCAGGTCGTGCTGGCGATCATCCAGGTGATTGACTTCGGCAAACCGCCCGCCGAGGCCCTTGGCCAGGCG
Source organism: uncultured Verrucomicrobiota bacterium (assembly GCA_913030945.1). Taxonomy (GTDB): domain Bacteria; phylum Verrucomicrobiota; class Verrucomicrobiia; order Limisphaerales; family UBA1096; genus UBA1096. The sequence goes on from CAJWEP010000109.1 coordinate 5,987, forward strand.
CGGTTTCATCACCAATGGAAGCCTGACCGGCTGCTCGTCGAGAAGGCGCTTGGCCAAGTGGCCATCGATGCGCTCCGGGCCAAGGGCCACACGGTGAAGGTCGTCAACACCCTGGGCGCTGCACAGGCGATCGGCCTTGGCCAAGACGGCAAACCGTTCACCGGCTCAGCTGATCCCCGAGGCCGGGGAGTGTTCGGAGTGAGCCGCAAGTAAAAGACAAAAAGCCGACTTTCACGAAAGCCGGCATCAAAGAAGTGGTGGTAGGAGCAGGATTCGAACCTGCGAAGGCTAAGCCAGCGGATTTACAGTCCGCCCCGTTTGACCGCTTCGGTATCCTACCTCCAAAAAGGGCGGCGGATTACGCCAAATTGTGACACGCTTGTCAAACACCGTTTGGGTTTCTATCGTTCGCACCGATGTTTGACGCACTCGGCGATAAGCTCCAGAAAACCTTCCGGAACCTGCGGGGCCTCGGCAGGATCAGCGAAACCAACGTCGCCGAGGCACTGCGCGAGGTGCGCATGGCCCTGCTTGATGCGGACGTCAATTTCAAGGTCGCCAAGCAGTTCATCGCCCGCGTGAAAGAGAAGTCGCTCGGCGAGGAGGTCGTCGCCAGCATCCAGCCGGGGCAGCAAATCGTCAAAATCATCAACGACGAGATGATCGCGCTGCTCGGTGCCGAGCGCAGCGAACTCGACCTGCCACGCGGCTTTGCCCAGCCGCTCTGCCTGATGATGTGCGGTCTGCACGGCTCTGGCAAGACCACCTCCAGCGGTAAGCTCGCCCGACTGCTCGCCGCCGAGGGCCGCAAACCGCTGCTCGTCGGCGCCGACGTTTACCGGCCCGCCGCGATGGATCAGATCGAGACCTTGGCCAGGCAGCTCGACCTGCCCTGTTTCCTGATGCGCGGCGAGCAGGACGTGCTCAAGATCGCCGACGGAGCGATGGCCAGGGCGAAGGCAGACGGCATCGACGTGGTCATTTTCGACACCGCCGGCCGGCTGCAGATCGACGAACCGCTGGTGCAGGAACTCGTCCGGCTGCGCGACCGGGTGCAGCCGCGAGAAATCCTACTCGTGCTCGACGCCGCCACCGGGCAGGAGGCGGTCAGTGTCGCCACGCACTTTGACGAGGCGCTGGGCATCACCGGTGCGATCCTGACCAAGCTCGACGGCGATGCGCGCGGTGGCGCCGCACTTAGCTTCCGCGAAGTCACCGGCAAGCCGGTCAAGTTCGCCGGTATCGGCGAAAAGCTCGACGACTTCGAGCCGTTCCACCCCGATCGGATGGCGTCGCGCATCCTCGGCATGGGCGACGTGGTGAGCCTCGTCGAGAAAGCCGCCGAGGCGGTGGACGAGGAGACTGCCCGTAAACTCGAGGAGCGGATGAAGAAGGGGCAGTTCACCCTCGAGGATTTTCTCGCCCAACTTCGTCAACTCAAAAAAATGGGCCCACTCGAGGGCATTATCGACATGCTGCCCGGCGGGGGCGATGCCATGAAAGGCGCCGATCTCGGCAAGAGCGAAAAGGAGTTCCGCCAGATGGAGGCGATGATCTGCAGCATGACCCCGCAGGAACGCCGCACACCGGCGATCCTCAATGCCCGTCGGCGGAGACGCATCGCCGCCGGCAGCGGCACCACCGTCGCCGCGCTCAACGGCCTGCTCAAACGCTTCGGCCAAATGCAGAAAATGATGAAGAAGATGGGCAAGTTCCAGAAAATGATGGCCAAGATGGGCGGCGCAGGGGCCATGCCAGGGATGGAAAAACTGCTCGGGCGCTGATCAGAAAGTTTCCAGCTTCAAGTTTTCAGTTCTTCGCGGCTTCGCGTGAGGATGAAACTTCACGGCCGTGCATTGCCTTGATTTGCCATCCGCCGTTTCGGCGGATGACGATTTCGATCCCGCCATCCGCCAACGTGTTGAACAGCGGCACGTCGCGCTTGGCCAAGCGCTGGAGCAGCGCGGCCGACGGAATCTCCGCGTACGGAAAGGTGCCCGCACTAAGCACAATTGCCTTCGGCTCGATCGCCGCGAACAGCGCTTGGCCAAGCGGTTCGCCCACACCGGGCATGGCGCTCACCACGATGTCGCTCCGCAAGTCCACGCCGCTCCCGACCAAGTCCATCTGCCCCGCTTCGCCGAGGTCGGAAAGCAGCAGCACGCGCACGCCGTGCACCTCGCAGACGAGCACAGTCGCGTTGTCGTCGGCCTTGGGCAGGCGGTCGCCGCCTGGCGGATGCAGCACCTCCCAGCCGGCGATCGAGTTGCCGCGGGCAGCGACGATCACCGACTGCCCGACGCCCTTCAGTCCTTCCAGCATTTCCTTGTAGTACGACGAGTTAAACTTGATCGGATTGATGAACATCACCGGCCAGCCCATTTCTTCTGCCAGACTGCCGAAGCCCTGCACGTGATGCCGGTCACCATGTGTCGCCACGGCCCACGGTGGCGCGTCATAGCCTCGCGTCCGTAAAAACGACACCACGGACAGCCGCCCACCTGAGTCGCTGCCGCAATCGATGAGCAGCGGCTCTTCGTCGTGCGGCTCGACGTACATCGCCGAACCGCTGTCGAGCGGCAGCACCGTCAGCGCAAACTCGCCGCGCCTAGGTAGGCTCTCCGCCGCAAACAAGACAAAAGCCAAGCCAACCAACGCCAGCGTCCCGTACCGCTTGGTTCTCAACACCAACGGCATCGCCCACAAGGCAAGTACCGCCACGTAAATCAACATCAGCCAAGCGGGCGCCGCAGCCACGTACTGATGCCCATACGGCAATGCCGCCGCCGCCTCACTGAGCCGCATCATCAACCACATCCCCAGCCAGGCGCTGTGGGCGAACAGCCCCGAGACGAGCGGAAACCAGGCGGCACAAATCAAACAGCCCAAGCTGCTGGCCAGGGCGAAACCGGCGAACGGAACAACGATCGCGTTTACGAGAAGCGTCACTGGTGTGAACAGGTTGAAAGTCGATGCAGCCAAGGGCAGCGAACCCAGCCACGCCGCAGCGGACACGGCGAACAGCGGAGTCACAATCCGAACCATAAAACCCGAACACCACGGCCACAGCTCCGGCGGCAGCAATGGGTCAGGTTGCAGCCGTTTTCGAATCCGTTCCTGTAGCGGCAGAGCAAACATCGCGATGGACAACACGACGCAGAACGAGAGCTGAAAACCGGTCAGGAACAACTGCTGCGGCTCCCAAAGCAGGATCAGCACGGCTGCGACGGCCAGTGAGTTCACGAGGTCACCGGGGCGCTTGAGAATCCAGCCAAGCGCCACGATGGTCACCATTACCGAGGAGCGCACCGCCGACTCCTGCCAACCGGTCGCCGCCACATAAAACCACAGGGCCGGTATCAGCAGCAGGCCGCACGCGACACGGGGCAACCGGACAAATTGCATCAACTGGACAAGAATAGCGGCGATCATCGCGATATGTAGTCCGCTGATCGCGAAAACATGCATCGTGCCGGAATGCATGAACGGCTTGGCCACCTCGCCGCTGAGCGACGTGCGCCAGCCAAGCGTCATCGCCCACAGCAGACGAACGGTGTCATTCTCTCCGCCGAGCGGCTTGGCCAAGGCATCGCGCGCCCAGCGCTGAAAGCTAACTGACAACGGCGGCGCGGGCTGCTTGGCCTCGTCGAGGAACCGCCAGTCCCTCGGCGTCTTTGTTCGAAGCTGAAAGTGGATGCTGTGCCGCGCAAGGTAGTCACGATAAGAAAACATGCCTCTGGCCGCGGCGATCGGCGGACGTTGGATAACTCCGGAAACCTCCACCCGCCGTCCTGCGTAATAGCGCTTGGCCAGGCGGAACGGCGCGGAGACATGCACCGTGCCGCTTGCAGCCAGACGACCAGTGTCCGTCTCGACCTCGCTGACGGCCAATTCCACCATCGAACGCCAAAAGTCCTCCCCGTTGATCTCGCTGACGCGATGTTTCGGCGTGGTGGCCAGGCGGCCGGTCAGGGTGACGATCTGCTGATCGTCTCCGAGTTGGTTCCGGAGATCGTCTGCCGGAATCCGATTGAGGTGGAACGACTGGTTGGCCAGGCCAAGGCCAAACAGCATAGGCAGCAGCATGGCAGACCGGGGCGCCTTCAGCGCGGCGGTCAGCGCCGACAGGGCGACGCAGGCGGCAAGGGCGTACCAAAACGGCAGCCACCCGACATCGGCCACAGCAATGCCGAGAATGTACGGTACCACCACCCGGACCATTGGCCGCTTCATGCGGCGGTTGTCGCGGTTTTACGGCGTGAAAGCCAAGCGGAAAATGCAGCACCGATGATCGCCCCAACAGAGTCGATGCCGACGTCGAGGAGTGAGCCGAAGCGCTCGGCCATCCACGACTGATGCCATTCGTCGAGTGCGGCGCACACCGCCGCGAACAGCACCGCTTGCCCAAGCGCAGCCAACGGCAGTGAACGCATCTCGTCGCGCTTGGCCAAGGCGCGGCAGACCAGGATCGACAGAATTGCGTACTCGACCAAGTGCGCGATTTTACGCGCGACAAGCTGGACGGTG
>CAJWEP010000110.1 GCA_913030945.1 uncultured Verrucomicrobiota bacterium
TGCTTGCGCCGGTCGAGGGCACTGGCACGTGGGACGACTACCGCGAAGGCAGCCTAGGCACAATCCGCCTTGAGCGCGGCAAACAGCGCGCCGTCATCCAGCCGGCGGGCAAACTGGACAGTTTTTTGATCGACCTGAAATCCGTCCGCCTCGTGCCGAAAGGCTAACCTCCGCTTGACCAAGCGGTTCAGTTTGACTTCTCGATGCCCTTGAAGCGGACCGTGCGCGTGTCCATCTCGCGGCCGGTCGGCTTGGCCAGACTCCCGTACAGGTTCGGCCGACGCGTCTGGATCCAGCGCATGCCGACGTTCATCGTCAACTGATTCGCCTCAAGGTCGGCGACGATCATTTTGTCATCGGCCACCCACGTTTCTACGAGAATTTCGCCGTAGGGATTGAAAATCATCGCGTTGCCGGTTCGCACCTCGTCACCGTCGATGCCGACGCCGTTGCTGAAGATGAGAAACATCCCGTTGTCATGCGCACGCGACGGCATCCAGCGCAGCAGCCACTCGCGGCCTTTTGAGCCGTAAAATTCGGCCTCGATCGCCTTCGGGTTTTCGCGGCGCGCGTGCCACAGCGCTTGGTCGATCACGCCCATGCAGCGCGGACTCGGCGTGCGACAGCCACCGGTCTGGTGCGGCGCGATCAATATCTCCGCCCCCTTTAGCGCGACGATGCGCGTGTTCTCGAACAGGTTATTGTCATAGCAGATCAGGATCGCCGCACGATTGCCGTTGGGCAGGTCGAACACCGTGAATTCGCTGCCGCTGGCGATGTGCTCGTTGACGAAGGCATGCAGCTTTCGATGGCAGACTGTCCGGCCATCCGGCATCGCCACGACGTAGCTGTTGAACATCTCGCCTTCGTCGCTGATCTCGAGCAGGCCGGCCCCGACGCTCAGGTTTTGCCGCTTGGCCAAGCGCACCAATTCCCCCGTTGTCGGCCCGCTCGGCACCGACTCGGCGAGGGCCAAGAGTTGCTCGCGGCTCAGGTCACGCAGAAACCAGTAGCCGGTGATGCACATCTCCGGGAACACCACCAGTTCGACGCCCTGCTCTACCGCCTCAGCGGTGAAATGGCGCACTTTCTCGAGGTTCGCCTGCTTGTCGCCGGGCGCGTGCTCGAACTGTACAGAGGCAACTTTGGTGTCCTTCATCCAAACTCAGCCGACCTCGTTCAAGCCGGACGGGAACGGGTTAACCCCGTAGGCAACCTCGCGGCGGGCCACGGTGAATTCGGGCTGGCCGTAGTCAATGAACGGCTGGTTAGCCAAGCGGCTGCTCGCTTGGCCAAGCGACGCCCCGGCCAGGGGGGAAGACACGTTGGGCGCGTTGCCAAACCGGGTGTCGATCGCGGCCGGCCGGACGCTCGCCTGCTCGCTGCCGGGGAACCGAATCGCCCGGTACCGCATCGATTGATACCGCTGGTGCAGTGACAAGCCGTTATCGACCTGAATCGGCTTCACCTCTGTTCTCAAAAAATAATTCATGACCAGGATTAAGTTCGGGCAGCAGAGCTACCAGCAGACTGCTCCGCCGTAAAGCCCGGTTTCGCGATCGTCACTCCGGCTTGGGCGCGGCAAGGCGGATCAGGCCAAGCGCGATGAACAGCGCCAGCAGCAGGCTCAATTTTTCCGTTGGAAACCCCTCACCGCCGGCCTTGGCGGTCAGTACAACCCGCAGCTCCCGGCTGCCCTTGCCCTGCACCGATTGGCTGAAGTTCAGCACCTGACCGACACCCGGGAGCGTGGCCTGTATGGCGCCGGTCTCTGCCTCGATCGCTTCCTGTTGGCGAACGATACGCTCGGCCAGCCGGCGGAATGCGGTGTTGTCTTCGATGGTGTTCAGGTCCATGACCTGCTTCACCTGCGCCTGGGTGTAGTTCACGCCCTTGCCCTGCTGCAGCGGAATGGCGGCCTGCTGCTGCTCGGCCTGTTGCGATGCCACGCCGCTGTTCATCAGGAAATTATTGCGGCGCATGTTGATGCCCATCATCGCCTGCTGGGTCTTTAGTTTCTGCAACTGGACGCGGGCATCCTCGTTGAACGCGGCGTCATTTTGCGACAGCTTGTAGGCCGATTCCAGCGCGCGGCGCGCCTCCCGCTGGTCGCCCTCTGCGATCTTCTGGTTGCCGAACTGAAGCATCTCCTCCGCCTTCTGTGTTTGGCGCTGCTGGATTTGTTTCTCGTTGTCCAGATACACTTTTGATGCACTTTGCCGGGCCTGTTTGCCTCCCCGATAACTCACGCTGACACCTCCTTGAGGCGGCGCTTGTTTTGCCTCGTGATAGGTTACCGTCGAGGCGTCCTCGTCTACCTCGATCTCCAGACCGGCCGGCGCGTGGATCGTCCATTTCAGGTTCTCCATCGGCAGCTGAATTACCGGGCTTTGGATCGTTTTTTGCGTGGCACCGACCGGCGACTGGTAAAAGAATTCAACCATCGACCAACTGTTTTCGCCGGGGCTTTTCTCAAGCGGAATCACCACCTGTTCGTCGTCCTCCCAGGGCAATACTCCCTTGCTGTCAATAAACGCCGACCAAAACTCGGCCCCGTTGGGCAAGTTGACGCGCAGCTCGCGTTCCTCGCCCTGGCGAAGTTGCAACCGCACGTGCGTCACTGCGTTGGTCGAACTCGACAACTCGGTGCGGAACTGGGCACTGACCACCTGCGCCGCCACAACCTCGGCAATATCCTGGTTCTGGGCGGTGACACTCAGCGTCGCTGGCTTGACGGAGCGGTAGACTAACTGCGTCTCCTCGAGATTGAGCGCGCTCTTGAGCGAGCGGGGCACCTGGCTCCACTCGACTCTGTACAGCCCGTCCGGCGCCGATCCCGGCTGGAGCAGGATGCGGCCCTCAGTGCGCACGCTGATGAATCCGCGTTGCAGATTCACATCGACCGCCTGCAGGCTCCGCACATCCACCGGCTGCCCGGTGGCGTCCTTGGCCAACGAAACCTGGTACGACACGGTGAGCTGGTACTTGCCGATCATGCGCCGGTCAAGTTTCACCTCCCACACCGCGCGACCATCCTCGGCGGCGGCGTCCTTGACGAAGTCGATAACTTGATCGCCGCTGAAACCCACGCCCTCTGCCGCTTCCGGCAGCGCCACGCGCATGGTCTTCACACTGGTGTTCTCGATCTGGTACTCCAGCACGCCGCGATACTTGACCGTGCCCTGCCGGATGGAGGCGTCCTGCAGGAACACCGCCTGGATCCACGGATCCACCCGCTCGACGTCGAACGACAGCGTCCAGTCGCCCTGCAACAGGCGGAACGCCAGCACGCCCCGGTCGCGGATGCCGGCCTGCTTGGGATCGAGTTGCGACACGCCCTCGCGATTCTTCATGTACACGCGGATGCCCTGCTCGGGGATGATGAACAACTGGCCGCTCTCCTTGGTCGCCTCGCGGATCGCCACGCGCGGCACCTGCCAGCTCTCGGTCTTCTCGAGTCCGGCCCCGGCGAGGTTGACCTGGAACTGTGCGTTGCCCTCGGTCTTGCCCTTGAGATGCAGCGTCACAATCGTGTCGTCGCCATCCTTGATGTCCGTCCAGTGGCTCAGCGCGTTGCCGGTGATCGACTCAATTTCAAGCCCAGTCGGCAAGGCAAAGCTCAACTTGAATACACCGGCGCGGGTGATCCGGGTGGCGAGATTCACCAGCAGCACGCTCCGATCCTCTCCGAGTGACAGTCGCTGGTTGCTCGTCACGCGGATATCCGGTTGAACTGCCGAGGCATTGAGCGTCAGGCCTGCAGCGCGGCCTGAGTACCGGTAGGCACGGCGCACGGTCAGCCCGGCAAACTCGCCCTGCACCGACTGGGCCATCGCCGCCGGGAAATCCTCGAGGTTGATCGGCGCGAGGCCGTCCACCGAGGCGCTGTCCAGTTGCACCTCGGACCCGGTGCCGAGCGCGGCGAGACCCAGTTCGCCCGCCGCGCCATTCACGCCGAGCAGGCCAAGCGTCTTTTCGTACGGGAACGCCCCGGCCGACTGCTGCGAACGCACCCGAAGATCGAACGACGCCTTTTGCGGCGCGGCAAACTGGATTTGCAGTGTCCCAGCCTCAGGGTCGAACCGCCAAGAGGCAACGAGCTTCGAGGTGACGTCCGTCACCGTGATGCCGTCCGGCACGACGATGGACAACTCGCTCAACTGCCCCTGGGCCAGGCGCACCTTGAGGTCGTGCACGCCCGCGACGATCCCGGCGGTCGGGATGAAGAGCTGCTGGAACTCCGCGTAGAAGACCGGCTTCTCGATGCTCTCATCGCGTGCCTTGGGCTTCCAGTTGACGCGCGCACCCGGCTTGGGCGGCAACACCAGGTCGACCTTATTGATCCTGTCTTTCGTGAAGGTGTGTTTCAGCGACACGGCATCCGGCGAGGTGACCTCGAGTTCCTGCCCGCGCATTTCGAGCGAAAGACGGTTCACCATTGCCGGCTGTGTCGGCACGCTGAAGCCCCACATGCCGTTGACCTGTGTCATGCGTGTCTCATACTCAAAATCGACGTCGTACACACCCGCCTCGTTTGCAATAAGCTGTTGCGATGTCGCCTTGCCGGCGGTGAACTGTGCCAGCTTCAGTTTGCCGTCCTTGAGATCGATGCTCTTCAGCACGGCTGGCGCGGACAGGAACTGGATGCGGCTGCCGGCCTTGGCCTCCCATTTGAGCGTCCCGGTGAGCGTCACGCGGGTGTTGGCCGCCTGGCCGCTTTGCACCACGGAGAGCAATCGCCCACCGTCCGGCTTGGCCGTCTGGCCAAGCGCGGTGCCGAAACTCAAAAACAGGCCAAGGAGGATCGCCGTCGTGGCGGCCACGGCCGGCGCGGAGTCTTCCGTTAACTTTGGCGGGGCTGGTGGTTTCGGCGGCTTGGGTGGCAGGTTGCGCTGGGCAGTCACGCTTGGCCAAGCGACGTGCACCAGCACAAAAAGCATGGCCAACCCGGCGAAGCAGTGGACGCCGTTGGGCACCATCAGTGTCGTCCAGGCGATGAACAACCAGCCGACCAGCAGGCCGCCCTTGATCACCACGTCGTCATCCGACTGGAAGCGGTACACCCAGATCCCGATGCCCACCACTGCCGGTAGGAAAATGGAGATCGAATACAGCGCCGCATCAGCCTCGAGATTGTTCACTGTGATCGACAACGCCTCGTTGGCCTTGAGCACCGACGAGGTGAACACCAATCCCGGCTCGACGAATTGCTTGTCGACAAACACGCTCAGGGCCGCGACCGAGCCCAACAGTCCCAACGCCGCCAACAACAACAGCCAGCCGAAAATCTGCCCGACCGTGTTCTGCCAATCCCACCGATACCGTCCGGAGCGCGTGCCCCAGCGAACAATCAACCCGCCGGCGAACGCCACAAACGCAGCAAGCGCAGCAAACAAAAACGGCAAGCCCCAACCACCACGCTTCAGCCAGGCGAACCCGCTCGAGTCCGGGCGCGGATTCGTCGGCGAGGTGTTCCCGACGACGAAGTCGAGCCGGTAGTCCGGATCCGGCATCACGTTCCACTTGGCCAGCAGCAGCGGCGAGCCGACTTTCGGCAGGGCCACGCGCACCTCACCATCGTCCGACGCCTTGGGCGCGAACTTGAGCGACACCTCAATCGGGTCGTTCGGGTTTTGCCCCTTGGGCAGCGGCACGAGGATCGTTTCACCCTGCGTGATCGGGATCACCCGCCTGCCGGCGACCTTGGCCTCCCAAAGATCGACCTCCTTCTCCAGTGCCACCTCGAAGTGGGCATGGCCGCGGTTCTTCAAAAAGTACGTCGCGGTGGTCACCGCCTGGCCGTCGTTGGAAACCTGCGTCGAGAACGCCGCTCGGTCTCCCACCTGCTCCAGCGACTCCTGCCGGTTCAATGGCTTGAGGCGCTTGTTGAGCGTGAATCCGCCGCCCGAGTACTGGTACGCCGCCAGGATGGGTGCGTCGAAAAGCAGCCGGTACTCCTCCGGAATTTCCGACGGCTCGAGCGCTATCAACTCCCCCTCCGCTCCGGGCTGCGACTGCTCGAACCGCTCCTTGCCGATCAGGATCGAATAGCCGGCCTCCGACTGCACATCCACCGGGCGCACCCCATTGAACGCCAGCGTCTCGCCATCCGGATTGAACTGCCGCTCGAAGGTTGCCAGCAGCGTGTAGTCGCCAAACACCGTGGACTGGAAGTACACCGTGTACGAATTGGTGAGGCTGTTGTCGGCCGCCTCGTCGAGCTTCCAGTTGCGCACATCGCGGCCGACAAATTCCACGTTGGCGTAGTCGGCCGGCACGAGCACCTTCAGCTCGCTCACCGGCTTGCCGCCAATCAGGTAGTTGAGCACCGAGCTGCCGTACACGATCCCCTGCCCGATCGAGTAGAGGTGCAACGCATCCACCTGCAGCGCCAGTTCCATCCGATCGACGCCCAGGCTCACCTCCCAGCCTGTTTCCTTGATGCGATAGGCCGCCTGCAGGCCCGGTATTTTTTTGGGAAAAAAGACGACGGCGATCTCGTTCACGTCCTTCACCGCAGCGGGAACCAGTCGCAGTCCCGGGGAGGCCGACACGCCGACAAACCCGCGAACGGACTTGACCTGCTCGTAGTCCACCCGCGGGATCGTCCATGTGTCCCCCTCGACCGCCTGGTTTTGCTCCAGTCGCAGCTGCATCAAATGCCGCCCCTCGAGCGGCTGGGAGAACACCAGCCGCAAGGGACGCTGGCCGTTCTCCGCCGGGCCGAGGAAGTAATCTGCCAACGCGGCCGCTGTCAGTTGCGCCACCGTGTAGCCGTCCGGGATGCGAATTGTGAACTCCCGCAGCGGCGCGTCTCGAATCTCAAGGTCAACCTCGGCGTCGAGCGTGATCTCGTTGAAATCAAGTTGGTAGACCAGGAGCTGCGAAACGGTCAGCTCCGGCAGAATGTTGTCGGCCAGCACCTCCAGCTCGTAGTCGCCGCCCGAGTAGCGGTACACCAGCGGCTTGAGCTTGGGGTTGTTCGGCAGCGCGGCGATCGAGCTGGCGGCAGGAAAGCGATTGGCCGAGAGCTGCGACAGGCCGTCCACGCTCACCGGCTCGAGTTGCACGGCACCGTTATTAACCAGCCGCAGATGGCCTCCGTACCGCACCGGGTTCACCGGCACCAGGCGCACCGGATGGAAGCGCACCGGGAACGCGCCCAGCGGCGTCTGCGTGCGCACCACGAGATTGTAATTGGCTGTCTGTTGACTGTTGAGCTTTACCACCAGGCGCCGCCCGGCCTCCTGTTTTTTGACACTCCAATTCAGGATGTTCCGCCCGTTGACGCTGACGACTTCGCCATCTCCGATGAGATCCAACTCGAGGGTGTTCATCCGCCCCTGCATCACGCGGTAGTCGAAGTGGTTGATCTGCCGCGCAAGCCCCGCGCCGACGGCGATGTGCACCGTCGCCTCCGCTGAGTAGAACAGCTTGGGGATCACCACGGGGTTGGTCTCCTTCCAGCGGACCGACAGCCGGTCGCGCGGCGTGAGGAACAGGTCGTAAATCCCGTCCTTGACGACCGGCTTCGAGGCCGACTTGGCGTCGAACGAAATTGCGCTTGGCCAACCGCTCAGCTTCACCGGCCGCAGCGCCGATGGCACGACGCCAAAATCGATATTGTTCCAGCTGTCCTTCTCGGCAATGCGCGCATGAAACTCGAGATCGACCGGGTACGTGCCGCCCTTGACGAACTCCAGCGTGTAGGTCTCGCCGGAAAAACCGACCTTGTAATCTTTCGTCGCCGGGATCGACGTCAGCGCCGCGCCGCCGAACACGACAGGCAGCCTGCCACCCTTCGGGTTGCGCACCTCGACGCGGCCCTTCAGCGAGAACGCCGCCACGCCATCGGCCAAACGGCCTTTCAGGTCGAACCCATCGAAGAAAATGCGGTTGGCATCCGGATCCGATTCGGTCGCGCTAAAGGCCACCTCGGGCGTGGTGTCGCTGAACTGAAAACTGTACGAGCGCGGCAACTCGTGCGGTGCTTGGCCAAGCCCCTTAGTCACGCGGGTCACGCCGTTGGCCTTGGTGATCGCCAGGTCGTAGCCGGCCGCGGTGGTGACGGTGATAAGCCCGGCGTTGAGCACCGCCTCGCCCTGCGGCAAGAGGCTGATCGCACCCAGCGCCGCCTTGTTCTCCACGTGCGTGTCGCGAAAGTGCACCGTGAATTTCACCTCGCCCCTGGCCGGTTTCTTAGAATCGAACCACAGCACGAAAAATCGCTGGCCGCTCTTGTCATTGCGCAGTCCCCACTCGATCGCCTGCTCGCTTTTGGCCGAGACCAGTCTCCCCTTGCCATTCACGGCGAAACGCAGTTCCTTCATCTCTCCCTGCAGGATTTTCACCGTGCCGCTGATGTTCTGCTCCGTCTGGCCACGGCGATGCGTGATGCTGTTCTCAGTGCGTGCCGAGAAGATCAACTTCTCCTTTTCCTCCTCCGGCTTTCGGGGCTTGAAATCGCCGGTGATAACGAAGCCGGCCTTCTCGCCGTCGACCTCGCCGTTGATCTTGAGGTTGTCCACCTCGACGGCGGACGGTTCCGCCGCTTGGCCAAGCGCAACCGGATTGACCGCACCAAACAAACCAAGCGCAAGCATTACGCCGGTGATTCCATTTTTTTTTATTGAGCAATTCATTGTTTTATATCGTTTTATTTTAAAATCAATTCCCGGCTAGGATGCGCGCCTTGTTGATCATCCACTCGAGCTGGGCCGGCCGGGGGTCGGTGGCATAGATCGATGAAATGCCGGAGATCAAACCCTGCAAATTGCCCAACTGCACGCCCTGCGCGTAGGGATTCTCCGCCAACCACTCGGCGAACGTCGCCGCCACGCTGCCCAGGCGCATCGCCGGGCTTGCCTGCTCCAGCGGTGTCGCGGCCGACTCGTAGGAAAGGCTCCACTCCATCTCGGTGTACTCGCTCGTAAACGGCACCTTGTAGCGCACGCGCACCACGCCCAGCGGCCCCTCGCCGTCCGGGTTCACCTGCACAACGTACAGTGCGTTGCCCGACTCGGCGGCGCTGATCTCCGCCGCGTCGATCTTGTTGTTGCGGAAATCCTCCTTCTTCAACTGGTGCCGAAGATAGCCGACCTGCCGAAACACCTTCACGCGATCGGCATTCCACTCGACCTGCACCTTCACGTCGGAAGCAGCGACCTGAAAAGCGCCGAGCAGTTTCTGCTCAAACTCGGCGACCGCCTGGGCCGGTTGGTTCAAAAAGCCGTACCGCCCGTCGCCGTTGCGGGCGAGCACCTCGAGCAGGTTGTCGTTGTAGCCCTCCCAGCCGATGCCGAAGCAGTCCAGCGCAATGCCCTGCTTGCGGTGGCTCTCCACGGTCTTGCGGAGCTGGTATGGATCGACGTTGCCCATGTTCGCCGCGCCGTCGGTCAGCAAAATCACGCGGTTGTTGCCGCCGGCGATGAAATGTTTTTTCGCCGTTTCGTATGCCATCGCAAGCGCCTTTTCAACGTGCGTGCCGCCCTGCGGGATCCAGCCGGTCGACGCCTTCAAAAACGCCTCGCGATTGCCACCGCGCATGCCGTCGATTCGTAACTGCGGTGTGCGCGAGAACGTGACGAGGCTGACACGGTCATTCGGCGTCAACTTGCGGGCCAGCACATCAAGCGCCTGCTGTACAATGCTCACCCGGTCCTCGCGCTCCATCGAACCGGAGTTGTCCAGCAGGCAAACCAGGTTGACCGCGCGCCCTGGCTGGCGGCCAAGCGCGGCGGTTCGAACGGAAAAACGGATGATGTCGCGGTCATGCGCGAACGGCGACCGCGCACGCTCCCAGTGGAAGGCCAGCGGCTCGCCAACACGCGGCATCGGGTCGCGATACTCAAGCGCATTCAAAAACTCCTCGCTGCGCACATCGCCCGGGGCCGGCAGTTTGTCGGCCTGCAGACTGGCGAGAGCGGTCTTGAACGACACATCGCTCACGTTCAGCGAGAAGGTGGAGAAATTGTTTTCGGCGGTGACCGTCTCCGGGCATGGCGTGTACATGACCGACGGCGTGGGCGGCGTGGCTGGCGGTTCCGCTTCCTTGAGTTTCTCAACCAGTTGTTTTTCCTCCCGCTTGGCCTCGGGCAACCGTGACGAGCGGCTGACGCTCTGCGGTTTGGTCGCGGTCGCTGGTCGCTTTTTGTTGCCGGCCGCTCCGCCCTTGCGCCGCAGCAACTCCCGGTTGGCCGTGGTGGAAGACTTCGGCTTCCGCGTGGTCGGACGATTCCGCCTCTCGTCCGCATCCTTCTCCTCCAACCGCTGCTGCTGGTCACTCTTGGGCGCCGGCAGGGCCTCGTCGATGACCGCCGTTAAGGACTCGTACTCTTCCACCGGCAGCTCGGCCAGCACGCCTTTGTCCTCCTTTACCCGTGACGAGCTTTGGCGGGCGAACTTGCCTAAAGAGCGGCCCCGTTCACTGAGTGCCTTTGTATCGTCGCTT
>CAJWEP010000111.1 GCA_913030945.1 uncultured Verrucomicrobiota bacterium
GCCCCTCTTCGGAATGCGTAGCGTGCTCCCCTTCGGAATGCGTGGCGTGCCCCTCTTCGGAATGCGCAGCGTGCCCCTCCTCGGGCCCCTTATCGGAATGCGGAGAATGGCTCAATTTATACCGCTTTTCGATGCGGTCGGCCGATTGCATCATCGAGTTCAAGTGAACCGCCGCCTGTTTGACGGAATGCATTTCGAAGTCGTCCACCTTCAGACTCAATTCCATTAGGGCTGCCAACACCTCCGGCCTCACCAAGCCCTGATCAATCGCCTCGTCCGTGCTCAGGCTGCCCATTTGCTCCCTGATGGATATCATGTGCTCGCTGAGCAACTCCCGCGCCCTCTGCCTCTCGAACGAACTCATTCCAATCGCGGATTCTAGGTTGTATGCATCCATCTTGGCCAGCTTCACCCGGCGCATGAACCGGTTCAGCTTCCCTTTAAACCTCTCGGCATCCGGCCCAAACGTCGAGTCACTGGTGATCGAGTCTCCCGTAAGCTCAAACCAGTTGGCGTACGCATCCTTCCTGTCTTTCATTAACCGGTCGCGGAATGTCTTAATTTCATCAAGGGACATTTCATCCAGTCGCGCAAAAGCCTTCTTGTTTGCAGCATTCTCCAGTGCACCACGGTAAACCGTGAGCCGCCCATGCATCTCCTTTTGATCGGCTTTCAACCTCGACACCTGCTGGGCCTTGAGCGCTTTTTTCTCCTGCAAATAATTCGTCACCTGTATGACGGTATAAATCAAACCCACGCCAAACACCAAAACAGCCGCGAAGGGTAGCAATGCCTTGAAGTTGACCTCTTTTTTCTTCGGGGTTATCTCGTCCTCGTCTTCCTCCCCACCGAATATGACTAACAGCGACTCCACGACGGCACCCTTGGCATGGTTGATGTCCGCCTTGCAATAGGGACACCGGTAGACGCCGAATTTCTTCTCCTCACTCTCGAGTTTGATACTGTTGTCGCACTTGGCACAATCGACTGAACTTGGCATCACCTCTACGAGCCAGAACTCCCTCTCCGGAGCGGCTTCCTCCTCCTCGGCCTCAGCGGGATCCGGCTCCCCGGGTTGAGGCTCCCCGCCCGCGTCATCACCATCGGCCTCGACCGGATCGCCCTCCTCCTTCGCCGGTGATTCTTCGGTGGCATCCTGCTTATCCTCAGCAGGTTCCGGCTCTTTTGTGCTACGCTCGCTGGCGATCTTCGACTCAACTAATTCCTCGCACTCTGGACAGAAACACAACCCCATCGCCCGCTCCGGCTCGGGTAGTTGAATCTCTTTTTCGCAATTGGGGCACGAGAATTGTTCCGGCATGAGAGACTCGCTTCGGCTCGCCTCAATCAAGCTCTTAAGAAGAGTCTTGTCCACTTTCCCTCCAGGCTCTTCCGATTCCTCTTCCGATTCCTCTTCCGATTCCTCTTCCGATTCCTCTTCCGATTCAGCAGGCGGTTCTTCCCCGCCTCCGTCTTCATCAACTAGTAACGGTGCATCCTCCTGTTCATCGGATGCAGCGAGTTCCGGCTCATCAACTATTTCCGGCTCGGCCATTTCACCACTGGTGTCCTCTCCGCTCTCCTCTTGCGGTGCATCTTCCGTCCCCGCATCCGCGGACTCGACATCCTCCGGCTCGGTCGCTTCCGGGGCAACTTCCTCCACGGGTACCTCTTCAACGGGTGGCTCCGGGGCCGTAATGGTTGCCTTGCAGTACGGGCAGCTGAGAGAATCCTCATCCCGTTGTTCCGGCATCAGCTTGATTGCCCGGTCGCACTCCGGGCACTCGATCAGTTCGGCGAATTTCTGTTCCGGCGCCGGGGTCGCCGTCGTTTCTTCCACAGCCTCCAGTTGTTTTGAAGCCACCGCACGAGTTTCTGCAGCGCTGTTCTTTTGCCCGCAATGCGGACAGGCAAATTCCCCGGACGCGCGCTCCGTCTCGTTCAGGAACAGGGCATTGTCGCAGGACAGGCAGGCAAACACATCCGGCAGTTCCAAATCCTCCGGTGGGGCGTCGTCCATCTTGGGCTCCTCGACGACCGGTTCCTCCTCGCTCTCCGCCGCTGCCTCAGGCGCAGGCTCGCCTGGCTCGTCAGTCGACAACGCCTCTTCAGCCGCCGCCGCCGATGTCTCATCGGATTGCTCGACGGCAGAGCCATCCGGCTCGTCGATGGATGGTGTTTCTTCAACCGTTTGATCATCGACTGACTCGGTTTCCGGCGGCTCCGCCGGCGCATCATCCTCTGCAACTTCCGTGCCGGCTTCTTCCCCCGACGCCTCCCCTTGGAGGACATCCTCCGGGATGTGCTCATGACGGCAGAACGGGCAGGCATACTTCTCCGAAGTTCGCTCATCCTCGTCGAGAAAAAGCGCCTTGTCACAGGAAACACAGGCAAATATGTCCGGAAACTCCGCCATTAAATCGATTGCTGAACAAGTGGCACAATGCGCAAACAGGCTCTTATCAGGGCAATAAAAGAAAGTTACCGCACCACTCTTCGTTGTTTATCGACAATTGGCCACAATTCTTGAGGAATTGTGCCAAAACCGACTGAACTGCTACCGCCAGAGTGGCTCGCTGTCAACCAAGCGCCCGAGCAGGCGTTTATCGGCCGGCGGGAAGTTACGCTTGGTCAAGCTCTCCCTAGTCGTCCACTCGAATGCGGCGCAGCCAATGGCCCGCGGCTCACCCTTGGCCAAGCGGCAGAGAAAGAATTTCAGGTGAACCGTTCTTTCGGGGTAATCATGGGTGATCTCCTCGAACGCTTGGCCAAGCGCAACCTCGATGCCCAATTCCTCGCGGAGCTCGCGGGCGAGGCAATCCTCAAAGCTCTCGCCCGGCTCGCGCTTGCCGCCGGGGAATTCCCACAAGCCGGCCAAGTGAGCACCGGCGGGGCGCTGGGTGATAAGAAGTTTCTGTCGGTGAAAAACCAGCCCGGCGGCAACGTCGATGGGCTTAGCGGCCAATACTCTTGTAGGTGAAGCCAAGCTGCTTCATCTCCGCCGGGTCAAACAGGTTGCGACCGTCGAACAGCAGCGGCGCCGTCATGGCATCGCGCGCCTTGGCCAAGTCCAGTTCCTTGAACTGCGGCCACTCGGTCGCCACCACGAGGGCGTCGCAGCCCTCGGCCACGCTGTTCATGTCATCAACATACATGACCCCCTCGGCCGGCAGCAATTCCCTGGCATTCTCCATCGCCTTGGGATCGTGCACGCGCAGTGCTGCCCCCTCTTTCAGCAGGCGTTGGCAAACCTCGATCGCCGGCGACATGCGAACGTCGTCCGTGTTCTGCTTGAACGCCAAACCCAGCACGCCGATGGTTTTATCCTTCAGGATCCACAGCGTGTCCGTGATTTTTTTCAGGAAACAATCCATCTGCCTGGCGTTGATCTTTTGCACCTCCTTCAGCAATCCAAAATCGTAGCCCAAGTCGTCACTGATGCGAATGAACGCGCTCAAGTCCTTCGGAAAGCAACTGCCGCCAAAGCCAAGCGACGCATTGAGGAAGCGCCGGCCGATGCGCTCGTCCATCCCG
Organism: uncultured Verrucomicrobiota bacterium; assembly: GCA_913030945.1. Lineage (GTDB taxonomy): Bacteria > Verrucomicrobiota > Verrucomicrobiia > Limisphaerales > UBA1096 > UBA1096. Next base: position 3,535 of record CAJWEP010000111.1, read on the forward strand.
ATGCCGCGTGCCACTTCCTCGACATTTGCGCCGGACGCCTCGCAGATGGCCGCCACGGCATTGATGTAAGAAATCTTCATCGCGAGGAACGAGTTGGCGGCGTGCTTGATCAACTCCGCCGAGTTGATGTCGGTGAAAATGATCGGCGCGTTGAATGGCTCGTAAATCTCCCGCATCGCCACTTCGGGCTTTTCAGAGGTCGTCCCGACCACGATGCGGTCCGGATTCATAAGATCTTCCACCGCAAAGCCTTCGCGCAGAAACTCCGGGTTGCTGACGATGTCAAAATCGCAATCCGCCTTGCAGTAACGCTTGATCGTCTCAGCGACTTTATCGCCGGTCTTGACCGGCACAGTGCTCTTGTCAACGACGACCTTGTACGAGGTCATTGCATCAGCGATGTCGCGGGCCACCCGCTCGATGAAGCTGAGATCAACCGACCCGTCATCCAGTGGCGGAGTCGGAACAGCAATGAAAATAACATCCGACTTTTCCACCCCTTCCGCCGTGCTGGCGGTGAAGTTGAGTCGTCCTTCGGCCACGTTCTTTTTAACCATCTCCTCGAGGCCCGGCTCGAAGATGGGGATGCCGCCATCCTGCAGGAGCTTGACCTTGGCCTCGTCGCAATCGACGCAGATGACGTTGTGGCCGATCTCGGCAAAACAGGTTCCCGTCACCAAGCCGACGTAGCCGGTTCCGATGATTGCGATGTTCACGACTCGTGGGGGAGTTACTTATTTTCCGGGGCAGCAGATGCCGGCGGTGCAGCGGGAGGTGTCGGCTTGGGTGCCACAGGTTGGAGAACCGGCGCGGGTTTTGGTTTCGCCACCAATGGCTCGAGCTTGGTCTGGGCTGCCTCGAGGAGAGCAGTCGCCCGGCTTTGGACAGCTACATCAGGGTTGTTGGTCAGGCTTTGATACGTTCTGATCGCAGCCGCCACATCGCCCTTGATCTCCTGGCAAATCGCCTGACCAAGTTCTGCTTCATTCACCCAATTTCCGTTCTCGTGTTTCCCAATGTAGTTCTTAAATGCCGCCTGTGCCATATCGTAATCCGCCGCCTCAAGCCATGTTCTTGCGCTCAGGATTAATGCCCGCTCGGCAACCGGTTTGCCGGCCTGCTCGTTGCTCACTCCAGAGTAGGCCCCGGCGATTTCCACCAGGTTTGTCAGGCCCTCATTCTGGACGGCAAACAGCGCCGACTCGGAGGCTGCGCTGGAGGCAGCCTGGTTGTTTGTAAACCACAGGTACGCGCCAACAGCCAGGATGACCACCAACGCGCCGTTGAGCAGTTTGCCCTTGTTCTGGTCAAACCACTCGGCACCGTGAAACAGGATATCTGGTTCGCTCGACTCGCTCATAAACAGGCGGGGAATCAATTGCAGATCAGCCCAAAAGGCAAGGCAAAATCTCGAAAAAAGGAACTTCCATCAGCCGTTGGCCACCAGTTGCCGCAACACGTAAGCGAGGATGCCGCCGTGCCGGTAGTACTCGATCTCGATGTCGGTATCGATCCGGCAACGCACCGGCACCTCCTCGCTGGCTCCGTCGGCGCGGGTGATGCGCACGGTCAATCCCTGCTGCGCCTTGAGGTCGTTGTCCAGGCCAAGCACGTCAAATTGTTCCGTGCCATCGAGTCCCAAGCTTGCGCCACTGCTCCCCTCATGGAACTGAAGCGGCAGCACGCCCATGCCGATCAGGTTTGACCGGTGGATGCGCTCGAAGCTTTCGCAGACGACCGCGCGCACGCCAAGCAACCGCGTGCCCTTGGCCGCCCAGTCGCGCGAGCTGCCGGTGCCGTACTCCTTGCCGCCGATGACGACAAGCGGCGTGCCCTCTTCCCGGTACCGGGCCGCGGCATCGTAAATGTCCATCTGCTCACCGCTGGGCTGATGCTTCGTCACGCCGCCCTCGCTGCCGGGCACCATCAGGTTTTTGATGCGCACGTTGGCGAACGTGCCACGGGTCATCACGCGGTCATTGCCCCGGCGCGAGCCGTAGCTGTTGAAATTCGCCTGCACGACGCCGTTATCGACAAGATAACGTCCCGCCGGCGAGTCGGGCTTGATCGCGCCGGCCGGCGAAATGTGATCGGTCGTCACCGAGTCGCCGAACACACCCAGCGGCCGCGCCCCGGCGATCTCAGCAATCGTGCCGGCCTCCATCCCGAAGCCGTCGAAAAACGGCGGCTCCTGGATGTACGTGCTCGCCTCATCCCACTCGTAGGCGTGCCCGACGCTCGACGGTATCTCGTTCCACTTCGGGTTTTGATCGGCGAAGTTGCTGTACAACTCGCGAAACACCTCCGGCTGGAGCGCGGTTTGCATCTGGTCGCGCACCTCCTCCAGGCTTGGCCAAAGGTCGCGCAGAAACACGTCCGCCCCATCCTCCGCTTGGCCAAGCGGCTCGGTCGTCAGGTCGATGTTCACCCGCCCGGCCAGCGCGAATGCCACCACGAGCGGTGGTGACATCAGGAAGTTTCCGCGCACGTTTTGGTGAACGCGCGCCTCGAAGTTTCGGTTGCCGGAAAGTACCGAAGCGACGACGAGATTGTTGTCGAGAATCGCTTTTTCGATCCCGGCATCGAGCGGGCCGGAGTTACCGATACAGGTCGTACAGCCGTAGCCGACGAGATTGAAGCCAAGCTGGTCGAGATACGGTTGCAGGCCGGTTTTGTCGAGGTAATCGCTGACGACGCGCGAGCCCGGTGCGAGCGATGCCTTCACCAGCGGCGCCAGTTTCAGGCCGCGCTCGACCGCGCGCTTGGCCAAGAGGCCAGCGGCCAGCATCACGCTTGGGTTGGAAGTATTCGTGCAGCTCGTGATCGCGGCGATGACCACGTCGCCGTGGCTAAGCGACTCGGTGCCGTTGTTCCCTACCGGCACGGGGGCGGTAACACCGGCCAAGTCGCCGCCGTCGCGGCCGAAGCCGCCCTCGGCAACCGACTGCGAAAAGAGTTCCGCAAACTTGCCGCCAAGGCTCGGCACCTCGATTCGATCCTGCGGCCGCTTCGGACCGGCCACGCTTGGCTGGATGGAGACAAGGTCGAGCTCGAGGTTCTCCGAGTAATCGATATCGCCCTCCGCCGGGATTCCGAACAGACCCTGTGCCCTGTAGTAATTCTCATAAGCCGTACAGTGCTCGCCGGAGCGACCGGTGGCCCGGAGGTAGTTCACCGTCTCTTCGTCAATCGGGAAGAAGCCCATTGTCGCACCGTACTCGGGCGCCATGTTCGCGATCGTGGCGCGGTCAGTCAGCGGCAACTGCCTGGCTCCCTCGCCGTAAAACTCGACGAACTTCCCGACCACCTTGGCCTCACGCAGTATCTCGGTGACGGTCAACGCCAGGTCGGTCGCGGTGACGCCCTCACGCAGCGTGCCGTCGAGCCGAACACCGACGACGTCCGGCGTCAGGAAGTAAACCGGCTGGCCGAGCATCCCGGCCTCGGCCTCGATGCCACCGACGCCCCAGCCGACGATGCCCAAGCCGTTGATCATCGTTGTGTGCGAATCGGTGCCCACCAGCGTGTCCGGGTAGTAAACGCCGTCCGCATTGCTGAGTACACCGCGCGCGAGGTACTCGAGGTTCACCTGGTGCACAATGCCGATCCCCGGCGGCACGACCTTGAATGTGTCGAACGCCTGCATGCCCCATTTGAGAAACTGGTAACGCTCGCGGTTGCGCGTGAACTCCAGGTCGAGGTTTTTGTCCATCGCATCCTCCGAACCGGCGAAGTCCACCTGCACCGAGTGATCGACCACCAAATCCACCGGAACCAACGGCTCGATAATCTTCGGGTCTTTGCCAAGCCGAGCCGCCGCCGAACGCATCGCAGCCAGATCCACTAGCAACGGCACACCGGTGAAATCCTGCAGCACAATCCGGGCAACGGTAAACGGAATCTCCTCGGTGCGCGGGGCCTTGGCCTGCCAGCCAGCGAGTTGGCGGATGTTCTCCTCCGTCACCTTTTGCCCGTCGCAATTGCGAAGCACCGACTCCAAAACCAAGCGGATACAAACCGGCAGGCGCGAGACATCCCCCAAGCCGGCCTCAGCCAGCGCCGGCAGCGAGTAGAATTTACCCTGTTGACCGTTGCCAAGGTCAAACGACTGCAATGCGTTGAACGTGTTGTGACTCATGAAAAGGGGCCGTGCGACGAAGGTCGCGTTGTCGCAGGAGAATGATCCACCCGCAGCCCGATGTCAACGATATCGCTTGGCCAAGGGCTTGGTTTAGCGGACGCCTACTTGGCCGGTTTTGGGATTGTAGACGTAGCGCATGCCGCGCGGGGGGCGCGGGGGGCGTGAGAAGTAGCCCTCGGTCACCAGTTCATTGAGGGTCTTGGGGTTGCGGCCTTCAACGGCCTTGAACTGGTTGATGGCGTTTTGGATGTTGGCCAGGTTGACTTTTTTCTCAGAGACTTTCTTGGCTTTGCCCACAGCGCCGATGTAGTCCACCGGCGCGGTTAACGGGTTGCCAGAGGAGGTTGATTCCTCTTTATCGGGCTTTTTATCATTGGAGGTTTCGCTCGTGCCGCCGCAGGCGCAGAGGCCAAACGCCAACATCATCGAGGCAATCCAGTTTGTTTTCATAACATGGAAAAAATTGGCTTGGGCGCGTGGATTGTCAATTGGCTTTGTGCGGCTTGGGCTGGGCCTGCCGCCACTCTTTGCGACTCACTTTTTTGGCTGACTGGATGTGCACGAACGCCCCCTTCTTGTTGCCGACGACAATGTCCGGCCAGCCGTCGGCGTTCATGTCGGTGGTCATCACCTGTGTGCCGATGCCGGAGTCGTCATCAATCAAGTGCGGCAGCCAGTCCACGCCGCGCTTTTTCGTACGTCGCAGCTCAAACCAGTACAGCACGGCCGCTGCGTTCGGCTCGGCGTCGCCCTGCGGACCGTGCGCCCAGAACCGTTTGCCGGTCACGATGTCGAGCAGGCCGTCCCGATTCATGTCCACCAGGTCGATCGCGTGCAGTTGGCTGAACTTGACGCCGTACCGGTTCTCCTCCGGCTTGGCGTTCATGAACGTGTGCGGGACAAACGTGATGCCACCGTCCTTTGGCTGGTTTTCGTACCAGCACAGGCCGTAACCGTGCGCAGCGAGCGAGGTGATCACGTCGTTGTCGCCGTCACCGTCCACGTCGTAGGCGTACATCTGCGCACCGCCGCCGGGCGAAAATGGGTACGCATGGAACGCCCACGGCGGATCGTCCTCGAGCGACTCCGGCTGCTCCCACCACCCGTTTTTCTCCATGATGTCGCGGCGACCGTCGCCATTGACATCGCCCACGCCCATGCCGTGCGTGAAGCGCTGCCAACTGCCCTTGGGCGTGACGCGGTGAACCGTCCACGGCTGATCCGGATGATGCCGATTCGGCTCGGCGTAGATGAAGTGGCCCTCCGAGTTGCAGACGATCTCCGGCCGTCCGTCGCCAGTGATGTCGGTGAAGTGCGGCGACTCGTTGTCGGTGACGGCCAGCGCGATGTGCTTCTTCCAGTGGCCCGGTTTGCCTTTCGGATTTTCGTGCCAAGTCGACTCTGCACCTGGAAAGCCCAGCACCAGCACGTCGTCCCACTCGTCGCCGTTGAAGTCGTGAACGAAGGTTAAAAAATTTCGCGAATAGGCGTTGCGCCCGCTGAGCGCGCCGGCGAAACCGGGCACGGTGGTTTCCTTGCCGTCGGTGCCCTTCAACATGAACGACTCGGTGGCGGGGTAAAATTCGTGGCGCTGTTTGTAGTCCGGCCCGGCGTACCAGTACGGGCCAACAACGAGATCGGCGTGGCCGTCTCGGTTAAAATCCCCGGCGGCACCGCCCTCGGCCCAAAAGTGCGGGGTGACATGGTGCTTGGTCCAGGTGTGCGTGTGAAAATCCTTCGCTTGGCCAAGTGCGGTGCCAAAGGCCAGCCCGGCGACAACATAAAGAGAGTAACGCATGCGGTATTCTTGGCACCGCAACTCGGCCCGGTCAAGCGGCGCAGGGCACATCTCACTCGCCGCGCTTGGCCAAGTCCGTTATGCTGTCGGCGGATGATTGGACGCTACACCCGTCCCGAGATGCGGGACATCTGGACTGAACAGCGAAAACTCGAGATCTGGCTGGAGATCGAACTACTTGCTGCCGAGGCGCTCTGCGGCGAGGGCCTCGTGCCCAAGTCGCACCTCAGGCAGATGAAGGCCAAGGCGTCGTTCAGCATCGCGCGCTGCCGCAAACTCGAGCGCACGCTCAACCACGACGTCATCGCATTCACCACCAACGTCGGCGAGAACATCGGCAAACCGGCGAGTCGCTGGCTGCACTTTGGGCTGACGAGCAGCGATATCATCGACACCGCATTTGCCGTGCAGATGAGTGAGTCGGTGAAGATTCTCATCGCCGACGTGAAACGCCTGCGCAAAGTCATTGCCGCCAAGGCGCGCCGGTACAAGTTCACCCCGATGATCGGACGCAGCCACGGCATCAACGCCGAGCCGACGACGTTCGGTCTCAAGATGGCGCTGATGTACGACGAGTTTGGCCGCGCGCTCGAGCGACTCGAGACCCTCAAGCCACGCGTCGCCATCGGCAAGCTCTCCGGCGCCGTCGGCACCAACGCCCACCTCTCGCCAAAGATCGAGTCGTTCGTCTGCCGCAAGCTTGGCCTCAAGCCGGCCCCGATCGCGACGCAGGTCGTGCAGCGCGACATCCACGCCGAGTTCATGACCACTGTGGCGCTCGTCGGCGCGAGCATCGAGCGGTGGGCGACGGAGTTCCGGCATCTTCAGCGCACCGAGGTGCTCGAGGCCGAGGAGTTTTTTGCCAAGGACCAAAAAGGCTCCAGCG
>CAJWEP010000112.1 GCA_913030945.1 uncultured Verrucomicrobiota bacterium
TAATCAACCCGTCCAGACTAACGAAAGCACTGGACCAGTTTGGGTAACTCGATCAATGCCCTTCCTCGTGAAAATCAACTCCGCCGCCAAACCGGTGTTCGCACGCCGGTAATAGCGAAGGTTCTATGCGAATTCATACAGCAGACCCCGTCAGGACACTAATCGCGTTGGCGTGCGCTGCCGCCGCGCTGCGACTCAACGCCGACACACAGATAAGCACTGTACAGGACGTCGCCGCGTTGTTCAGCGCAGACGCCCCGTTGGCCGCTGCCCAAGTGCCTTACACACACCTGGGAGACGAAACACTGCCCAGTCGTTTTTACGAGAACAGGACGATGCGCCGAATCAATCTGCGGATGACGAGCCAAACTTACCGCGGTGTCATCTGCCAGCACGACACCGCCGTATATCTGCCGGATCACGAACGCCCCGAAGGCACCCTAGGCACAGCCGCCATTATCCTTGGGAGAAGTAAATCCTGGGCCAAAAACAAGAATCTGGACTGGCTTGAATCGGTTGTGTTGGGAATGGGCGTCCCCTGCATTGTGATCAACCAAATATTAGATGCAAAACAGTTTGGCGCCCGGAGTCCGGGTGAGCTGATGTCGTTTGGCCAGCGGACATTTCTCCAGACCAACAACCCTCGTGAGTCAGGCTACTACGCCTTGGCCAAAATTTTCAGTGCCGCCGCCACAGTGGCGGGCGACTTGCCGGGTGTGCGGGCTGAAAGGTGCATTGCAACCGGCAGCTCCAAGGGGGGAATGGCGGCGCTCATTGCCTGCGCCGGGGATAGGCGGATTGTTGGTGCGTACCCAACAGCGTGGAGTTCCGGTAGCATCGTGCCGTTTACCCGGCTCAAGGGACAGCGTTGGGGGTGGAATGTGAAGCCGAAAAAAAGCGGACCGGCCGGCGAGAGCGCTGCCCGCACGCTCGCAATGATTCGAACACCGATAGGACGACGTTATCGGCGCCTGTTCGACCCCGCAGAGTGGGGCGATCTGCTGGCAGACAAATTCATCATGCCGGCTGTCGGCACAAACGACCCGTTGTTTCATCTCCTGTCCGACTCGAATTACTTCGATGATTTGAACTGTCGAAAGGCGTTTCTTCGCGTCCCGAACTATGCTCACGGCCGGGAACACCCACAACATGCATTGGCTTGGAGATCCGCGGTGGCGGCGGCATTGCTAAACCGGCAAATCCCTACGGTTCAATTGAGCCACCGCCGGGAAGCGGATCAAGTTGTGTTCACCGCTGTCGTTCGCGGTCATAATAATGGCACTCGGATTTCGTTCTGGCAGGCGAGCGGTGCCACTGGAGATTATCGTCGGGCCAAGTGGAAGCTGACAGGGAAATTCACAGTCGACGAACAAACAAACCTGCTCCGCTTGGCCAAGGTATCCAAACCGGAATCAGGAACAACCGCTTACTTCCTGCAACTAGAGGATTCTGCAACCAAGCCAACGCTCATCAACAGTTCAAATCTTATCGAATTGGGTGAACCCACCACCTACGCCGCGCCAACCAAGCCGCTTCGTGGCAACGATGATGGCCCGTATGATGTGGTCATTTATGGCGGCACATCCGCCGGCATCGCCGCCGCTGTGCAGGTGAAGCGAATGGGTCGTTCGGTGGCTGTGATCGAACCCGCACACCGAATCGGCGGACTGACTACCGGGGGACTCGGTTCGACAGACATTGGCAATAAAAAGGCGATCGGGGGTATCGCCCGGGAGTTTTACCAGCGCGTCCACCGCCACTACCAACTGCCAGAAAACTGGAAGTGGCAAACAAGCCAAGCTTACGAAAAAAACGCGCAGAACCGTACAGACAAGAACAGAAAAACCATGTGGAATTTCGAGCCTTCTGCTGCGTTGGCGATCATGAACGGCTTTGTGCAGGAGCATGACATCCCGGTTTACTATGGTGAACGACTCGACAGGACATTCATCGGATCCGGCAAGCGACGTATCAGGGGTATCACGATGCGCGGAGGACAAATCACCGCCCTTGTCACGGAATCCGGGAATACTTACCGAGGGCTCGTCTTCATCGACGCCACCTACGAGGGAGACCTCATGGCAGGATCAGGCATTGATGCCACCGTGGGCCGCGAAGACAACGCCGTTTACGGCGAAACACTCAGCGGCGTCCAGACTGCCAACGCAGTTTATCACCAGTTCAAGCCCGGCGTCGACCCGTACGTGACGCCCGAAAAAAAAGACAGCGGGCTACTCCCCGCTATCAACCCGACCGGACCGGGCGAGGAGGGCAAGGGCGACGTCCGCGTGCAGGCTTACTGTTTCCGCATGTGCCTGACGGACCACCCCGAGAACCGGATTCCCTTCACCAAGCCGTCCCGCTACGATCCGTTGCAGTACGAATTATTGCTCCGCAACTTCGAAGCCGGGGAGACGAACATTCCATGGATCAACTCCACCATGCCCAACCGAAAAACCGACATCAACAACAAGCGCGGTTTTTCGACCGACTACATCGGCCAAAACTACGACTACCCGGAAGCAAACTACTCCCGGCGCAGGGAAATCATCCGGCGCCACAGGACCTACCAGCAGGGACTCATGTGGACGCTGGCCAATCACCCGCGAGTTCCTGCGAACATCCGGAAAGAAATCTCACGCTGGGGAACCTGCCGTGATGAATTTGAACGCGAAGACGGGTGGCAACAACAACTGTACATCCGCGAAGCCCGTCGAATGATCGGCGACTACGTGATGACGCAGCACAACTGCCAAGGAAAAGTCCTTGCCAAGCGATCCGTCGGACTTGCCGCCTACACGATGGATTCACACCACGTGCAACGTTACGTCGACAAGAGCGGCCATGTGCAAAACGAAGGCGACGTCGAGATTGGCGGTTTTCCACCCTACCCGATCGACTACGGGGCAATCGTTCCCCGGAAAGCTCAATGCAGCAACCTGCTCGTCCCTGTCTGCCTCAGTGCATCCCACATGGCATTTGGCTCAATCCGCATGGAGCCTGTTTTCATGGCGCTTGGCCAATCGGCAGCAACCGCAGCCGTCCAGTCTATTGAAGCGAAGAGCTCCGTGCAGGATATCGATTACAATGAACTTCGAAGCCGATTACTCAAAGACCGCCAAGTGCTCGCCTGGACTACCCCTTAAGTCCAAGTGTCAGCGTTCGCACAATCAAACTTTCGCTTGCCCGTTCCGCTCACCTTCTGTGCATTGTTGTTCGCGGCGACGATGGCCTTGGGGAAGCCTCCGAATATTTTGGTGGCCATTTCAGATGACCAGTCATGGCCGCATGCCTCAGTTTACGGGAATCAGTAGTTCGACGACTTCCGTTTGACCGTGTATAGCCGCAAAATACAACGGAGTTCCTCCAATATCACGCCACGCATTCACATCCACGCCATTAGCCAAGTGTTGTTTGATGGCTTCAATGTTTCCAAACGCAGGACGCCCCAGAAGAAATACGCTGATCTGATCGCACCCAGCGATGTGGCTATCAATCTGCCTGGCTAAACGAATCGCCGGCTAGGGATGCTGCCGGCTTGTTGAAAGCGCATCCCTTTTTCTCCATCGTAGTAGGGAACCCCGTCAGCTTCGGTTGGCGGGGTTTTCTTTGTCTGCATGGTCGCAAGATTTAACCGCTGATCAACAAAATGAGGGTATCTCCTCAATCAGCAAACAGTCAAAGTGCCTTGTGCTACTGATGCTGTTTGTTGCATTGGTATCTCCATAAGTCCCGCCCCGTCAGCTTCGGTTGGCGGGGTTTTCCTTTGTCGCCTCACGTCGCCGCCAGATACTTCTTGAGGGACTGCGCCGGGATGCGGACAACTTTGCCGAACTTGATGGCCTTGATGTTACCGCGCTTGATTTCGCGGTGGATCGTCATGCGACAGACCTCAAACAGATCGGCAACCTCGTTCATGGTGTAGAACAGCTTGGCGGCGGGACGGATGGATTCCACGTTGCCGCACTTCGGACAGGTGTAGGTGGACATGGCCGCAGGATAGCGATGTGGGGCGCCTTGGCCAGCCACCGCCGTCATCCACCCTGCCCTGCGCCGAAAACGCCGTAGGCGGCCACTGTGGGCCAAGCAGCAAGAGTTGACCGGGTTAACAACCGGGTTAACAAAATCGGCCGCCGGGTTAACATCGGGGTTAACAAACCACCCCCAAAAAGGCGTCAATCGCTGTCAAAGCGTGTCAACGACTGTCGGTGCGACCTCATCAATCGAGGCAGCTATCATTCAATGGAATTGGGGTTAAACGAAGAAAAGAATGGTCGGGATGGAGAGATTCGAACTCTCGACCTCCTGACCCCCAGTCAGGCGCGCTAACCAGGCTACGCTACATCCCGAACCCGGTGAGCGCATCGTAGTGAATATTTCGCTGCTTTCAACGAAAAAGAATTCCGCGTTTGGCCAAGCTACTTTTTTGCCTCTTTCTTTGGTTCGGGCTTGGGTTTGACAGTCAGCCAAAGGTGATCGATCGAGTTGATCAACCGCCCGCCGCCGGCTTTGTCCATGCCGATGGGTGTGGTGGCCGTGTGGATTGTCGACGTACCCGGTTCAACAACGAGCAGGGTCAACGGGATATTCGCCGGCTTGGCCGACTCGGCCGCCACAAGCTTGATCTTAACCGTCCCTCCCTTTTCTGTCGCTGGGATTTGCGCACTCACGCCGTCGGGCAGACCTTGCATCACAACGGCTGGGTGACCCTTGTAGCCGTCGACAAAACCAATCGTCACGGTCGCCTCGGCGCTTTTGCCGGCCTCCACCACGAGCCGGTCCGGCGTGAAGGTGGCGTTGAGGCTTGGAGTGACCCGATCGATCTCCAGCCTGTAAAAATGCGCGTTGCCACCAGAGCGAATGAGGTCGCTTACGGCCAGATGATATATCCCGTCCGCCGGCGCGGTCCAGTCGAGCTTGGCGTCCTGGCGTTCGCCGGAGTCGTCGTCACGGGCGAGTTGCCCGCCGCTGGCATCCTCGATGCTCAGGACAGGGTCGAGCGCGGAGTTGAGTTCGGACGCCCGCAGCCGCAGTCGCAGACTGTCGCCCTTCTCCGCCATGATGCCGAAACGATCCTCGTCGTCGGCCTCGCCGATGCGCCCGTGAATCGCGCTTGGCCAATCGATGGTGAGCGCGGAGTCGATCGAGTTGTTCGGCTCCGTTTCGCGGTGGCCAGGCAGGCGGCCGAGCACCACCGGCACCGGCGCAGCCAGGCCCTTGACCCCGACCCACGCGGTCTCGCCGGAAGATGTGGCGTGCACCACCGCGGCCTGGACGGCTTGTTGCTTTTCAAATCCCCAGCCAACCAGATGCACCGGTGTTTTACTACCACGCTTTACGCCAAGCGGATAGGTGTTCCGCGCAAACGGGCCGGTGCTGATCGTCACCCTGTACACCGTGTGCGCGCTGCCGTGAAATCGCGCGGTGGCGTTGAACGGAAACACCAGACCGGCGAAAGTCAGCGTGTACACACCGGTCTTCGCGGCCTGCCAGGCCAGCAGCGGGTCGAGATTTTGGGTGTCCGGCGCGAAAGCCACCTTGCTGCCGTTTTCGTCGTGGAGATGCAGGAACGCATCGACCGGCGAGTCGAGCGAGTAGGCGTGGCACTGCGCCACAATCCAGTCGCCCTTGTTGGCGCGAAATGAAAACGCATCGACATCGCCGGTTTTGTTGAGACGACCGTTGATAACGATCGGTGTGTTTTCTAGTAATTGAGCGGCATCAAGCTTGTCGTTCGGCTCCACCTCGGCCATCTCACCGGCCAAACCCACGAAAAACGTCCGTGGCTGCGATGAGCCGTCTGCATTGTAAAACCGGACCAAGTGCGGCCCAACCGGCGTGTCGGCAGCGATGGTGCTCTTGTAGACGCCCTTTTTGTCCTTGATCGCCTCAAGCTTGATGCCGGGGTGGCTCGTCCATGCAGCGCTTGGCCAAGGATCGGGAGCGTCGGCCGCCGTGAGTTCAAATGTTGAGCCCGGTTTTCCACCAGGGGGGAAAATGCTGGTGACTGCCGGCGGCTTGGCCAAGCTGTCCGGCTCCACTGCAAAAAAACAGGGTAACGAAGCCAAAGCTGCTGCAAAACGGAGCCGCCTCACCCGAACAACTCCTTGATGGGTGCGCCCCCGTTGACAATGGGTGACGGCCGCCCGGTGTTCGTGTAAAGCACGTGGTGCGGGTCGATTCCCATCTTGGTGTAAAGCGAGCAGGCGAAATCTTCCGGCGAATGAATGTTCTCAGAGGCGTGATAACCCTTCTTATCTGTGGCACCGATGATCTGCCCGGTCGGAATCCCAGCGCCTGCCATTAAGACCGACATCGCGTACGGCCAGTGATCGCGCCCGGCGCGATCGTTGATCTTCGGCGTGCGCCCGAACTCGCCGAGCATGACGACCAACGTGCTTTCGAGTTGGCCACGATCGTGCAGGTCGTTGATCAGCGCCGCCATGCCCTGATCTACCGTCGCAATTTTCTTCTTGAAGCCACTCTTGAAAATGTCTGTGTGGTGATCCCAACCTCCGTTGTAAACCATGACAAACGACACCCCCACCTCTGTCAATCGACGAGCCAGCAACAGGCGTTGGGCAAAGTCGTTCCGGCCGTAGCGATCGCGAACTTTCGCCGATTCCTTTTCGACATTAAACGCCGCCTGAGCCTGGTCCGACGAAAGCAAATCGATACCCTGCTGGTAAAAGCTGTCGAAATCCACCGCAGGATCAGCGGCGGCGGCATCAGCAATGCGCAGCATGCGATCGAACGAGCGACGCAGGTTGAGCCGGGTGTTTGCCCGGCCCTCGCTGATGCTTCGGGGTAACACGACGTCGCGAACACGAAAACCCTTCCCGTTCGGATCGCCACCGATGACAAACGGAGTGTGCTGGCCGCCGAGAAAATGCGGCCCCGCCGAGCGGGATTTTCGCGGCAGTGTTGCGTACGCCGGCAATCCATTGCGGATGCCACGCAGATGCGACACCGTCGAACCGAACGACGGGTGAAACGAGACCGACGAACCGCAGTTCACCGGTACCGGTGTCGGCGCGCCAGTTATCATGTAATGGTTACCACCGCCATGGTTGGGATCCTTGTGGGCGATCGAGCGGATGATCGCCATCTTGTCAAGCGTCTTGGCCAACTTGGGCACCGTCTCGCAAAAATGAACACCGGGCACCGTGGTCGGTATTGTTTTGAACTCGCCACGTATGTCTGATGGTGCGTCCGGCTTGGGATCGAACGTCTCGTAATGGGTCGGGCCTCCATCGAGCCATACAAGGATGCAGTTGACGTGGTCCGGGCTGGACTTTCCGGCAGCCTGAGCCGCCCTTGCCCTTAATTGGATCAGGTCGCTCATGCCCAAACCAAGGACACCGCCGGCACCAAGCTGGATAAAATTCCGACGTGCAATCCCAGCACAGTTTGTATTGAGTTCACTCATTGCCGTTTCAGTGATTAAAGACAAACTCAGCCGAATTAATCAAGGCCCACATTAGATCTTCGACAACTTGTTGGCGCTTGGCTTCCTCGGCAGCGAATGCCCTGAGCCCGATCTTCTTTTCCTCATCGCTTGGCCAACGGGAGTAGACGGCAAGAAAAATCTCTTCAACAATCTCCTTAGGTGAAATCTCCGCCTGAGCAAGCTTGGCAGCACGGCCTGACTTGCCGGTCAACTGCGATTGCAGCGTGTTGGAATTCATCAAGTGCAGCGCCTGAACCATGCTCGGGCGGACGTCACGCTCGCAGGGGCAGTTCTCGCTGGCGTTGGGCAAGCCAAACGACTCAAGCAACGGCGACTCAATTTTGGTGGTCCACAATTCAACCTTGCGGGCGTCGAGTCTGAGGCTTTGGTAACTGCTGGCCGAACCAGTCACTTGGCCAAGGATATCCTCGAGGTTTTCCGCACCAAGCCGACGACGATAAAACCGCGAAAAGTTGCCGGTATCCTGCACGTTGGTTTTATTAGGGGTCGAACTCAGTTGGTAAATGCGTGAACTCATGATCTGCCGCATGAGATGTTTCAGGTCATATTCGTGCTTGGCGAAATCGGCCGCCAAGGCGCGGAGCAACTCCGGATTCGTCGGTGGATTCGATGCACGAAAATCATCCACCGGATGTACGATGCCGCGCCCAAAGAATTGTCCCCAAACACGGTTGGCCATCGCCGTCGCGAAGAAGGGGTTGTCCGGGGCCGTCATCCAGTTGGCGAGTGTCTCCCGGGGATCCTTTCCACCTGGAGTTATCAGTGGCTGACCAAACAATGGCACTGGCTTCATTATCTCGTTGCTGACCGGATGCCGCACCTCACCACCGGGCGTATGATAGATATACTCCGTGCCGGCGGAAATGGGTGGCGAAATGCCGGTTCCCTTGCGCTTGGTTTCAGCAAAGAAGGCGGCAAAATGGTAGAAGTCCTCCTGACTCCACTGTTCGTTGGGATGGTGATGGCACTGCGCGCATTCCAATCGCACCCCAAGAAACACCTGACTGAAAAGCGTGGTGAGCGTGGCCGGTTCACGGCGTGTGCGATAGATCACCGCTGGGCCGACCTTATGCGTGCTACCCTTGGCCGTTAGGATTTCGCGAACCATTTGGTCGTACGGCTTGTTGGCGGTGAAACATTCCCGAATCCAGTTGTCAATCGTGTAGGCACTTTTCAAGCCGACGCGGGCGATGTTGGGCCGAAACAGGTCTCCCCATCGGTTGGCCCACGTGTCGGCGTACGCAGGATCTTCAAGCAACCGGTCGATCAACTTGGCACGTTTGTCTGGTGACTCATCGGCAAGAAAACGCCGCACTTCGCCTGGTTCCGGCAACAAGCCAATCACGTCGATAAACGCCCGACGCATAAACTCCGAGTCACTGCAGAGTTCACTCGGCAACAGACCCAGTTTTTGAAAACGAGCGTGGGCATACTGGTCGATGAAGTTGTTGCGCGGCAGTACGGCATACACCGCGTCATTGAACTGTCGGTCCGTCGGCACGGTGATTCGAGCCAGTTCCACCTCACCCATGTAGCGCACCACAATCAAGCCCTCGCCGTTTAGCGTGCCGACCTGCACTAAGCCGCCCTCATCCACCTCGGCAATTTCTTTTTCGTTCGTGGCAAATTCAGCCAAATGAGTCACGTCCTTGGCTGAACCGTCATCGTAACGTGCTGTTACGACCAATTGTTGCTCCACCGATTTGACGTAGCGTTTCTCTTGTGGAAAAACCGAAATACCTGTGAGTTTCGGTTCGTCCGGGCGCTGGTAAAGCATCCCCTGCGCAATCCAATCATGAACGATTTGATAAAACGGTGATCCAATCTCAAGCTGTTTATCGCCCTCATGCTCCACCGCCAAGACGGACTTCTTTAGGATTAAGCTTTCGGCCGGGAAGGCGGGGAACACACGGCGACCGCGCTCGTCCTTCACGATCTCCCTATAATCGGCTACCGGGTCAAATGAGAAGAGCGAAAGCGCAAAACCGTTTTGCCCCTTCGGCTTGGAGTGACACCTGCCATTGCTGCACCCAGCACGACCCAACACCGGCAGAACATCGGCCACAAAACTCAGTCGCTTGTCACTTGGCCCCGGCCCAACGGTGACATCCACAGTAGCGACCTGCCTCCCAACCTCAATTCGCACCTTGGCCAAGCCCTCGCCCTGCGCACGCACCACCCCCTGCTCCACAACCGCCACGGCCGGGTCGCTGCTGGCAAACACCGCTTCGCGCGTCAAGTCCACGATCAGCCCGTTGGCCAAGCGCTGTTGCACCACTACCTGCTGCCTCCCCTTCGTCTGGAGGTTGATTTCCGGGGGAGAAACCACAACCGGCTCCGGCTCAAGCGCTTGGGCAAGCGAGCCCGCGATGCACAGCAAAACCGAAATCCCAATCCGGCCCGGCAAACCGTTGGCTGTAAGACATAACACTCCCAGTCGGGGCAAATCTATGCCACCTCCAACACCGATGCAACCACGAGTTTCGCCCTCCGGGGAGGCGAAAACACACTGGCGCTTGACCGGCCGAAGCCGATTGCGGTACGTTGTCCGCCCTTGGTGGTGGCCGTAGTTCAATGGTAGAGCCCCAGATTGTGATTCTGGTTGTTGCGGGTTCGAGTCCCGTCGGTCACCCCATCTTCTCTGTCAATGACTTACGACTTCATTAGGTCAAAGTTACACCCAAAAGTTACACCTAATTCACTGATGCTCATTGACGTCAGGTATGTATTCTAGTGTTCGGCAGGTCGTTATAGTTCCCGCTGTTTATGTTCAACATTGGAAGGGGGATCCCCGGAAACAGGTTACCTCAGAAACTATGACCCTCTTTGAAAAAATGACCCCTCAGGCAACTGGATAATTAAAGGTCCACGCCAGCGGGACGT
>CAJWEP010000113.1 GCA_913030945.1 uncultured Verrucomicrobiota bacterium
CGTATTCAAGATTCCCCTCAAAAGTAAGCGTTAAAGTTCCATCCCCATTGCGAATTCCCTTCAAGTTGGGCCTTGGGGGATTGATTTGAAATTCAACCGAGGCAAGTTCCTTGTACGAATCATCCCCGAAATATACAGCCCTGTAATTCCCAACATCCAAAAAATCTTCTCCAATCACCTTGCCGTTCACCCGAACTTTAGAATTCTTTCCAACAGTTATCATTGCAACTGCTGCAGAAGTGTCATCCGCACGCTCCATCAACGATTCACTCATCTGACTTTTCAACCGGTCTGTCTTTCCACTGAACTTTTGTTTCCCGTTCAACTTCACCACCAAATCCCGGTCCAAATCCACCAACTGATCGGACAACCAAATCGTGACTCGGCTCGTTTGCTTGGCAGTCAGGCTGATCATTTGGCCCTGAACATTCGCCTCAATGCGCCTACCTTTTGAATAATCACTCTTCGCAACACCCAGCCAATAGAACCGTGATTGGACAACACCGTCTTGTTTCCAAATCACTTTTTCCGGCCATGGATTACGCGTGAACTTGGCCATCCACGGGAGCGCCTCGGCATCCTTCAACTGCATCCAGTGGCCCAAACCGGGATAAATCCGTACCATGTGATCATACCCGCCAGGATCGTTTTTTTTTAGATCAGCCAAAAGACCCTTCCACTTCTTCGCCATGCCATTTCGGTTATAGGACGAGTCGTTACCCCCCATAAACAAACCGAAACCGATATTTCGCAGATTGTCCGGCTGGGCGTCGTTCGGGTGTCCAGCCATCATCGACGCGGCAGCCCAACGATCCGCCATCCTTGGACCGATCTGGTAAACTCCGTCGCCTCCCGCGGAATAGCCCATGACATAAACCTTGTTGGGATTCACCCGATTTTTTATCACGAAGTTTTCGATCAACCGGTCGAACAACGGTGTGATGTGCGGCTGAAACCACATGTTCCAAGTGTCCGTAGGAGCCCGAGGCGCAACATAGTACCCCTCCTTCGGTTGATAGAGTTGAATCTGGTTTTGCCACTGCTGATCGTTTACCGAGGCCGGAGCACTGCCGCCACCATGCAGGGAAATCCAAAGTGAGCGTCCTTCCTTGGGCGCACTTCCAAAAACTTTTTGGGCATAACGCAATGTCTTGCCATCAAGAGTGATTTTTTTTGCATTGATCTCCTTCGCACGCTCTTTGCGCAGCAAACTTTTATGCTTGCTCCAAAGAGTGGCCAGTGATGTTTCGGCAGCTTTTTTTGACAACCCGCTTTCGGGAAAACTTAACGAGCCAGAAGCCAAGCCAGTATAGCCGACCGTTGTGCCATCAACGTAAAACCAGATTCCGGCGTTGTTTCGATTCGGTTTTCTCCCCTTCCTAAAAAGACCGATCCAATCCTTGCTGTTTTTGGTCGCTCCGGAAAAACTCACGACAATCCGTTCGCCAATTTCGTATGAGGAATTGGAAAGCGAAAGTTTCGGTGCCGCCTGGCTTGATGCAACAAATACAATGGCTAGCAAAAAGCAGAAGCAGCCGGCCTTTGATTTGAACTTGGTGCGCATCAACTCTTGTAGGGCATTATTCGTCCCGGTTTTTATTGTCCCATCCTCGGGACAAGTTGGTCGGGCACCGGCTTGACGCTGGCTTTCAACGTTTCACCCAGCTTGGCCAAGCGCTTGACGATCTCCGGGTGCCTGGCAGCCAAGTCGTATTTCTCCGACGGATCCTCGCCCAGGTGGTATAGCTCCGGTTTGGCCAGCGGCTTGGGGTTGATTCCGTTCTCCTCCCTGAACTGCACCTTGTAGTTGCCGGAACGCACCGCGCTCAACTGCGCTCCGCCGAAGTAAAACATCCCCTTGCGCGGACTCTTGCCACGGTTGAGCAAAACATCGCTCAAGTCATGGCCGTCAATCGCGCGGTCGGTCGGCGCCTTGGCCCCGGCGAGGCTGGCAAACGTTGGCAACACATCAAGCGTGCTGCCCATCTCCTGCACTACGCCAGGCTTGACGTTGCCCGGCCCCCAGAAAATTGCCGGCTCGCGCATGCCGCCCTCGCGGGTGCCGCCCTTGGCCCCGCGCAACAGGCCGGCCGAGCCACCGTGCGTCTTGAAAACCTCCCACGGCCCGTTGTCGGACGTGAACAGGACGATTGTTTTCTTGTCGAGTTTCTGTTTGCGCAACGTCTTCAGCACCTGGCCGACCGACCAGTCAATCTCCGAGATCACGTCGCCGTAAATCCCATTCAGGCTTTTGCCCTCAAACTTCTTGGATCGGTACAGCGGGATGTGCGGCATCGAGTGCGCAAGATAGAGGAAGAACGGCTTCTCGCTATTCTCCTTGATAAACTGGACCGCCTGCTGCGTGTATCGGCGGGTGATGGTGGATTGATTCACCGGCCGCTCGATCTCCTCGGCATTTTGCAGCAACGGCACCTTGTAAACCGACCACGGTGATGACTTGCCGATTTCCACCCAGTTGCCCTTCACCGACGGGTCGCGGTCCATGTCGTTCGAGTACGGGATGCCGTAGTACGAGTCGAAGCCCTGCGTGATCGGCAGATGTTTCGGCAGATGTCCCATGTGCCACTTGCCGACCATTGCAGTCTTGTAGCCGGCGCCTTTCAGCACCTCAGCTATGGTGATCTCGCTTTGAGGCAGACCACCGGCAGAGTCCGGGAACAACACCACCCGCTTGCTCGACGCCATGCCGGAGCGCACTGGCAACCGCCCGGTCATCAGCGCCGCGCGGCTCGGCGTGCAGACCGGTGCCGAGGAATAAAACTGCGTCCACTTCTGCCCCTGATGCGCCATGCGATCGAGGTTCGGCGTGTGGATGGTCGGATGCCCGTTGCACGACATGTCACCGTACCCCTGGTCATCGGTGAAAATAATCACGAAGTTCAGCGGCTCCTTGGCCGAGGCCGATGCGCCATAACCAAGTGCCAAAGCCAAGCCCACCCCACCCCGTTTCAACCCGTTCAAAAAAGAGGAGATCATGCGCGGCAACCTACCGGCAGCGATGCCCCGTTGAAAGAAAAAGAAGAAAACCAAACGAACTCTGCGAAAGCGGCACGTCCCATTTTACGCCGGATGCGAGGAAGCCATGCCACGCCTTGTGCTGTGGGACCAAGCGCAAGATTGCCCGGCACGCCGGCTCGCGGTAGAACGAACGCCGTGAGCCAAGCCGTCCAGCTCCTGCGCGACCTGATCGCGCTGCCCAGCGTCAACGCCGCCTTTCTCCCGCCGGGCGACCCGCGCGCCGGCGAGGCCAAGGTCGCCGACTACCTGGCCAAGCGCGCCGGCAAGGCCAAGCTCATTGTCGAGCGGCAGCCGGTCACGCCAGGGAGTAAAAACCTGATCGTTCGCCTCCCGCCGCTTGGCCAAGCGCGTCACCGTATCGTCCTCGCGCCGCACCTCGATACCGTCGGTGGCGACGACCCGAGACTTTACCGTCCGACCAAAACAGGCAGCCGATTGCACGGCCGAGGTGCGTGCGACACCAAGGGCAGCATCGCCGCGATGTTCCGCGCACTGGAAACCGTGGCCAGCCGCAAAATGCGTCCCAGCAACACCGAGATCGTCTTCGCCGGCCTGATGGACGAGGAATGCAACCAAACCGGCTCGCGCGCCTTAGCCAAGCGACGAATGAAGGCCGACCTCGCAATCGTCGGCGAGCCGACTCGCTGCAAGGTCGTCACAGCGCACAAGGGCGATCTCTGGCTCCGGCTCACCGCCACTGGCAAGGCCGCCCACGGCGCGCGACCCGAACTGGGCCGCAACGCCGTCCACGCGCTCGCCCGGTGCATCGACGCCATCGAGACCGACTACGCCACCCTGTTGCGCCAACGCCGCCACCCGCTGCTTGGCCAAGCCACGATCAACACCGGCACCATCCGCGGCGGCGCTCAGCCGAACATCGTCCCCGACCATTGCGAGGCCGATCTCGACCGCCGCACCCTCCCCGGTGAAACATTCGCCGGCATCCGCCGCGAACTGCTCGGTGTACTGGCCAAGCGCGGCCTCAAGGCCAGGCTCATCGACGTGAAGGGCTTCGCTTGCCCGGCGCTCGAGACCGACCCCAGCCTGCCGTGGGTGCGCGACTTCATGCGGGCGGCTCGGCAGAAAAAACCGCTCGGGGTCGATTATTACTGTGACGCCGCCAACCTCGACGCCGCCGGCATCCCGACAGTCGTCTGGGGGCCGGGCGACATCGCCCAAGCGCACACGGCCAACGAGTGGATCGCCCTCGAGCAACTCGAGCACGGCACCAAGTTGCTGACGCGATTCCTTTTGTCGCTGCCGTGATTTCGCGGCACACTCCAGCGCGATGAGATTGGCCCTGCTCACGCACGAACCGTTTTACCCGCCTTCCGGCGGCGGCTCGGCCGAGGCCAACTATCTCGTCAACGAACTCACCCGGCGCGGCCACGAGGTGCACCTGTTCTGCCCGGATTTCCCCGAGCGCGACACCGTGGCGGCGCGTTTCGGCGTCACCGTACATCCCTTCACCGGCTGGAAGATGGGCCGCCACACCCGGTGGCGCTCGATCAAGTACCTCGCCTACCCCGGCGCGCTGTGCCGCCTCGTCCGCCGCACCGCGCGCGACATTTCGTTTGACGCCCTCCTGTCGCAGCACGCCATCAGCGCCGTCGCCGCCGGCAAGCTCAAGGCCGATCTGGGTGTGCCTTTGGTGATGAACTTCCTCGATTTCCTCACTGGCTTCATGGAGTCGTGGCCCGATTGGACGATGCCACGCTTCTTGCTGCGCCGCCTGATGGCGTACGAGCTTTCGCTGCCCAAGCGCCACGACGCCGACGCCGTGCTCACCGTCTCCGACGAACTCGCCCGCCGCTTCGCCGAGACCGGCTATGCCAACGACCAGCTGCAAACCATCCACTACGGCTACGACGCCAACCTGTTCAATCTGCTCACCGCTGACCGCTCACCGCTGACCGTCGCCATGCACGGGTCGTTCGACACGCATCACCTCGGGCCGATCGCCGTTCGCGCCATCACCGATATCGCCCTGGCCAAGCCGGAGACGCAGTTTCTCTTCATCGGCACCAAAACGGATGCGCTGAAAAAACTAGCCAAGCGCATCCTCGACGCAGTGCCGTCGGCCAGGCTCGAGTGCACCGGCTTCGTGCCGTACGGCGAAGTAGCCAAGCGGCTTGGCCAGGCGAGTGTCGGCATCATCCCGTACGAGCCATCAAGCGGCGCACATTGCGCCTTCATTGCCAAGCTGGTCGAGTACGCCGCACTTGGCCTGCCGGTGGTGAGCACGCCGCTGGCCGGCGTAAAGGCGTATTTTGACGGCGAGCCGTCGGTGCGTTTTTCGGCGTTCGACGGCGCGCGGTTTGCGAACGATGTCCTCGATCTGCTCGACAACCCGCCACCGCGGGCCGAGTCGGAGCGCTTGGCCGGGCGCGTCGCCGCCGAGCTGGATTGGCCGGTGATCTGTGCCCGGGCCGTTGACCGGCTCGAAGCCGTAGTCCCATGAGCGCATCCGACCCAAAAAACGCCTTTTACCGGCAGGGAAGCTGGATGGTGATCGCCACCTTTGCCAGTGGGCTGCTGATGTTTGCGGTGCATATTTTCGGCGGCTGGATGAGCCGTGAGGAGTACGGACTGTTCGTCACGCTGCTGCAGATTCTCAACCTCATGATGATTCCCGCGCTCGGCCTGCAAACGGTGTTCGCGCAGCAAACCGCCGCTGCCACCAGCCCGCAGCAGCTATATGACCTGGCCAAGTCCACCCGCAAGATGCTCCACCTCTGCCTGTGCGTCTGGGTGGCGATCGCGCTGGTCGCAGCCGTTTTTCACGGGCCCATCCTCGAGTCGCTGAAAATTGCAAATCCGGCGGCGCTATGCGTGACCGTGCTGCTGGGCCTGCCGCAGCTTTGGCTTCCGGTGCTGCTCGGCATCCTGCAGGGTCGGCAAAACTTCGCGTGGCTCGGCGGCGCGGCGATTGCCAACGGCGTGGGGCGCTTCGTTACCGTCGGCATCATCGTCGCGCTGCTCGGCGGCCAGGCGGCGGGAGCGACGACCGGCGTGCTCATCGGCCTCACCACGGCCTGTCTGCTCGCCGGTTGGCACGGCCGACAAACTTGGCTGGGCCAATCGGGCGCCAGCCAGGGCAGCTTTGATGTCGGGGCCTGGCTGAAGCGAATCGTGCCGCTCACGCTGGGCCTAGGCGCGGGGCAGTTCATGTTGAGCGCGGACATGATCGCGGCACGGGCCATCCTGCCCGAAGCCGACTCCGGTCCCTACGGCTTTGCCGGGATGATCGGGCGCGGCCTGGTTATTTTTACCGCGCCACTGGCCGCGGTGATGTTCCCCAAACTGGTACGCGAAGCCGCCGGAACAAAGTCCGGTGTGCTTGGCCAGGCGTTCCTCGGCACCGCCCTCCTCGGTGCGTTGGCCGGCATTGGGTGTACGCTCGCCGCCTGGCTGCTCCCGGGCATCATCGACCACTTCCCCACCTTGGCCGCGAAGAAAAAAATCGTCACCGAGATCACGCCGCTGATCCCGTACTTCATCTGGAGCATGCTGCCGCTGGCATTGGGCAATGTTTTCGTGGCGGCACTGCTGGCCAAGGAACGGTACTGCGCGGTGCCTTGGCTGGTCGGGATCGCGTTCGCCTACGGGCTAACGCTGGCTTGGCTCGCAAACACCGCCGCGCCGCCATCGCAGCAGACGATCATTCTCACCCTGGGCGGATTCAACCTCGCGTTCCTCGGCACGGCGGCGGCCCTGACCAGGCGCTACGCCGCAGCGCCGGAGAGCCGGTAATCTCTCAACGCCTCCAGCATCCCCTGCACGGAAGAAAAACGGGCGCGCTTTTCCTTCTCGAGCGCCTTGCAGCAAATCGACTCGAGCGCGGGTGGAATATCGTGATCGGGCAAGGCTTCGCTTGGCTTGGGCAGCGGTTGGTTGAGCAGGTTGTCGGCGACCTCCTGCGCTGTCTCGCCGGAGAGCAATTGATGAAGCGTGAGCATCTCGAACAAAATGTTGCCCAAGCTGAACACATCCGCCCGCCCATCGATCTGCGCATCGCCCCGTGCCAGCTCCGGCGCCATGTAAAGCGGCGTGCCGTAGCGTCGACCAGCCGGCGTCAATGTCGGACTTGCCCCGGCGGGGAACGCCTCCCTCGCGACATCCGGCTCGCCCCAGACCTTGGCCAGGCCCCAGTCGAGAACGATCACCTCACCGAAGGCGCCCACGAGAATGTTCGCCGGCTTGAGATCGCGATGAATCACGCCGCGGTCGTGCGCGTGGGCCACCGTCTGGCAAACCTGAATCAGCGCGTCCACCAAGGCCGCCAAAGAGAACAACTGTTCCAGCCGTTCGTCGCCGTCGCGCAGGCCAAGCAGGATATCCCGCAGATTGCGGCCGCGCACATGCTTCATGGTGAAAAACAGGTCACCGTTGCGGTCACGCCCCAACTCATAAACCGGCACTGTGCCGGGATGCTGCAGCTTGGCCGTCACACGCGCCTCGCGCAGGAACCGCTGCGTCTCGATCTCTGATTGACGCATATCCGGGTGCAGCGTCTTGTAGACCACCTCGCGATGAAGATTGACGTCGCGGCAGGTGAACAGCTTGGCCGTGCCGCCCTCGGTCATCAGCTTGAAATCGGCGTACTTCAGCGAACCACTCTTCCAGTGCAGCGGAAACACACTGTCCGTATCCGCCAACCGCAGCGACGACTCATGCAACGCCGCGCCATCTGGTTTCAGTTCATCACCCATCTCAAGGGCAAGTGAACGCCTCCACCCGCTCGCCGTCGAGTTTTGTTTCCACCGGGCGGGCGTTGCGCTACGCTTGGCCAAGCGAGTGCTGCCGTGAGAAACATCGTTTACTTCGACCTCGAGACCATGCGTTCCGCCGATGATGTCGGCGGCTGGAAACACATCGACCGGATGGGCATGAGCGTCGGTGTCACGTACAGTACCGGCAACGGTGGATACTCGATCTACGCGGAGTCGGAGGTGGACGGCCTGATCGAGGAACTGCAGCGCGCCGACCTCGTCGTCGGCTTCAATCACATCCGGTTCGACTACGAGGTGCTGCACGGATACACTACGCTCGACCTGCGCCAACTACCATCGCTCGACATGATGGTGGATCTGCAGGAAAAGCTCTCGCACCGGCTCAAGCTCGACTCGATCGCCAACGCCACGTTTGGCGCGGAGAAAACCGCCGACGGCCTGCAGGCGCTGAAGTGGTTCAAGCAGGGTAAGCTGATGGAGATCGCCGAGTACTGCTGCTACGATGTGAAGATCACCAAGTTGGTTCACGAGTACGGCGCACAAAACGGCAGTGTATTTTACAACAACCGCTTCGGCAAACGGCTCAGCGTCGACATCGACTGGAGCACCAGATAGCTGAGCGCTTGGCCGTCCGCGGCTAGACAGTGGGGAGTGTGTCCGGTACAGTTTGCGCCGTCCAACAAGCAACATGACAAAGCAAACTGTTTCCACATTGATTCGCCGGTACTCAGCCTGCCTTCTTGGCTTGGCCTTGGCTGCCACGGCATTCGCGGCCAAGCGGCCCAACATCATCATCGCCATGGCCGACGACATGGGCTGGAGCGATATCGGCTGCTACGGCGGCGAGATCAACACGCCCAACCTCAACCGGCTCGCCGAGGGCGGCGTGCGATTTACCCAGTTTTACAACACCGGCCGCTGCTGCCCCACCCGCGCCACCTTGCTGTCCGGAACCTACGCGCATCAGGCCGGCGTTGGCCACATGATGAACCCCCGCAATCTGCCGGGCTACCAGGGCGATCTGAATCAAAACGTCCGCACCATCGCCGAGGTGCTGAAGACCGCCGGCTACGCGACCTACATGGCCGGAAAGTGGCACGTCACCCCCAAGATCCAGCCCGGCGGCCCGAGGAACAACTGGCCTCGGCAACGCGGGTTCGATCGCTTCTACGGCACCATCCACGGCGCCGGTAGTTTTTTTGACCCGAACTCGCTCACGCGCGAGAACACGCAGGTCTCGCCGCTGACCGACGAAGGCTATCAACCCAAGGGCACCTACTACTACACCGACGCCATCAGCGACCACGCCGCCCGCTACATCCGCGAGCATAAGGGCGACGAGCCGTTTTTCATTTATGTCGCCTACACCGCGCCACACTGGCCGATGCACGCGCTGCCGGAGGACATCGCCAAGTACAAGGGCAAGTACGACGCCGGCTGGGACGCCATGCGCCGGGCGCGGTACGAGCGTCAACTCAAGATGGGCCTCATCGATCCCAAGTGGAAAATAACCCCGCGCGACGGCAGGGCGCCCAAGTGGGCGGATGCCAAAAACAGCGATTGGGAACTGCGGCTGATGGAAGTGTACGCTGCAATGGTCGACCGCCTCGACCAGGGCATGGGCAACGTCGTCACCGCGTTGAAGGAAACCGGCCAGTACGACAACACGCTGATCCTGTTCCTGGCCGACAATGGCGGCTGTGCCGAGGGTATGGGCCGCCGCGAGGGCATTCAGTACAAGGACAAGGATCCGGAGCAACTCAAGCCGATGACCAAGGGGGAATTGCAACCCGACATGATCCCCAGGCGCACGCGCGATGGCCGCGTGTTGAAACAGGGCACCGAGGTAATGGCCGGCGGTCCGGATACCTACCACGGATACGGCCTCGCCTGGGCCAACGCCAGCAACACCCCGTTCCGCGAGTACAAGCACTGGGTGCACGAGGGCGGCATCAGCTCACCTCTCATCGCCCATTGGCCAGGCGGCATCGGCAAAAAACGACACGGCAAACTCGAGAACCAGCCCGGCCATCTCATCGACCTCATGGCCACCTGCGTTGATCTTGGCCAGGCGACGTATCCGGAGAAAGTCGGCGACACGGCAATCGTCCCGATGCAGGGCACATCGCTCGCCCCTGCGTTCAACGGCAAAAAGATCGGCCGCAAAAAACCGATCTACTGGGAGCACGAAGGCAACCGCGCCATGCGCGACGGCAAATGGAAACTCGTCGCCAAGGGCGCGACCAGCCCATGGGAGTTGTACGATATCAAGGCCGACCGCACCGAGTTGAACAACCTCGCCGAGAAACAACCCAAACGCCTTAAGCGAATGGCAGACCGATGGGAAAGCTGGGCCGTCGCCTCGTTGGCCAAGCCATGGCCGTGGGGTAAAAAGAAAAAATAACCCACCGCTACTCCGATCGGCACCAAAACGGGAGTAGTTTCCGGAAAACAAACGACCTTGAGCACCGCTCATACGACTTTGAGCACCGCTCACACGACCTTGCGCACCGTTCGCACGACCTTGCGCACCGCTCGCACGACCTTGCGCACCACTCCAAC
>CAJWEP010000114.1 GCA_913030945.1 uncultured Verrucomicrobiota bacterium
ACGTCCAGTTGGCAGGCGTTCAACGATAGCGCCAACGCCAACGGGGGGACGACGGATGAAACAGTGACCATGATCAATGTGGGGCGCAGTTCACCGGGGCC
The DNA here is from genome assembly GCA_913030945.1 of uncultured Verrucomicrobiota bacterium. Classification (GTDB taxonomy): domain Bacteria; phylum Verrucomicrobiota; class Verrucomicrobiia; order Limisphaerales; family UBA1096; genus UBA1096. Next base: position 102 of record CAJWEP010000114.1, read on the forward strand.
TGCGAGTTCGGAGTTGCTGGTGTTTGGCGGTGGGGATGGGACCGGGGTGACGGCGACCTACGAGGAGACGTTGTCGGTGGGCAGCGTGTTCTGGACGAGCGACGCGATCACATTTGACGAGGAGGGCGACGCGGCCAAGCTGTTTGGGGAGGCGCTGGATTTGACCGGTAACATCAGTTACGGGGACGCGCCGGGATGGCACATGGACTTGATTTTTGAGGGGTTGGACCCGGGCCGGACGTACACATTTGCCGGAACCGCTATGAGGGGCGGGGGTCTGGGGTATGCAGAGCGCACGACGAACTGGAAGATCATGGAGGCCGAGAGTTTTGTGTATGCCAGTTCGGAGGGGGCATGGAAGGTGAGCGAGGAGAGCGTGGAGTTCAGCACGGGGCACAACGAGGCGGGTTACGTGGCGAAGTGGACGGACATTGCTCCGGGAGCGGATGGAAAGGTCGTGATCCGGACCAGCCACAGTGTGGGGGAAGCCAACGGCGGCTTGGCCGGGGCCCACGCCTACAAGGGCTATGCGGGCGGCGCGTTCATGCTTGAGTTGCAACCCTTGCCCACGTCCAGTTGGCAGGCGTTCAACGATAGCGCCAACGCCAACGGGGGGACGACGGATGAAACAGTGACCATGATCAATGTGGGGCGCAGTTCACCGGGGCCTGCGAGTTCGGAGTTGCTGGTGTTTGGCGGTGGGGATGGGACCGGGGTGACGGCGACCTACGAGGAGACGTTGTCGGTGGGCAGCGTGTTCTGGACGAGCGACGCGATCACATTTGACGAGGAGGGCGACGCGGCCAAGCTGTTTGGGGAGGCGCTGGATTTGACCGGTAACATCAGTTACGGGGACGCGCCGGGATGGCACATGGACTTGATTTTTGAGGGGTTGGACCCGGGCCGGACGTACACATTTGCCGGAACCGCTATGAGGGGCGGGGGTCTGGGGTATGCAGAGCGCACGACGAACTGGAAGATCATGGAGGCCGAGAGTTTTGTGTATGCCAGTTCGGAGGGGGCATGGAAGGTGAGCGAGGAGAGCGTGGAGTTCAGCACGGGGCACAACGAGGCGGGTTACGTGGCGAAGTGGACGGACATTGCTCCGGGAGCGGATGGAAAGGTCGTGATCCGGACCAGCCACAGTGTGGGGGAAGCCAACGGCGGCTTGGCCGGGGCCCACGCCTACAAGGGCTATGCGGGCGGCGCGTTCATGCTTGAGTTGCAGGGCGACTCCGGAGCGGTTGCTCCGGGGAAGGGAATAAGCATCCTTCGTGTTTTTCCGAGAGAAAACGAACTTGAAGCCCACCCGAACAGCCCTCTGCATGTGGTCATCGAACATGATGTCCACAAGGTGGATTCGAGTTCGGTGGAGCTGTTTCTGGACGGCAAAAAGGTCGCCTCAGAAATACAGCAGGTCGGGGACAGAACATTAATCGTCCATGATACCATCAGCGCGTTTGAGGAATTTTCCGAGCACACCGTCAAAGTGGAGTTCGCCGATGACAGTGATGCGCACAGGCTGTACACCAAGTCATGGAATTTCACCGTCATGGAATGGACCCAGTATGACGCTCTCCCCACTGATTCAACCATTACGCTGGCTGACTTGGAAAAACAGGAACGTGGATTCGCCATTCGGTTGGCCGCCATTGACCCCGTTGATCCCGATCCCGACAAGGAGATCATGGGCGAGATCGGGGATCTGTGGTGGATCTGGGATGAGGATTATAACGATCACTCCGATAGGGCACTCTTCAATTCCAAGGGATATTATATGGAACGGGACGAGATCAACTACCAACGGGATGGGGGAACGATTGGAAACAAGGCGGGGGAAAAGCTCTTCCCCGGCATCAACGGCACTGAATCCCTGACCCCCGAGGGTGCGGATATGCCTCTCATTCATTTCGGCCTGGAGGCGACCGCCTATCTCGATCTAAAGAAGGGATATTACCACATGCAAATCACAACCACCCCCGGACACCTTCTCTACGTGGGGTTCGGGGATGACGCCGAGGAACTGTACCCTGACGAATCGGTCAACCCAGGCCTCGATGATGCTAAGGCTTGGCAATACAACTTTGTCGTCGAAAAACCCGGTCTCTATCCCTTCACGCTGTTCTATTATGACCATCTAGGCGGAGCTTCCTCGTTAATCGCGAGCGGCGGCACGGCCTCCAGCCTGGAGTGGTTGAATGTGGCCCCCACCAGGAAGAAATTCCTGATCAACGACGACGACGACCAGGCGATCGCCGCCTATATCCCGCCGGATGCCATTGCCGAGGTGAGTCCCGCCACAATGAGTTTTTTGTTGCAGGACGGAAACGTGATTGTTTCCTGGACCGAGCCGGGGGTTTTGCAGGAGGCCGAAAATGTCACCGGGCCGTGGAACGACGTTGCCGGGGTCGGTTCATCCCACGCCGTGGCACCGGATTCCAGTGCAATGTTCTATCGGGTCCGGCACTGAATCCCAAAACGATTCCGACCGAGTCATTAAGCCAACATCCGGTTGAGCGACAGTGTTTGAATTTTCCAAATTATGAAAAAAACAACTGTTGGCAAGATACTGGACACCAGGGTCATTCTTGGTTTCACGCTCATCGAGTTGTTGGTGGTGATCGCCATCATCGCCATATTGGCGGCGCTATTGTTGCCCGCCCTGGCCCGGGCCAAGGACAAGGCCCACAACTCCATCGACTGGAACAACAACAAGCAGATCATGCTGGCCCTGAATATGTTCTGCGATGACAATGAGGATTACCTCCCACACCCGACTTGGGGCAGCAACGGGGTCGGCCCAGATGGTTGGGCTTACAGGGCCAGCAATGTAGGAAGATGTGACAAGCCCGCACACAACTGGACGGGCTCAACTTCCATGACAGCATACGTTGGAAACCCAGGTGTTGCGGGTTTGGCTGAACAACTTGCCGGTCAAGTTGAGGCATTTAAACATGGCCAACTTGCGGTGTTTCTGGGTAACAGTGCCAACGTGCTGATGTGCCCCAAGGACAAAGCCACCTCCACAGGATCCAATAGCAAGAGATACCTATCGAGAGCTATAAAGATTACTAGTTACACTTGGAATGGAAACATCATCCGCCAATGGAACGGTCGTGGGAACCCTGGTAATGGAAGTTACAATCACGCAACAAGGCCAAGTGCGATGGGCGGGTCTAATTGGAGGACAACTTGGACAAGAAAAAGATCGGCCACTACACCTGGGGATATTGTCCAGTGGGAAACAGATGATACAAACCCGTTTCATTTCAACGACGCCGGCAACCAACCCTATGAGGGCATATCCCAACGTCATGTGACCGCTGGACAAAACACCAGGCCGGATCAGGATGTGGGTGGATCAGCAACGGTTGGATGTGTCTCGGGCGAGGCTCTTAACCTAACTTTCAAAAAATTCTATTCATATGCACTGAATTCGAGTTATATTAATCCCATCTGGTGGGGCGGATCCAATCGTTAGTTTACTGAAACTTTCTTTATAAAGACGGTCCGTAAACGCGGGCCGTCTTTTTTGTGTGGGGTGCGCTTTGCCTCTTCTCTCTGGCTGTGCACTCCAAATTTTTCTTCCCAAGGCGCGACGCAGTGTTTTTTAACTCGGGCGGACGATATGCAAACCGACGAGTTAAAACTTCACTCTTCCACCCTCCGATGGTTGATAGCCTTGTGGGAGAAGGCCACCGTTGTGGCCTGATCCCTTGCTCCGCACTTTGACAAAGCACCCCACTGGGCGGAGGGTTTTTTGTTGCCCTTGGCCAAGCGCCGGAACGACACTTGCGCCCATGCAGCTTTTTCTAGACGGCGAATGGACCGGGCTCAGTGACACCGTCGAGGTGGTAAACCCGTACGACGGATCGGTCATCGACACCGTGTCAAGCGCTTCCCCTGCCGACATCACCTTGGCAATCGACAGCTTGGCCGAGGGTGCCGTGGTCATGCGCAATATGGCGGCTCATCAACGGGTGGATATCCCCCGCACCGAATCGCTGAAGTGCCTGGCACTATTCAGTGTTTGTCTGCTTGGCTCTGTGTTGCCGAACGCGGCTGCGCAACAGTTCACCAACACACAGGAGATCACCACGCCGTTTGTGGAGCCGACCGTTGCTCTGCAGGGCATCTCACTGCCGGATGGCTTCAGGGTGCAACTCAGCGCGGCCGAGCCGGACATCCGGCAGCCGATTGCCATGGCTTGGGACAGTCGCGGGCGGTTGTGGGTGGCCGAGTGCTACACTTATGCCGAGAGCCGGGTGAACTTCGACTTGCGCCTCAAGGATCGAATTCTGATTTTCGAGGACACAGACAACGACGGCGTCTTTGACAGGCGAAAGGTCTTTTGGGATCAAGCGTCGCAACTGACGTCAATCGTGCTTGGGTTTGGCGGCGTCTGGGCCGCCTGCGCGCCCAATATCCTGTTCATCCCAGACAGGAATGGCGACGACATACCGGACGCCGGGCCGGAGGTGGTGCTTGACGGTTTCGACAACGACAGTGTGCGCCACAACATCGTCAACGGGCTGAAGTGGGGGCCGGACGGCTGGCTTTACGGGCGACACGGCATCCTTGCCAGTTCGGAGGTCGGCGTTCCGGGCACGTCTCGGGAAAAGCGCGCACGCATCAACTGCAGCATTTTTCGCTACCATCCGGTAACGAGGCGGTTTGATGTCGTCTGCCATGGCACGACGAATTCGTGGGGGCACGATTGGGACGTGCACGGGCAGCTCTTTTTCATCAACTCCGTCATTGGTCACCTCTGGCATGCAGTTCCCGGCGCGCGTTACCGACGCATGTACGGCAACCACTTCGACAAGTTCCTGTACGAGCTCATCCCGCAGACCGGCGATCACTTCCACTGGGACCAGGGCAACGAGCACTGGGCTGAACTGAAAAAGAAAGGCATGACCTCGCTGACCGATGCGGCCGGTGGCGGCCACGCGCATTGCGGGATGATGATCTACGGCGCGAACAACTGGCCGGAGGAATATCGAGGCCAGGTGTTCACGCTGAATCTGCACGGTCGCCGGATCAACCGGGATACGTTGCGCCGACAGGGGGCCGGCTACGCGGGCAGCCACGCCGAGGACATGATGCTGACCCGCGATCTGTGGTTCCGCGGCATCGAACTGGGTTACGGGCCGGACGGCGGTGTGTTCGTGCTCGACTGGTCGGACATCGGGGAATGCCACGAGAGCGACGGCATCCACCGCACCAGCGGCCGCATCTTCAAGATCACCCACGGCAAAACCAAGCCATTGAAAAGGGATTTGGCCAAACTGGGCAGCCTCGACTTGGCCAGGCTGCAAACCCACAGCAACGAGTGGCACGCGCGCATGGCACGCCGCTTGTTGCAGGAGCGCGCCGTCGCAGGGGATGACCTTGGCCAAGCGCGCGAACATTTGCTTGCACTGTACTCCGGGAGCGAATCGATCCCGTACCGCCTCCGCGCCATGTGGGCGCTGCATACCACGGATGGCCTGGATGAGGAGTGGCTTCTGGAACAGTCGAACGACGAAAGTGAGCATGTCCGCGTCTGGGCGATCAAGCTTCTGACGGATGACGGCCGGGTGTCAACCAAGGCGCTTGGCCGCTTCGTTGAGATGGCCGGATCGGACATGGCCGGCCTGGTTCAACTGCACCTGGCCTCGACGCTGCGTTTGCTCCCCTTGACCAAGCGCTGGGCCTTGGCCACGCCGTTGGTCTCGAACAATCGCCATGCGGCTGACCCGGTTTTGCCCCTGATGATCTGGTACGGGATCAACCCGGCCGTCGGCAAAGACCGAACCGGGGCCGTTCAGTTCTTGGCCAAGTGTCAAATCCCCAAGGTCCGCCAGTTCATCGCCCGCCGCCTGGCCGGCGATCCGGGAACAGGCGGCAGGTAAATTGGGGGGGGGCTATTGATAGCCCAGTTCATTCATTGTGCCGCCAATGACGGACTTGACGAATTGATCGTCTTCCGGCGTCAGGTGTTTTCTGTAGCCACCTACCTCGCCTTTTGAAACGGGCGCGACCACGTTCTCCGAAGGGAGCGGCCTGACGATTGAATACGAATCGATGCCAACCCGCTTGGCGAGCGTTTGCATGGTGGAATCGAAGTCCGAGTGCAAATCCTCATATTTCACATAAATGATTTTATTCCGGAGAAGTTCGCTGGTGTCGATCATCCAACCCCGGACATGAGACTCCCAACGGTGGAGTACGGATGGCTCTTGGTGCTGCTGATACCGCATCATACGGCCAGAGGGAGCTGAGCGTATGAATTCCGGAAGAGTTTCGGTACCGGGACCCTCGTGCCAGTCCCAAAACCGAATCTGTTTCCGAAGGCTGAGCATGACATCTCGAGGATCCCGATAAACATACAATAAGTCAAAATCATCCAGGATTTCTCCGAGGATTTCACTGAAAAAACCCACCGGGTGATGGGACTTGATGACATTAGCCAAGTGAAACATTGCTAAGTTTCTGCAAGATGCTGAGTATGTTTTCCGGCGCGTAGTAATTGATATTGACATCCGTGTGGTCAAAATCGAGGGACTTCTTCGAATAGTTGAAACTTTCGGAGAGCGAATTAATGAGGAAATGTGTTCCCGACCGTTCGTGGTTGACAACCATCAACCTCGGTCTTCGCTCTTTGAACAACTCGAATTTTACATTTATTTGGATAATTCGTCCTGTTAATCCTTAATTCGAAAACACGGCATTGGCACGGTTGCCCCCGGATTTCATGTAGGCAAACAGGTCAAGCAGTTCGTCCCTGTTCAGAATGTTTATCAATGCGGGAGGCATGGGTGAGATGGGGGAGGGCTCCGCGCTTTTCACGTCTGAGCGTTTCACGACGGTGACTTGATCCGGGTCGAGCGGGTTGGCGGAAATGTGCAGTTCTCCGTTTTCCTCGAACAATATGCGGCCGTTCACGACGTCGCCGTTGGTTTTGGTCACAAGCGACGACTCGTACTGGTCTGAGACGACCTTGTTCGGGTCGATGATCGAGTCGAGCAGATCGCGTGTGCCGAAGCGACTCGAGACGGAGGTCAGGTCGGGGCCGGTGGCTCCGCCCTGGCCGTCGAAGCGGTGGCAGGAGGCGCAGAGCGCGGCGGCAAAGCTGCGTTTGCCGTTTTCAAAGTTTCTGCCTTTCATGTTGCTGTCGATCAACTTCGCGGTTTCCTCAAGCTCCCAGAGTTGGCCGGGGCCTTTTGGTGCCGGTGGCTTGGCCGGCTTGTACGCGAGCGAGGCGTCGCCGACGAGTTTCTCGAGGGTGGCACGCTCCCTTGCCGGTGCATTGGCCAGGGCGTCTTTCTGGAAGTTTTTCAGGAAGCCGCCATAACTGACACCACCGCTCTTGGTCGCGGCGTCCTTGTACCACTCGAAGTATTTTTTCCGCTGATCGATCTTCCAGCCGTAACGCAGGTTGCGCAGTGTCATGGCGTAGTGCAGGTTTTGAATCTCCGGCGTGTTGGCCAAGACCTTCTTGATGGTGCCACCGTAACCGTCGTTGCGGTCGAGAGCCTCCTTGTCAACCACCATCGTGGATTCCACCTTGGTGTCCATCATGGCCAGGGTCTTGTCAATGACTGACGGGGCCTTGAGGAAGACAAGCAACTGCGAAAGCTCCCGGTTGAGGCCGGCGTTTTTGGCAGGGTATTGGCTGTCGAATGACACAATGAGGCGTTTGGCCAACTCCTTGTCGGCTGGCTCGCCCATACGGACGAAGGCCAGCGCGTAGGCGCGGCTGAGCTCGAGTTTCTGGCGTTCACTGAGCTGGGCCAAGTCGAGTGACAACAGCTTGTTCAACAGGGCGTCCCGCGAGGCGGCTTGGCCGCTTCGGGCCAGGGCGACTGCGCCGGTGATGATCGTGTCGGTGTCCTTGGCGTTGAGCACTTTCTTTTCCCACTCGATGATCGGCTGGTTCTCGATGGCGATGCGTGCGGCGTACCGGATGAAACGATCCTCGTGACCAAGATGCCTGAAGGCCGCCCTGACAGCTCCCGGGTCCTGCCTGCCGTGAAATGCCTCCAGGTCCTTGCGCAGCTTCCGTAATCGGGCTGCCTCCTGTTCGGCCTGTGTCGGGGCTTTTTCGTCGATGACTCTGCCATTCCATGTCACGCGGTACAGGGCGGACTGCGTGCGGCGTCCGCCGATGGCGAAGTACATCGCACCATCGCTGTGGAACACGAGGTCGGTCACCGGGAACGGCTTCCCGGCGACAAAGGTTTCGCGCTTGCCGGTGTACGAGGCGCCGTCTGGTGTCAGGTGGATGGCGTAGATCGTGCCGAAGGTCCAGTCGAGTATGTAGAGGGCATCCTGGTAGCGTTTCGGGAAATTGGCGCCGGTGCCGAACTTTACGCCGGTGGGGCAGCCCGGGCCGATGTCGATCGCCGGTGGCAGGCTGTCCGGGTAGTAGACCGGCCATTTGCCGGTGCCGGTGCGCCAGCCGTATTCGCTACCGCTGACGACATGGTTGACGCGGGTGGGGCGGTACCAAGGCGTGCCATAGTCCCACTCCATGTCGGCGTCGTAGGTGAATAGTTCGCCGTGGGCGTTGAGCGCAAGGCCATAGGCATTACGGTAGCCGCTGGAGATGAGATCCCATTTTTTGCCGTCAGGTGAGACCTGGCAGATCCAGCCGGCCGGCGCGCGGATGCTGCGGGCATGACCGCGGGCATCCGGTTGGCGCGGCAGCAGCAGATCCTCATCGAACGCGGAGGGGTTGCGCTTGGTGTCGAGGTCGCCCGGCAGTCGTGTGTGGTTGCCGGCGACGACGAAGAGGTTTTTTTTATCCGGCGTCAGGATGACATCGTGCGGGCCGTGCTCGCCGCCGCCGTTGATTTTTTTCAACGTCTCGACCTTGTCGAGCTTATCATCGCCGTTGGTGTCGATCACCCGGTAAAGGCCGCTGCCGTGCCCGGCGATGCCGCCGCCGTTCACCACGACATACAGGCTGTTGAACGCCCAGAGCAGCCCTTGCGCGTGGCCGATCGGCACGTTGATTTTCTCGATGTAAATCTTTGAGGCATCCTCGCCGATTTTTGGCGGCGTGATGCGGTAAAGGTGGCCGTACTGGTCGGAGACGATCAGGCGGCCCTTGTGGTCCTCGGTTATCGCCACCCACGAGCCCTGTTCGCCTTTCGGAACAATGTGCAGCAGTTCCGCCTTGAAGCCCTTGGCCAAGGTGAGGTGCTCTGGGGCAGGAACGCCCGGAGTGCCGCCGCTGCCCTTGCTCGCCTTGGCGAACACGTTACCCCACGGCCCGTCACCCAGCGCTCCGGTGATGCGGGAGGCCTTCCAGTCCCTGGCGTCGAAGGCAATTGACTCCCAGCCGTCCGCTTTCAAGCGGCTCGCATGCCATGATGAGTCGGTATTGATGATCTTGTGGCGAGAGGTGCTGGCAGCGATGTCGAGTTGGCCCACCAGTCCGGCGACACTGCCCTCGTTCCAGCCGCGCACCGCGATGATATTTCGGCCGACTTTCAAATGCTTTTTTACGTCGGCTGTTCGGGCGTTGTTCCAGTCTCCACCGGCCAGCACTTTTTTGCCGTTGATAAACGCCTCGAAGCCGTTGTCGCATGACATTGTGAATTTGGCAGACTGCGTGGGCTTGTTGAGCTTGATCACTTTGCGGAAATAAACCGTCTCTTTTTCCTTCGCTGCTCCGGGGCCCCAAATCCAACTGGGTTTCTCCGCCGCAGTAGTGCCTGTGGCTGTCATGACAATAAGCCCGGCTACGATGGCCAAGCTCCCGCCTGTTCGTTTCAGTAGGAAAGACATGGCCGCAAACGGTAGCGATCTCGTAAATAAACGCCAGCAGAAAGAGGCCCAAGTTGAATCATCGTGTGCGTCCCGTTACGCTTGACCAAGTGCTGGTGTCCATCGTCATCCCGGCCTTCAACGAGGCCAAATACCTGCCCAAGACCCTCGTGGCGGCCCACAAGGCGCGTGCCGTGCTTGGCCAGGCGGGATGGGCGAGCGAGGTCGTCGTGTGTGACAACAACTCGACCGACGGGACGGCTTCGGTGGCCAGAGCCAACGGCGCACGGGTGGTGTTCGAGCCTTTCAACCAGATCGCCGCTTCACGAAACGCCGCCGGCCGGGTGGCCAGGGGCGACTGGCTGGTGTTCGTCGATGCCGACACAGAGGTGTCGCCGAT
>CAJWEP010000115.1 GCA_913030945.1 uncultured Verrucomicrobiota bacterium
GTGCCGCCAGCGATCGATTTAAGCGCCGTACGGCGCGAGAATGTCGTGTTCATTGTTCGAAAATGCTGTGCTCACTAAACGGCAAACCCAACGCGCCGTCAACCGTTTCGGGGATGTGTTGGGACTGTCGCGCTTGGCCAAGCGCACAGGTTCATGGAGGGCTGGGCTGGGTAACCCTGCCGAACGGCCTCCAAAGACGGCTATTTCCTTTTTGGTCCCCATACATCTTGAACTTTTGCTTGCTCCACCCCTCGACGCGGGCATCACCCATCAGAATATTTCCGAGTCCGCTCCATTCTCGAGGGTTTCCTTGACCATTAATGCCATAGCCGTCTCCGGAGCCCCTATGACGTGTAGCCAGTTTGTCCCATTGATTGGGCCATATGTGGCCGTCGTTGAGTGGAGCATCCAACGCTTCCTCCATGAAAGTGAACGACTTGCTTGGATCCACCCAGGAAGAAAACTTGATGCAAGACGAGTTATGCTGCGAAATTATAGTGTGAGTGTCTGCCCCGGGGCCGGTGATTGCATAACTAAAATCCCGACGGTTTGACCATTGGCCAGGGCGTCTCAAAGCGATCTTGTCAGTTGGACAGACGTAGACATCCGTTGATTTAAGATAACAATACATTTGTCCTGCCGTGAGATCACCATTGTTGCCCCTATCCAGCCAATCTTGTCTATGGGGAAAGTAGTCGTCATTGTCTTCGGAAAAGTAGATCACCGCCAACCCAAATTGCTTCATGAGGTTCATGCAGCTTGTGTACCGGGCCTTTTCCTTGGCCTTGCCCAGGGCAGGCAGGAGCAATGAAGCCAAAATCGCAATGATGGCGATCACCACCAGCAGTTCAATTAGAGTGAATCCTTTGTTGAGTTGTTTCTTCATGTCAGTTGTTTTCTAAGATTTGATAAATCCGGTTCGTTCTTTCCACCAATCATAATCCAGCTTGCCCTTGCTGTCAAAGCTCGGTGTACCCCAGCTGTACTTGACCGGTATTTTGGTCGTGGCGCTCAGCCAGATCTTAATCTCCGAGTGGCCATCCGCAAATGAAAAGGAACATCCCCCGCTGTGGTGCGAGGCTGGGGTGTCACCCCAATAGCCGCGATTGGGGTCGTTAATGAAGTAGCCGTCATTGATGGAGTCAGGATGCTCATCCAGGGTGACCCATGTGTTCCCCGGGCTCGGCACGTCGGATATCTTCATGAACTGCCGGAACGACGTAAGCAGGGCATTGCGCCCCCGAATCGTCGGGTCACTCCTGTTCATTGAATTGAACCGCCCGAAGAAGGCATTCATGACATTGCTGCGCAATCGGCCGGGGTAACGCTTTTGTTTCTGAGACACGCTCAGGTACTTGTCTGCGGGGCACTTGTAAATCCCAAACGCCGAGGCGGTGTAACGAGCCAACACACCATTCTGCACCCAGGCACGGTTGGTGACACTTTGATCTGCGATGCTGCCGCCGGCTCCCCAGGTCATGACGTTATTGACCCAATTATCATACCGGTTGTTGGAGATGGATTGAATCGTTTCACTGACCCCGAAGTTATTACAAACGCGATCGTTGAAGTCCGTCGCGTAGAGATGCCACGCCTGCATCAGTTGCCGACAGTTATTCAGGCAGGCAATCCCCTGTCCCTTGGCCTTGGCCTTGGCCAGGGCCGGAAGCAGCATGCCTGCCAGTATCGCGATAATGGCAATCACCACAAGCAACTCGATCAGGGTAAAACCGTCATTATTGCCTTTGGTTTCCATTGAAAAGCTCAGGTAAACGAACCGGAAGACTCTGCCCGCTTCATGATGCCGTCAATCGAAAAACTGACCCTGAAAACAGAAAAGCGGCCCGCTTTGAGCCGCCTTGAAAGATGAAATAATTGAGTGCCTTATTTTCGAGCCGATGCCCGATCCTGCATCCAAGCGACGTCAGGACTGTTCGGATGAGCTTGATTCAATCCTCCAGGGAAACCTCCGCTATTCAGCTGGAACAATGGTACGTTTATCCAACCATTTCTTGATCTCAGCATGGCCATCGCCAAACGCAAAACCACACGCGCCGTTGTGGAAACTGGCGGGGAAGTCGATCAACGTGAAACCGTGTTGTTTACGCTTCTTTGTCATTTTATTTTTCAGGTGTGCAAGTCGAACACTAAGCTCGACCGGTGAAGCCATCAACCCAGAATAGAAGCCCAAGCAAAAGGAAAGGAGAGCCTACGAGTCCCCTTGGGCAAAGCGGTTATTGGAATGAAAAGAGGATAGGGGGCATGTCCATACCACCTCCCTTAATGATTATTTTACGAAATCGCAGGCTCGCCACCCCTGCTTCATTGGCACAAAAAAAAGCGGCCCAACCGGGCCGCTTTCTTAAAAATATTTCCACTATCGTTACCGGCGGCGCGGAGCAGATGCGCGTTCCTGCATCCATGCCACATCAGGGCTGTTGGGCGCTGCTTGGTTTAACCCTCCTGGAGGTGAGGGCATTCCGTTAGAATTTCTGTGTGGTACAATGGTGCGCCTGTCCTGCCATTTCTTAATCTCAGCGTGGCCGTCACCAAACGCAAATCCCCCTGCACCATTGTGGAAACTTGCAGGCCAATCTATCATGCGCGCTTGGCCACCCCGGGTATCACACTTCACCGCGAATGCCGCGTCGTTGATGCTGTTGGGGTGTTCGTCCAGAAAGACAAAGAGGTTGGACGGCCCCGGGTTGGCCATATCGCCCTCCTGCACATAATTGAGGTAGCTGCTATAGGGCAACCACTGGCCAGCTCCACCGCCCTGGGACGGATTTCGACCGAACGATTGGCTCATGGAGATGCTACGGATTCGAGGCAGCGTTTCCCCTCCAAATCTTACCGTGCTCTTGTCAGCAGGGCATTTAAATACTTCGGCATTCTGAAGGTACTTGCCGAGTAGTGCACCGCGCCTAGGGTCAAGAAGAAGATCATTGTCAACGTTGTCTCTTCGTGAACTAAAATCAAGATGGCCAGGAACCCAAACCGTTCCTTGCGAAGCATTACCCAGACTACCAGCCAAAAAGCCATCGTTGTCTCCGGCATACATCAGCCAGGCAAGGGCAACTTGCTTGTTGTTGCTCATGCAACTGATCCCGGTGGCCTTGGACTTGGCATTGGCCAATGCCGGGAGCAACATACTTGCCAAAATCGCAATGATGGCGATCACCACCAGCAGTTCAATTAGAGTGAAACCGCGTTGTTTTAGCTTTGTTTTCATTGGTAATCTCAGGTATCCAAGCCGGAAAATATGCCCGATTGACGAAGTCGTCAACCAACAAACCGGTTGTTAAACAAAAGGAAAGGCGATCCGCTTGGGATCGCCTTGAAAATTTAGCTAATCGATGAACCGCCGTTTAAAATCAATAAAAGTCTATCTTCTGATCAAGGCCGAGGTCCGCATCTGCATCCACACGATGTCCGGACTGCGAACACCACCCCTCATCGCCGGACCACGATTTTCCAAGTCCGTTCCAGACCAAACCCACTTGCGAATCTCCGAGTGGCCGTCCGCAAAGGCAAACCCGGCAGCCATATTGTGATAGGTGGCCGGCCAGTCGATCATGCGGAAGTTGGACGGGCCGGGACCGATGGTGGCAAAGCCCGCGTCGTTGATGCTCATGTGGTTTTCGTCCACCAACATGTACGTGCCGGCCGCTCCAGGATCATTAAAGTCACTCATCTTACCATATGTCCACCAGGTTCTACCCCGGGAGTGGCCGTGGTTGCCGTCCAGCCACGGGCCATGAACCGCATTCTTGGACTGGGAATCGTAGGGGTAGGTTCCCACCGCCTGGCTCATGGAAATGCTTCGGTAGCGGGGAACCCTCTTGGATACTCCATCTTCCCTTACGGTGTATGTACTGGGATCAGCGGGACAGCGCCAAACTGTGATGTTACCACCAAGATAGGGAGCAATGCGATTCCACTGCCAAGGCCTAACCCCTCGCAGGTTATAGGCCTCTATGTCATTGGGGGTTGGTCCGGTCATCATAAAACGGGCATTTGTGGGATTCGACGCCTGACCACTGCACCAGTTTCTCCAAGGGCTCGAATTGCCATCGTCATGATTTGGGGGGATGTAATCCTCCTCATCCGAGGCATACAGGTGAAACCCCTTGATTAACTGGTTGGTGTTGTTCATGCAAAAGATACCGTGGGCCTTGCTCTTTGCCTTGGCCAGGGCTGGCAGCAGCAACGCAGCCAGGATCGCGATGATGGCGATCACCACCAATAACTCAATAAGTGTGAAACCGGAGGAAGTACGATTTTTTTTCATAAGTGTCTTTTCATCTAAAGCCGCGAAGGAAACCTGTCTCTTGGCCAAGCAGTTGTCAACCTTGAATCGAGCGAAAATCAGAGGTCCAGCGGGCCAATCATCCGATCCCCTTCCATCTCGTAAATGCCCACCAAATAGTCGTTTTCGAGCACTTCGCCCACCTTCAACTGGCCCATGAGGGTGATCGCCTGGTCCATGATCGGCTGGACGCCCTCGCCGGCCATCCGGATGTTGATCCACTCGTTGATCTTGGGCACGGTGCCGAAGCAGCACATCGACTGGTCCCGCATGATCAGCAGTTCCGTGACCAGCCCGTTCTCCACCTTGAGCGGCAGCATGAAGCCTCGGATGGCCACCGGCTTTTTGTCGAGCGACTTGATGCGCTCCGGGATCTGGGCGTTGAGCTTGGCCAACTCCACCTTGTTCGTCACCGGATCCAGCGGCACCTCGTACGGAAACGAGGCCAGCTTGTCGAAGGTCACCCCTTCATAACCATCGATCGCCTCCGGCGGCAGTTCCTCCCCGGTCCCGACAATCGGCTGAACCAACTCAACGAGATTTGGGGGCGGCTCCGTTGCGGCGGCAGGCGGGGCTTCATCGACCGGCGGCCCGGACGCTGCCTCCGGCTTGGCTTCCGGAGCCGGGGTATCCTCGACTGGATCCGGATCCTCTTCGATCAACTCGATGTCACCGCTGAGGTTGTCGAGTTCCTCCTGGGTGAGGGCAGGTGCCTCCGGGCTGGGTTTGTCGATAAACACCTCGTATCCTACGAACAAGATCAACGCAGCGATCACGGCCTTCAGCACGTAATATTTCCACAAACTGGGTTGTTCCTCTGTGCTCATGTCAGTTGCCCTTCGGATAGTTGAACGCCACGTTTCGATAAATCCTGCCCTGAATGCTCACCTCTGGCAAGACTGCATCGAACGACTCCACGCCGGCCAGCCTGGCTGCCCCGGCCACGAACTGCGACGTGTCGCCGACGGTCTCACCGGTCCCGGCGTTGGCCACCGCCTTAAAGGTCAACCTGGCCTCGCCATCCGGCAGCATGGCCAGGACATCGAACGACTCCGCCTTGATGCGCAGATACCGCTCCATGTGCGGCGTGAAAAACCAGGCGGTAACCGTTCCCGCCTCGGCGTCTGCCAAAAACTCAATATGCGCCTCCTCGTCGCCCAGCGTTACCCCCGCGCCGCCGTGCGGCGGGTCATGGTGGTGCGACCCGGCATGCGGGTGGTCATGATCGTGGCCGCCATTGCACCCCGCTTGGCCAAGCGCAACCACCCCTGCAAGGATCATCCAACTCATCAACTTGCTCATGGCTCAGGAAATGGGGGTGAGGTTTTCGGCCACGTCGGTGCGATAGGCCTTGGCCGCCGGGACCAGCCCGGCCAGCGCGCCCAGGCCCAGCATGGCCAACGGCGCCCAGGCCATCACCGGCTGAAGCTCCAGCGGGTTGAGCACGATGCCGGTCTCCTTCCGGATAAACCAGGCGGCGATGCTCATGATGACAAAATACACCCCAAACCCGGCCACTGCACCCAGCGCCGCGATGCCGCTCGCCTCCAGCACCACCACGGAGAAAATCGTCGAGCGACGTGCGCCCAGTGCCCGCAAAATGGCGATCTCACGGCGACGCTCGTTCATTGAGTTGTAGATGCTTGCGAGGATCGAGCCGGCCGCCACCAGCGCCACGAGCAGCGCCACCGCCCGCAGCACCATCTCCACCGGGGCGATCTTGTTGAACAGCTGACCCATGATCTGCGCAATGGGCCAGGCAAACGTCATCACGTTGCCCTGCAGGTTGATCTCCTGGTTCATCATCATGCCGCTTGTGCCGCGCAGCTTCACCAGCACGGCGCTCACGTCGGTCGCCGTCTCGGCATCGTGCCCCGCCATGTTTTGCAGTCCGGTGATCGGGATCCAGATCACCCGGTCCGCCGGCGTGTTGCTCGGCTCCATGATGCCGGATACGACATATTCGTCAGGGTGCTGTTTGTTCTCGTCAAAAATCAAGCCGTGATACGGACGAAACGTGTCGCCGACTTTCCACTTGAGCCGCTCCGCTGCGAAGCTGCCCACCACCGCCTGCTTCCTTTCCGGGTTGAACAGATATCCGTCGCGCACAGCGTACTTTTTGCCCTCGCGATACTCGATCCCGAACAGGTTCGTCGTCACGCCGACCAGCCGGTAGCCACGGAAATTGTCCCCGACCGCGATCGGCACCGCGCTGGCGATGCGGCGGTCGGCGGCAATCAGCCTGTACTGCTCCCACGACAGGTTGCCCGGCGACGCCTCGAGGTGAAATATGGAGTTGAGCACCAGTTGCAGCTTGGAGCCGCGCGCGCCAAACACGCCGTCGAAGCCGGAGTCCACGCCGGTGAAGTTTTCCCGCGCCTGATCCTTCACCACCCACACGCTCATCAGCAGCCCGCTCGCCAGCGCGATCGAGAACGCGGTGATCCCTGTCGACAGCAGATGCTGCCGCAGGCTGCGCAGGACGATCTGCAACAGGCTCACGATCGGGCCTCCCCCGCGCTTGGGCAAGCGGCCGCCCGGTTGATCTCCGCCAGGTCGCGGACGTTGTCAAATTGGCCAAGCACCTCCCGGTCGTGGCTCACGAGCAGCAGCGCCGCGCCGTTCTCCAAGCACGTCTCATGGATCAGCCCAAGCGACTCGGCAGCGCTGGCCGGATCGAGGTTGCCGGTCGGCTCGTCCGCCAGCACCAGCTTGGGTCGGTTGGCCAGGGCCCGGGCCACGGCCACCCGCTGCTGCTGACCGGTCGAGAGCTGGCGGGGGAAATGATCCAGCCGCTGGCCAAGCCCCACCCGTTCCAGCAGCCCGCGGGCCCGGCGCCGATCCGCCCCCGGCCCGAAGCTCATCCCGAGCAGCACGTTCTCGATGCAGGTGTAGCCCTGCAACAGGTTGAATGTCTGGAATATGTACCCAATCGTCCGGGCGCGAAGCCGGTCCCGCCCGGCCTCGCTGGCGTCGGAGATCGCGCAACCGTCCAGCTCAATGCGGCCCGCGTCCGGCTTCAAAATACCGGCGATGAGATTGAGAAACGTGGTCTTGCCGCTACCGCTGGTGCCGCAGAGGGCCATCTGCTGCGCGGTGTCGAGCGAGAAAACCGGCACATCCACCACCGCCTGGACAGACCCGTCCGGTGTTCCATAGCTTTTGCGCAGATTTTCGATTGTTAGCAGCAACGAGCCGAGAATTGGTGTCGCTTGGCCAAGTTTCAAGTTTCAAGTGACCAAGGAACGGGCCTGGGCACAAAAAAAGTCCCTCCAAGACGGAGGGACTTTGTAATCCAACTTGGTTGGAAATTAGAACTGGTAGAACAGGTTCGCTATGATGGCGCTGCTGTCGCCGTCTGCGCGATCGCCTGTTTCATAGTTGTACTCCAAACGAGTGAGAACATTCTCCCAGATGGAGTAACCAAGGGTGGCACTCCACATGGACTTGGTGTCGTCGCCGTTATCGAGCGTGTCGTAACGACCTGCCAATGAAAGGCCGTCGCTGATGTCCCAGACCACATAGGCGGCCACGGCATCGGCATCGTCTTGACCATTGCCATACTCGCGATCGTCATAGGCAACACCCAGGGAAACTCCCTCGATCGGGCTGCTGATAGAGCCACCCACGTAGAAGAGCGAATCCTCATCGTCGTTGTTAGCACCGGCACTGGCACCGTCAATGTACCCAATGTACAACGTGCTGCCAGACAGGAAGCCCAAGTTTTCGGGAGCCGTGATCTCTAGGCCCGCCAGGTAGGCGAAGTTTCCGTCACCGGCGATGGTGTCGTTATGCAAACCACCCGTCGAGTCGAACGAATTGGCCAAGCCAAGCGATACGCTAATGTTGTCGGACAACGATGTGGAGGCCAATACGCCAGTATGCGTAAACGGCTCCAAGTCATACCCGTAGGAACGATCCACGTTCGGATTGGAAGCACTGGCTTCGACTTCGTAACCAACAATCGTGTCGAACAAACCAACGGTCAGGTCAACCCCGTTGCCGAACGGCACATTCAGGCCGATGTTGGCATTCTTGATGAGGAAGTCCCCAACACCTTCAATTCCACCAGCGAAGTTTTCAGCACGCTGACCCAGCAGCAGTTCCACATTGTAGCCTGCGCTGTAATCACCCTCGCCAAGCGGGCTGCTAACAGCCAAACTGGCGCCGTTTGCGACGAATCCTTGATCGCCGTACAGGTTGTTGTCCCTGCTGAAAGTCCCATTGTAGGAAGTTTCAACAGATCCACTAATGACGGTTGACGACAGAGCCGTCAACACGCTGTTTTCCTCTGCCTGAGCAGTTGAAGCGAGACTAACCACACCAGCGGCGGCCAGACCCATGGTCCATTTGTTCATTTTCATTATAATCAGTTCCTCCTGAGAACTAGTTTGTTTTTTGTGTATACGTATACAACACCGGCTTGCGCCGATGCAGAGAGGGACTAAAACCGGTCACCCCTCGTACGCCCAAAAAAGGCGCACTTGCGGTGGAAATTAGTGACGGCTTAGGGTGGGGGCAAGCGTTTTTATCGCTTTTTTTTATGAAATTTCAGCTTATTTGCCAAAAAAGACCCAATTTGTCCTAAAAAGAGGGTTTTTTTGAGGATATCCTGTGAATTTCATGTGGATAAAAAGTGAAAAAACAGGCTCTCTTAATTGTTCGTAAACCTTCATTTTGGTTAATACACAATCCATTGTGGCTCTGTGCATTTCGTACCACAATCAGTGCAATCGAAAAATTTCTTCCCTGATCATCCTGCGAAGGCATAAAACTTGGAATCACAGCATTGTGACAGTGCACCTCGGCGATCTTGCAGTCGCGGGGGGACATCCTTACTTTGCCCCGCGTGCAGCTGGATTTTCTGGACACTCTTCTGGAGCCCGACAGTCGAAAAAGTACCATCTCTGAAACCGGGGTGGTGATTGGCCAATCCAGGCTGCCGCTGGAGTGTGTCCGGAACAAACGCGCCAAGCGTTACATCATTCGCCTGCTCCCGGAACTGGTGCTCCGGGTCACCATACCCCGGGGCGGCTCTCGCAAGGAGGCGCTCCGCTTCGTTTCGGAGAATTATGCGTGGGTGGAAAAACAGTTCCTGTCCCTGCGGCTTCAGGGTTCCATCCTGCCGGACGACACGAGCCAAGCGGACGGAACAGTGCTGTTCAGGGGCAGACGCATCCTGATCCGCTCATTGACCACAGATCAGAGCCTAGCCTCGTTCCGCGATCAACTCGCCGCGATCTCGACCGAAGCGGGGCCGGGGCTGATTGACTCCGCGAAAAACATCTTGCGCTGCCAGGCCAAGGTTGAGCTTGTCGAGACCACCTTCCGCTTGGCCAAGCGCCATGGGTTCGCCCCCGGGCGGGTGAGCATCCGAAACCAAAAGACGCGCTGGGGCTCCTGCTCCAGCTCCGGTGCCATCTCGCTGAACTGGCGCCTGTTGCAGGTGCCGGCCTTCGTCCGGGACTATGTGATCCTCCACGAGTTGGTTCATCTGGATCATTTGGATCATTCAACCCGGTTTTGGGAGCGCTTGGCCAAGGTCTGCCCAAACCACAAGGCCGCCGAGGCCTGGCTCAAGCTGCGCGGCAACAATATCTGCTAGCCTCCGCCGGATGGGCGCATCCTTGGGAAGATCCGACTGCAACAAAAAAACACCCGGATGCTGCATCCGGGTGTTTTGCTGAATTGTTGTAGTTGGCGCGTTTATTTCTTATGAACCAAGCGGAAGAACGCCTTGGTACCACAGTTCTTCTCCACATGGATTCCCTTGCCCACGGTTGACGGGATCGCCTCCCAAGTGCCGCCCTTGCAATCGCTGTTGCGCTCCAGCATCAAGCTGGGTGAACCAGGCCAGATCACGTACAGGTCCTCACC
>CAJWEP010000116.1 GCA_913030945.1 uncultured Verrucomicrobiota bacterium
GCGCACCTCCTCCTGCGAGTAGGTGTTGTCGAGACTCATCATCGGTACCGCATGCCGGACCGTCTCGAAACCGTCGATCGGCGCGCCACCAACACGCTGACTCGGCGAGTCGTTGGTGCGAAGTTCCGGGTGCGCCGCCTCGAGATCGAGCAGCTCGCGGTAAATCCGATCGTACTCTTGGTCGCTGATCGCCGGCTGCACCTCGACGTAATACGCCCGGTCATGCCGGCGAATTGCCTCCGCCAACACCGCATGCTGCTGCTGTGTTGTGTCAGGCATCAATCAAACATCTTACCGGGATTCAATATGCCCCTGGGGTCCAGCGCCTTTCGCAGGTCTCGCATGACGCGCATTTGGGCAGCGCCGGCGAATTTGGGTAAAAAATCCTTCTTGGCGAGGCCGATGCCGTGTTCGCCGGTGATGGTGCCGCCGAGGCGGATGGCTTCGTCGAAGATTTCCGTGAACGCCTCGTGCACGCGGTGCATCTCGTCCGCGTTGCGTTCGTCGGTGAGGAAGGTCGGATGCAGGTTGCCGTCGCCCATGTGGCCGAAGGTGCCGATTTTTAATTTGTGTTTTTTCGCAACCGCGTCGACAAAACGAATCATGTGGGCCAGTTCGCTGCGGGGCACGGTGGCGTCCTCGAGAATGGTGGTCGGGGCCAAGCGGGCGAGGGCGCTGAAGGCGCTGCGGCGGGCGGTGGCGAGCTGCGCGGCCTCGGCGGCATCCCTGGCCACGCGCACCTCCATGGCGCCGTTGGCCTTGGCCAGTTCCTCCATCTTGGCGGCCTCCTCGGCGACCGCGGCGGGATGGCCGTCGGTTTCCATCAACAGCAGCGCCTCACAGTCGAGCGGCAGACCGACCTTCGAAAAGTCCTCCACGCAATGGATGGTGGTGCGGTCAAGAAACTCCAGCGTGCACGGGATGATTTGCGCGGCGATGATGTCGCTAACCGTCTGCGCGGCGGCGTCCATCGCGTCGAAGGTGGCGACCATCGTCTTTTTCGCGGCCGGCTTGGGTATGAGCTTGAGCAGCACCTTGGTGATGACGCCGAGCGTGCCTTCGCTGCCAATCATCACGTCCTTCAGCGAAAAACCGGCGACGTCCTTCACGCACTTGTTCCCGAGCCACATCACCTCGCCGTCGGGCAGCACCACCTCCAGGCCCATCACATAGTTTCGCGTGACGCCATACTTCAGCCCGCGCAGGCCACCGGAGTTCTCGGCAACGTTGCCGCCGATGGTGGAAATCTTCATTGAGCCCGGATCCGGCGGATAAAACAGCACGGCCTTTTCCGCCGCCTCGGCGATTTGGATGGTCGTCACGCCCGGTTCGACGGTCATGGTGAGGTTCGCCGCGTCCACCTCGAGGACGGCCTCCATCTTCACCGTGCAGAGCACGATGCAGTCAGCCGCCGGCACGCTGCCGCCGCTGAGCCCCGTGCCGCTGCCACGCGTGACCACCGGCGTGCCGGTGTCATTGGCCAGTTTCAGCACGTTGCTGACATGCTCCGTGCTGGCCGCGAATACCACGCAGCCGGGCGTCTCCTTCAATGCCGCCGTGCCGTCGAACGCGTACGGGATGAGGTCCTCCTTAGCCGTCAGCACGTTTCCCGCACCGACGAGGCGCCGAAGTTTGTCGAGTGTGGATTGATCCAAGGCCATCCGTTGTGCACCCAGCTTCCGCGACTTGGCCAAGCGGGGTCAAGCGCGGAGCCGCTTGGCCAAGCGCTGCGAATAGCCTGTCAATAAGGGCCGAGAAACTTTCGAAGTACTATTCGTTGCACCGGCATTGGGTTTGAGGTTCCATTGGGTCATGCCTGACGTGCTGGACATGCCCTCCGCCGAGTCCGCGGACCTGAAAAAGACGCCGCGAAAAAAGGAGCCGCTCGCCTCCATTCCGCTGGACCGGACGCCGCCGCACGACACCGCCGCCGAGCAGGGCGTGCTGGGCTGCATCCTGCTCGACCCCGAAGAAAATCTTCCCACGTACATCGGGAAGGTCAAGGACGAGTCGGTGTTTTACGACCTGCGCCACCGGGCGATCTGCTCGGCATTGGTGAAAATGAACGAACAAAACGCCCCGATCGACCTGCTGACCCTCTCGCACCAGTTGCGTGCCGACGGGGAACTCGACAACATTGGCGGTGTGGCCTATTTGGCCGAGTTGCAGGACGGGGTGCCGTCGGCCGCGAACCTTGAGTATTACTTCGGCATCGTGCGGGACCGGGCACTCCTGCGGAAGGTGATTCACACCTGTACCAGGGCGATCACTGACGCCTACGAGGGGAGCAGCGAGGTGGAGAAACTGATTGGCGAGGTGGAGCAGTCGGTGCTGGGTATCCGAACCGAGCACAGCATCGCCGACAACGCAACCATCAAGGAACACGTCGATGCCGCGATCGCCACGATTGAGAAATGCTTCAAGAACAAGGGTGCCAGCACGGGGATAGAGACCGGCTTTACAGATTTTGACCGGATGACCACCGGACTGCACGGCGGCGAGATGATCGTCGTGGCGGCCCGGCCGAGCATGGGCAAGACCTCGCTGGCGATGAACATCGTGGAGCATGTCGTGCTGAAAGAGCACCTGCCAGTAGGGGTGTTCAGCCTCGAGATGTCGGCAGAGGCGCTGGTCATGCGCATGCTCTGCTCGCTGGCCCGCATCAACCTGCGAGATCTGCGCGAAGGGTTTCTGCAGAGACGGGATTTCCCCCGGATTCTCGATGCCTCCGGCAAACTGTCCGAGTCCGGGATGCATATCGACGACTCGGGCGGCCTCTCGATCCTGCAACTGAAGGCGCGGGCCCGACGAATGTGGCAGCAGCACGGGATCAGGTTGTTTGTCATTGACTACATGCAGTTGCTTAATTCTACTTCGCGCCGTGCCGGAGAGAACCGCCAGCAGGAGATCGCTGAGATTTCCAGCGGCATCAAGGCCTTGGCCAAGGAATTGAAAGTCCCGGTGATCGTCCTGAGCCAGCTCAACCGTGAACTGGAGAGGGACAAAAACCGAAAGCCGCGCCTGTCGGATCTCCGTGAGTCCGGCGCGATCGAGCAGGATGCCGACCTGGTGGGATTGTTGTACAAGCCCGGCGGACTGGACGAAGACACCGATGATCCCGACAACGAAGCCAGCCAGATTAACCTGCTCATTGCCAAGCAGCGCAACGGCCCGACCGGGGATGTGCGTCTGACCTTTTTGAAAGGATTCACAAGATTTGAGAGTGCAGCCAAGTTCAGCGATGACGACATCCTGCAGGGCGATTAGCCCGGGGCGTTGGTTGCATGCGCTTGGCCAGGCGCTCATCGCCGCATTGCTGCTGCTGTCGAGCGCTCCGCTCCGCGGGCAAATCGCCGGCCCGATTCCCAAGCTGCCGCCGGTTCAGAAAATAACCCTCCAGCACATCGGCCAGGCCGCCGCCAGCGACGCGCTCATCCGCGCCAACATCCGCCTCAAGCTGGGCGATCCCTACTCGCACAAGGCCAGCGACGACGACATCCACAACCTTCGCAACACCGGTTTTTTCGAGAATGTTTACGTGACCGAGAAGCAGGTCGCCGGCGGGGTTGAGGTGACCTACACGCTCGTTGGCAAGCCGGTGGTCACGGAGATCCTCTTCGAGGGCAACACTGGGGGCCGGAAGTTCCGCGAAAGCAAACTTCGCAAAAAAATCCGCTCACGCACTGGGGAGACCCTCAGTCGGCCAAGGATATTCTCCGACACTCGCACCATCCTGAAGGAGTACCAAAAAGGCGGCTACCATCAGGCCAAGGTCGAGTACGATGTCCGGCACGACGAGGCGCTTGGCCAAGCGACCGTCGTCTTCCAGGTCGATCCCGGGCGGAAGGTCAAGATTGACAACATCGTGTTCGAGAACGCGGTGGCCTCCTCCCAGCGCGAACTGCGCAAGGCGATCAAGACACGCAAACGCTGGTGGATGTCGTGGCTGACCGGCAGCGGCAAGTTCGAGACCGACCAATGGGACGAGGACCTCGAGATGCTCACCCAGTTTTATCAGGATCAGGGCTACATCGACTTCAAGGTTCGCGAGATCAAGTTCGAGTACCCGAAGGAGGGCCGGATGGTGATCCGCCTGGACCTGTACGAGGGATATCAATATGAGGTCGGCAATGTCACCTTCGAGGGCAACACGCTCTTCAGCGGTGACCAGATACGCCGCGGGGTGCAGGTTCTCGAGCGTGCGGTGGCCCCGTACATGCTTGAGGGCGCCATCTTCACCCCCACCGGGTTGAACGAGGACAGGGACGCCATCCGGGACTTCTACGAAGCGTACGGCTATCTCGACACCCGAGTGCGCGTGACCAAGGTGCCCAACACCGACCAGGGCACCATAGACCTCGCTTACAACATCACCGAGGGCGAATTGAGCTACGTGGAAAAGGTGGAGATCCGCGGCAACACCCGAACCAAGGACAAGGTGATCCGGCGTGAACTGGCGATCTCCCCCGGCGAGGTGTTCGACATGGTCAGTGTCGAGTTGAGCAAGCGCCGGCTCGAAGGCACCGGGCTTTTTGACAGTGTCGACACGCAGATCGAGAAAATCCCGGAGCTGCCGAACCGCCGCAACCTCATCGTTGGGGTGCAGGAGGGACGGACAGGCCACCTCATCACGGGATTCGGGTACAGTTCCTATATGTCCCTGTTTGCCCAGGTAGGCTACGTGCAGGGCAACTTCGACCTGTTCAACCCGCCGTTCTTCACCGGCAGCGGGCAAAAATTCCGTCTGCAAATCACCGCCGGCACCCGGCACGAGGATTATCAGATCACCTTCGAGGAGCCTTATTTCCTCGACCGCAAACTGCGTTTTTCTGTGGACCTGTACCACCGTGAGATCCAGTACTACAGCCGCTACTTCGAGCAGCACCAGACCGGTGCGAGGCTGGGCCTCTCCCGGAAACTCTGGAACGACTTCACCAGCGGGGGCGTCAGTTTCACCTTCGAGTCCATCGGCATTCACGACCGATCCTACTTTTCCGATATGTTGGCCGAGCACGACATACTCACCAACGGCTTGGCCAAGGGGCATCCCGACGACCTGTCTGCCAACCCCTTCGATTGGGCCTACGACATGGACCGCCTGGAGCAGGGCGAGTTGTCGGAGTTGAACCACGACCGCCTGGTGTCCAAGCTGGGCCTGTTTTTTGCCTATGATACCCTCAACGCGCTCGTGCCCAGCCGCGGCCAGTTTACCCAGGTCAAGGCGGATATCGCCGGCGGCCCCTTCGGCGGCGACACTGAGATGTACCGCCTTGAGGTCAATACCGCCTACTACTATCCCGGTTTCGCTGAGGGCCACATTTGGGAGGTGTACGGTAAACTGGGCGTCGTGGACACGTTCGGCGACAGCAGGCGCGTGCCCTACTTTGACCGGTATTTCACCGGAGGCAGCTACTCGCTGCGCGGTTACGACTACCGGGACATCGGCCCGCGCATGCAGACGTGGAAAAACGGCTTCGAGAACGACCAGTACGGCTACTATGTGAAGGATAAGGACAACGTGGAAAAGTTTATTCCGGTTGATAGTAAAAGTGACTATCCGTTCTTTATTGAGAATTCAAGCGTTCCAGGCAAATTTGATTCTTGGCAGACACCGTACGATCCAGACAACCCAGCAGAACAATGGAAACCTCAGGAAAAATGGACCCCGGTCATCACCGACGGCACAGAGACACTGGGGGGCAGCAGCTACTGGCTCGGCTCGATTGAGTACAGCATCCCGATCATCGACCGTTTGCGCGTGGCATTTTTCTACGACATCGGGATGGTGTACGAGGATCCCTACGAGTTTGAATTCTCCGACTACGCCGACAACTGGGGCATCGGCCTGAGGCTCATCGTGCCGATGCTCGGGCCGTTGCGGCTCGACTACGGCATCCCGATCACCCACCCCGACTACGTCGGGGGAGGTGGGGAGTTTCATTTTGGGGTCGGCTTCACCCGCAATTTTTGATCATATGTGATGAAAGGAAAACTAACCATGACACACTCACCCCTGCTCAAACTGGCCGCCATGGTGCTGGCGCTCTCCTGCCTCGCCGGGACCGCCCTCGCACAGGAACCGGTCAAGATCGCCACCATCGATCTCCTCAAATCCTTCGACAGCTACTGGAAAACCAAGCTGTCCAACGACCAACTCAAGGAGCGCGGAGCCGACTTCGACAAGGCCCGGATCGGCATGATCGAGGACCTGAACCTGCTTGAGAAGGAACACAACAGCCTTAATGCCAGCGCCCAGGATCCGGCCAACTCCGACGAAAAACGCTCGACCGACCTCAAAAAAGCACAGGAAAAGTACACCGAATTCAAACGCCTCGAGCAACAGGTCATCGAATTCAACAAGAACGCACAGAAAACCCTTGCTGGCCAGACCCGGCGGCTTCGCAAGGGGCGCCTCGAGGAAATCCAGGAAGTCATCAGCGCCAAGGCCAAAGAACTGGGCTACGATCTGGTTATTGATTCCTCACAGGACGTCCTGCTGCCCCGTACTCCTACCGTCCTTTACACCAACGGCAAAAACGACATCACCACTATGATCATCGATATCCTGAACAAGGATGCCGCCGGGAAATATAAGCCAACCGAGCCAGCCAAGCCGACCCCGGAAAAAACGGCCGCCCCCGCACCAACGAACGAGTAGGAACCGCCACAAACTTTTGAGCGCCGGTGCAAGCCGGCGTTTTTTTTTGAGGGCTTGGCCAAGCGCTCAAATGTGCAGCGGTTCCCCCACGGCGATGTGGGCCGCCTCTCGCAGGCCCTCCGACATCGTCGGGTGCGCATGAATCGTCCGGGTCAAGTCCTCCGCACTGCCGCCGAACTCCATCAGCAACACTGCCTCGGCGATCAGCTCTGAGGCATTGGCGGAGAGGATCTGCGCGCCAAGCACCCGATCGGTCGCCTTGTCGGCGATGACCTTGGCCAAGCCGTCCGCATGCCCGCCGGCGACGGCCCGGCCGTTAGCCTGAAACGGGAAAACGCCCACCGCAGCCTCATGCCCCTTCTCGAGGGCCTCCGCCTCGGTGAGGCCCACGGCGGCCACTTCCGGCGAGGTGTAAATGACGGACGGAATGGTACCGTAGTTGACCCGGCCGGCCAGGCCGGCCATCCGCTCGACGGCAGCGACGGCCTCCTGCTCGGCCTTGTGCGCCAGCATCGGCCCGGCCACCACGTCGCCGATGGCGTAAATGCCCGGGACGCTGGTCTGCCATTTGTCGTCGATCTTGATGCAGCCGCGCTCGTCCAGTTCCACGCCGGCCTCGGTGGCGCCGAGGCCCTCGGTGTTCGGCTTGCGGCCGACGGCAACAAGCACCTTCTCGGCCTCCAGCTCGACTTTTTTGTCGCCCCTGGCAGCGGTCAACCGGACGCCGCCCTCGGTTTTCCCAGCCGACTCGACGCCGGTCCCGAGGTGAAACTGGAGCCCCTGTTTTTTCAGCAGTTTCTGCAGGGCCTGTGTGATGTCCTCGTCGAACATCGCGGCGATGCGCGGCAGAAACTCGACCACGGTGACCGCCGTGCCAAGCCGCGCCCAGACCGAGCCCAGCTCGAGGCCGATCGCGCCGCCGCCGATCACGACCATCGACTCCGGCGCCTGGCCAAGCGCGATCGCGTGGTCGCTGCTCAACACCGTTTCGCCGTCAATCTCGAGAAACGGCAGGCCGGTGACGCGGCTGCCGGTGGCGATGAGGATGCGCTTGGCCTTGAGGCACTGCGTTTTTTTGCTGTCATCAACCTCCACCACATTCGGCCCGGCGATGCAGCCAAGACCGAGCACACGCTCGACGCCATTTTTGTTCATTAGGTAGTCGATTCCGCGCGCCATTTTGCGGATGACGCCATCCTTGCGCTTCATCATCGCGCCGACGTCCATCGACAGCCCGTCGGCTGAAATGCCGTGCGCGCCGAAACT
The DNA here is from genome assembly GCA_913030945.1 of uncultured Verrucomicrobiota bacterium. Classification (GTDB taxonomy): domain Bacteria; phylum Verrucomicrobiota; class Verrucomicrobiia; order Limisphaerales; family UBA1096; genus UBA1096. The sequence continues at coordinate 7,925 of CAJWEP010000116.1, forward strand.
GTGCTGCGCCTCGCGATACAACTCGGTCGACGAGAGCAGCGCCTTGCTGGGGATGCAGCCGACGTTGAGGCAGGTGCCGCCAAGGGCCTGGTCCTTCTCGACGATGGCCGTCTTCATGCCGAGTTGCGCCGCCTTGATCGCGGCGGTGTACCCGCCCGGCCCGGCCCCGATGACTACAAGATCAAAATCCATTAAAAGTTGTAAGTGCTGTTCGCTCGGTCAGCGAATTTTATGGGCGGGAAAGTATCAACTCTAAAATACTCGAGCGAGGCCAATCCGGCCAAACATTTAGCCCGGAGGTCAAGCTCTGGATTTTCGATGAATTCCCTCACCTGGACGAGGAAGGTGACCGCCTAGCGGCCATCGACAACCCGGTGGTCGTAGGTCAGCGCGAGGTACATCATCGGCCAACCCGAAATGATTGTCCCTGCGAATTAAAGCAACGAAGACTCGCGCCAAGCCACCGGGCCCGGTTTAATGCCGCCCCACGCATGAAACCGTTCACCCGCAGGCTCGCTACCGCCCGCTTGGCCAAGCTGGCTTTGGTCATCGCGGCCGCGTGGCCCAGCGCCGGTCAAGCCGAAGCCGGGGACGCCGGCTTGGCCAAGCGCGCGATGCACCTCCTGCGCGACCGATGCCTCCGCTGCCACAACGCCAAAAAAAACAAGGGCGAACTCAATCTCACTACCCGTGCGCTCGCCCTCAAGGGCGGCGACGAAGGCCCGTCGCTCCTCCCCGGCCAAGCCGCGGAGAGCCGCATGATCCGGTACGCCCAGCCCGGCAGCGACCCCCACATGCCGCCAAAGAAACAACTGGGCGACGAACAAATCGCCACGCTTGGCCAATGGATCGACGCCGGGGCCAAGTGGCTCCCCTCTGAACTCGTCATCGAGGCCAAGTTGATCGATCCCGCCAAGCTTGGCCGCTTGCCCGCCGGCTACCGGCCGGTGTTTGCCCTCGCACTCTCGCCGGACAACAGACAACTCGCCGCCGGCCACGGCAGCCTCGTCACCGTCCACAACCTCGCCGAAAAAGACAAACCAGCCACCGCCAAACTCAACGGCCACCGCGACGCCGTCCAGTCCATCGCATGGAGCCCCGACGGCAAGCGCCTCGCCACCGGTGGCTTCCGCAAGGTGCTCCTCTGGAACAGCACCGACTGGTCGTCCGGCGGCGAGATCACCGACCTCCCCGGCCGCGTCACGGCAATGACCTTCACCCCCGACAGCGCCACCTTGATCACCGCCTCCAACGCGCTTGGCCAAGCCGGCGGGGTTGCCCTTTGGAACATCGCCGCCTTGGCCAAGCGCCTGGCTTGGCAGGCACACGATGAAGCCGTCTTCGACCTTGCCATCGCGCCCGACGGCAAAACACTGGCCACCGCCGGCGCCGACCGACTGCTCCGGTTCTGGAGCTTGGCCACGGGCGAACAGGTGATGCAGATCGAGGCCCACACTGCGCCGGTGCTCTCGCTCGCCTACAAGCCGGACGGCGCGCTGCTCGCCAGCGGCGGCGCAGACAAGGAACTGAAAATCTGGGACACAAAAACGCGCGAGAAAAAAACCGTCGTGATTGGCCACCCCGGCAACGTCGCCGCCATCGCCTGGCCGGCCAAAAACGCCGAGTTGATCACCGCCAGCGACGACGGCGCCCTCCGGCTTTGCAGTGAATCAGGCACGCGCCCCGGCAAGACATGGGCCAAGGCCGGCGACCTGCTGCACTGCCTTGCCGCCACCACCGACGGCAAGCTGCTGTACGGCGGCGCAGACAACGGCCGTGTTTACGCCTGGGATCGCAACGGCAAAATCATCCGCACCCTCGGGCCGCCCGAGCCGTGAAACAAAAACATTGCCAAAGCCGCTGCAAGGCCGAACACTTCCCTTTCCCCTTCACTGCGGGTGTAGTTCAATGGTAGAACGCAAGCTTCCCAAGCTTGACACGAGGGTTCGATTCCCTTCACCCGCTCCACTTTTTCCTTACTTCTATGCCCATTTTAATTGGCGTTTTATGGATTTCAGTTTTTTGAAGAGACGGTGCAATGTAGGGCAATAATTGGAAAAGGTTTCCCCTAAATGTACCCTAAATCGATACAAACCCTTTTCGTGCCTTTGAAGCCCAACCCCTAAACTGCTTTCAATTAGTAGGAGGTGTTTCATTACAGGCGTCTCTAACCTATTGATTACCAATGGCTTAA
>CAJWEP010000117.1 GCA_913030945.1 uncultured Verrucomicrobiota bacterium
GGTTCGGTTTTCGGCGGGCTGAGTCGGAGGGGGTCACCCAGAAGATTTGGGCCAAGGCGCTCGCGATCGACGACGGCCAAGTCGGCCCGGCAGTGCTCGTTGCGGTCGACAACCTCGGCGTGCCGTGGCCGATGGTGCAGACCGTGGCCAAGCGGCTGCGCGAAAAAACAGGCCTCGCTCCGGAGCGTTTCGCCGTCACCGCCACACACACGCATACCGCGCCAATGCTCTCCGGCGTGACGCCAACCCTGTTCGGCCAGCCGATTCCCGCAGCGCACCAGCGGCGCATCCACCGTTACACGGAGCAGTTGACCGGCCGGATCGAGCAGGCTGCGCTCGAGGCATTGGGCGATCTGCAGCCGGGCCGGCTCGAGTGGAGCCCCGGCAGCGCGGGGCAGGTTGGCTTTGCCAAAAACCGTCGCACCCAGGGCGGCCCGGTCGATCATGATCTGCCGGTGCTCGTTGCCCGCACGGCCAAGGGCGGCATCCGCGCAATTTATACCAGCTACGCCTGCCATTGTGTGACGCTTTCGCACAACCAGGTCAGCGGCGACTGGGCCGGCTATGCGCAGGAGTGGGTGCAGAAAAATCATCCCGGCGCGGTGGCGCTGGTTTCCATCGGCTGCGGTGCGGATCAAAATCCCGACACCGGTGTCACGGGCGACAACACGGCCGCCGCTTCGGCGCAGGGCCGGCAGATTGCCGACGAAATTGCACGCCGGCTCAAGGGCCGGTTGGCACCGGTCAACGGCAGGCTGAGCACCGTGCTTGCCCAAGTGGAACTCGCGTTCGGCACGCCGCCAGCCAAGGCCGAGTGGGAGCGTTTGGCCGAGCGCGCGGACGCGGTCGGCTATCACGCCAGGGTGCAACTCGCCCGACTCGCTCGAAGTGAGGCGCTGCAGACCCGGCTCGATTATCCCATCCAGACCTGGCGCTTCGGCGACGAGCTGGCGATGGTGTTTTTGCCGGGCGAAGTGGTGGTCGATTACTCGCTGCGACTCAAGCGGGAGTTCGATCGCGATCGCATTTGGGTCAACGCCTACGCCAACGACGCGCCGTGCTACATCCCGTCCGAGCGCATCCTCCGGGAGGGTGGCTACGAGGGTGCTGGAGCGATGGTTTATTACGATCGCCCGACGAAACTGGCCGCTGGCCTTGAGGAAAAAATCGTCAGGGAGATTCACCGCCAGTTGCCCGGGACGTTTCGGCCGAAAAAAGGCACCGAGGGCACGAAGCCCAAATCGCCCGAGGCGTCGCTGCGTTCGATGCGCGTTCGCCCCGGCTTGCGGATCGAGTTGGTCGCCGCTGAGCCACTGGTCATCGACCCAGTTTCGATCCAGTTCGGCCCGGACGGCCGAACGTGGGTTGTCGAGATGCACGATTATCCGCTGGGCCTGCGCGGCGGCTACGAGCCGGGTGGCCGGATCGTTTTCTTGGAAGACACCGATCGCGACGGATTCCCTGACAAGCGGACGGTGTTCCTCGACGGCCTGCTGTTCCCGACCGGCATCACCGCTTGGCGCAAAGGTGTCCTGATCTGTGCTGCGCCGGACATCCTTTACGCCGAGGACAGCGACGGTGATGGCCGCGCGGACGTCCGGCGCAACCTGTTTTCCGGTTTTGCCACCACCAACTATCAGGCGCGCGTGAATAGCCTGGCCTATGGGCTCGACGGCTGGGTGCACGGCGCGAACGGGTTGATCGGCGGCCGCATCGACAGCTTCGCCGGGGGCGAGTCGGTGGATATTCGCGGACGCGACTTTCGGCTCAACCCCGACACAGGCGCGTTCGAGACGTTGGCCGGGCTGACGCAGCACGGCCGTGTGCGTGACGACTGGGGCAACTGGTTCGGCTGTGATAATGGGACGCTGCTGCGACACTATCCGCTGACCGACCATTACCTGCGGCGCAACCCCCACGTTTCGCCGCCCAGCCCCGGAGTGGTCGTGGCCACTTATCCGGATGCCAACCGGGTGTTTCCGGTCAGCCAACCGCTTGAGCGTTTTAACGATCCAAGCCACATCAACCGCGTGACCTCTGGCTGCGGCTTGGGCCTGTATCGCGACACGCTGCTGGGCAACGAATTTTATGGCGATGCCTTTGTCTGCGAGCCGGTGCACAATCTTGTTCGGCGTCTCAAGCTGCAGCCCAAGGGGGTCACCTTTTCCGCGTATAGGCCGGAGGGAAAAACCGCGCCGGAATTTCTCGCCTCCAACGACAACTGGTTTCGTCCGGCGGAAATCCGTACCGGGCCGGACGGCGGGCTTTGGGTGGTGGACATGTATCGATTTCTTGTTGAGCACCCGCGCTGGATTCAGCCGGGACGCTTAGCCAGGATCGACGCCCGCGCCGGGAGCGATCGCGGTCGCATCTACCGAGTGCTGCCGAGCGGCAAAAAAGCCCGGCTCGTTCCCGATCTCACCCGGCGCAGTGGAGCTGGCTTGGCCAAGGCACTCGAGTCGCCCAACGGCACACTCCGCGAATTGGCGCATCAGCAGATCGTTTGGACAGCCGACGAGGCGGCTGTTCCCGAACTGCGGCGCTTGGCCCGGTCCGGCAGCCAGCCACAAACGCGCGTTCAGGCCTTGGCGGCGTTGGCAGAATTGGGCCACTTGGCCAAGGGCGATGTCGCGGCGGCACTTGGCGACGACCACCCCGCGGTTCGGCGGCACGCCATCCGACTGGGGGAAGGTGTTGCGGCTGGTGATCCGGCTTGGATCGAGCACTTGGCCAATCTCGTCGACGACTCGGATCCCTTTGTCCGCCAGCAACTTGCCTACTCGCTTGGCCAAGCAGCCCATTCTGACGCTGGCCAAGCTCTCGCCGAACTGCTGCGCCGCGATGCCACCAATCGGTATCTGGTGGCGGCGATCCTGAGCTCCAGTCGGCCGCACCTGGCCGCGATTCGAAAGACGGCGCTGGGCGAGTCGTCCATCCCCGATGCAGTGGCAAAGCAGATTCAGCAGATCGCCGAGCGCACAGGGGCCAAGCCGGAAGCCATCGCGAAAGCCACGCCAGCCAAGTCACAACCTGTCGTCACGACAAACCGGGCGGAGGCCTTGAAACGATTTGCAGAAGCCGCGACGCTGAATGGGAACGCCGTCGAGGGGCGCGTGATTTTTCAGGCACGGTGTTCTGCCTGCCACAAGCTCGGCGGGATCGGCAGTGCGGTCGGCCCCGACTTGGCCGCACTGACCGACAAGTCGCCGCAGGCGTTGCTCGTCGGCACAATCGATCCGAATCGCGAAGTGTCCGAACAATACACTGCCTTTTTGGTGCGCCTCAAAAGCGGTAACTCGTTGGCTGGTATGATCGCTGATGAGACCGCCAACGGCTTCACGCTCCGCGGCGTCGATGGCAAACCGCAGACCATTCTTCGGGCGGACATCTCCGGGATGAGCGCCACCGGCCTCTCACTCATGCCGGAAGGCCTGGAGGCCGGCCTGAGTCCGGTCGAGATGGCCAACCTGCTTGAATTTATTTCAACCCCAAACTGACATGAAGAAATGTTATTTTCTGATCACCGTGTTGCTGGCTGTGAGCTTGTTTCCTGCCGGGGCGCGGGCGGAGTTGCGGGCCGGCGCGGCCAAGGTTGACGTCACGCCGCGGACACTGCCGGTGATTCGCAACGGCGGTTTTCTCGAGGCGAGCGACAACAAGGTGGTCGATCCACTGCACGCGCGCTGTCTTGTGCTCGACGACCGCGTGACGCGCCTGGCCATCGTGGTGGTGGACAGTTGCATGCTGCCACGCAACTTGTGCGACGAGGTCAAGCGAGCGGCCTCCGGTAAGACCGGTATTCCGTTCGACCACATTTTGATTTCCGCGACGCATTGCCACAGTGCACCCAGCTCGATGAGCTACTGTCTCGGCAGCCGAGTCGATCCGCGCTACCGCGCGTTCCTGCCGGGCAAGCTGGTCGAGGTGATCGTCGCCGCCAACACCGCCCTGCAGCCAGCCAGGGCGGCGTGGGGAAAGGTGGACGCCGCCGAGTTTACTGCCTGCCGCCGTTGGTCGTTCTTGAAGGGGAACGAATTGGCCGATCCGTTCGGCAACAAGACCGTCCGAGCCAACATGCACCCCGGCCACGGCAACGCAAACGCCGTCGGCCCGACCGGCCCGGCCGATCCGTGGCTGAGTTTTTTGAGCGTGCAAACCGCTGACGGCAGCCCGCTCTCGGTGCTGGCTAATTTCTCGATGCATTACTTTGGCGGCCACCCGGGCGTGTCGGCCGATTACGCCGGGCTGTTTTCGGAGAGCTTGGCCAAGCGGCTGGCGCCGGATGACACGGCGTTCGTCGGTATCATGTCGCAGGGCACCAGTGGTGACTCATGGTGGGGGGATTATAGCCGCGACAAGCGCCGTGCCTGGTCGATGCAGGAATACACCGGCCAACTTGTGGACATGGTGGCCAAGCGCTTGACCAAGCTAGAGCACACGGTGGATGTACCACTTGGCATGGCCGAGGCGCGACCGGAATTTTTCCGGCGCACCCCGGGTGATGATCGCCTCAAGTGGGCCCGCGACATGCTCGCAAAGATGGACGGCCAGCGACCCCGCAACCGTCCCGAGGTTTACGCCGAGCAGGCGGTTTGGATACACGAAAACCCGGTAGAGGAGGTGCCGCTACAGGCGATCCGTGTTGGCGGCCTCGGCATCACGGCGATCCCGTGTGAGGTTTACGCGCTGACCGGTCTCAAACTCAAGTCGGCCAGTCCGCTGCCGCTGACGTTCAACATCAGCCTAGCCAACGGTGCGAGCGGTTACATCCCGCCGCCCGAACAACACGCGCTTGGTGGCTACACCACCTGGCCGGCGCGTACTGCCGGGCTCGAAGTCAATGCCGAGCCGCGCATCGTCGAGACATGCACCCGGCTGCTGGAAAAGGCATCAGGCCAAACGGGTGAAAAATACATCGAGCCGATGTCGTCGTATGCGAAGGCGGTAATGTTGTCCAAGCCGTTGGCGTTTTGGCGCTTGGGTGAACAGGCCGGCTCCACTGCCGCCGATGCCACCGGTAACGGGCACGATGCGTCTTTCAAGCCTGGTGTTGCATTCCATTTGCCAGGATACCGGCATCCCACGGCTGAGGAGGATCATGCCTCCCGTTCGGCACATTTCGCGGGCGGCCGCGTCGATGCCAAAGTTCCAAGATCGGACACGTTCACCGTCGAGTTTTGGTTGTGGAATGGTGCGATCAAATCCCCGCAAGGCCGGGACAGTTTTGTGGCTGAGCTTGCCGGACTGCATTTGCAGATATTAGGGGTAACCAATGTCAAGGAACCTGTTTTGACGATTGTTCCCGGTCGAGCGGGCAGGGCCGTTGTTCCGCCTAGAAAATGGCATCATGTTGCCGTGGTTGGTCGTCCCGGCAATTGTCAACTGTGGGTCAACGGGGTGAAACATCTAGACGAAAAATGGGAACTGAATCGGAACGAGTCATCACCCCAAATGAAACTCGTTTTTGGGGGATCGGATGGTGGATTGATTGATTTTGGCGGCAAATTGGACGAGATCGCCTTTTTCAACCGGACGTTGGCGAAGGCGGAAATTCAAAAACATTTCGAAGCCGCCAATCCCTCCAACCAAAAAAAGCAGGCCAGTGGCAGCGTCGAGGTCAAGCCGCTCTCGCCTGCGGAGTCGATGGCGGTGACGCATGTGGCGGAGGGTTTCGAACTGCAGTTGGTCGTAGACGAGCCACTGGTGCGCGATCCGGTGGCGTTCGATTGGGGGCCGGACGGCGAACTCTGGGTGGCAGAGATGGCCGACTACCCGATGGGGATGGACAATAAAGGCAAACATGGCGGCCGCGTGCGGTTGGTGACCGACAGCAACAATGACGGTCGCTATGACAAATCGACTGTGTTCCTCGATGGACTGTCGTTTCCTGCCGGGGTGATGCCGTGGCGCAAGGGAGTGCTCGTGGCCGCTGCACCCCTGTTGCTCTACGCCGAGGACACCGACAGCGATGGCAGGGCGGACATTCGCCGGACGTTGTTTGAAGGATTCCACGAAGGCAACCAGCAGCTTCGCATCAACGGACTTTACTGGGGACTGGACAACACCGTGCACTGCGCCGCGGGTGCCCATGTGAGGGGCTACGGTGGAGCCAACACCATCAAGTCAATTGTTAGTGGCAAATCAGAGGCGATCCATAGTGGCGACTTTAGATTCGATCCCGACACTGGGTGGATCGAGTCCACCTCGGGGCCGTCGCAGTTTGGTCGCGTTCGGGACGACTGGGGTAACTGGTTTGGCGTGCAAAACAGTCATCCGCTTTGGCACTACGTTTTGCCGGTGCGCTATCTTCGTCGGAACAGCGATGTGACCTATCCCGACTCGAGGCGTCAGGTTCGTATGCCGCGCAATCCGAAAGTGTATCCTAATAAAGCGCCGCAAAAACGCTTCCATAGCTATGAGCAAAGTGGACGTTACACCTCCGCCTGCGGTCCATCGATTTACCGAGATACATTGTTGTTCGGAGATGGTGTCATGACGCATGCCTTCACTTGTGAACCGTTTCACAACGTTGTTCAGCATTCCGTGCTTCGCGATAGCGTTGCCTCCTTTGAGGGAAAGCGCGCCAACGACGGTGAGAAGGATTTCTTTGCCTCGGCGGATCGATGGAGCCGCCCGGTGTTCACCCGCACCGGCCCGGATGGTGCGCTGTGGATTGCCGACATGTACCGTTATATGATCGAGCATCCGGAGTGGTTGCCGAAAAACGGTCAGGACGAGTTGCGTCCGCACTTCCGTAGTGGAGAAGCGTATGGGCGAATTTACCGCATCGTTCCCAAGGCCAAGCCGCTTCGAACGTTGCCCAAGTTGAGTGTACGAAAGCCAGCGGAGTTGGTCGGGTTTCTTTCATCGCCTAATGGCACCGTGCGCGACATGGCGCATCGATTGATTGTAGAATCAAGTGATGGTTCGGTTGCCGACCAACTCAACCAGGTATTAGGCCAAGCGGAGTTGCCGCAGGCCCGATTGCACGCCTTGGCTGCCTTGGACGGCTTGGGGAAATTGGACCCCGATACGCTCGCTCAAGCGCTGCCTGACAAGCATCCTTACGTTCGACGATTGGCGTTTCGCTTGACCGAGAAATTTCCTAACGAAGGGGAATATTTTGCTCCATTCTTTGATTTTGGATCGGTCCGTCAATTGAACGAACGCGAACTCAAGGTGTTGCTCCAGCAACTGTTTACTGCAGGATTTTTTTCAAAACAAAAGATTGGCAAGTCGCTTGCGCAGTTTATTTCTGAAGGGTTCCCCGAAACTCCTTTACCATATTTTGAGGCGGCACTTTTGAGTTCGGCTCATGCTCATTACGAGCAGGTGCTTAGGGCGTCGTCTTTGCGTGGTACGTTTTTTCAACAATTGATGCGGATGGGCATAAAAAAAAAGCAAGCCGCTCTCAGCAAAAAACTCGATTCCGTTTGGCAGAAGGCCAACCCGGCGGACACGTTTCATGTAGCCAAGCTTTGGATGAGCGCGCTTGGCCAAGGCGGCGTGAGCTTGGCCAGGCTGGAAGAGGCCGGATTTCCCGGACAAACAGCTAGGCTTAAAACCATTTTGAAAGATGCCAGGCGAGTGGCACTCGACATGGATGCAAGTTTGCCTCTTAGGACTGCGGCGATCGAAGTGCTCAGTCGCGGGGGCGCGATGCACAACGGCGTGGTGCCGACCCTGGCCAAGCTGATTCAACCAGCCGAAAATCCGGTCGTGCGTTATGATGCGATCACGGCGGCAGGAAACATGCCGCAGCTTGAGTCGGCCAAGATGTTGCTTGCCGCTTGGCCAAGCTTGCAGGCGAACGAGCGGGCCAAGGCGCTGGATGTATTGCTGAGTCGCACAGCTTGGCAGGGTGAGCTGCTTTGTGCGCTGGAGGCTAGGCGCATTTCCGCAAACGGATTTTCGCCGGTGCATCGGGATCGCTTGTTGAAGAGCCGAAACAAGTCAACAGCGGAACGGGGCAAGCGCATTTTCGATACCGTCGTTTCTCCGGATCGTGCTGAGGCATTGGCCAAGGCTTTGCCGGCACTCAAGTTGAAGGGCAACGCTGAAGCAGGCCGCTTGATTTATACAATGCTCTGTGCCGAGTGCCACGCGCCAGACAAGCAACTTGGACCGGATCTGCGATCGATCACCGATCGCTCGGGGGAGGGCTTGCTCGCCTCCATCATTGATCCGTCGCGGCAGGTTGATCCGAAGTACATCGCCTACACAGCGGTATTCAACGATGGCCGGGCGTTAGTGGGCATTATCGGCTCTGAATCGGGGGAGAGTTTTCGCATTCATATCCCCGGAGTAGGAGTGCAGCCAGTCAATCGTACCCAACTCAAGTTGTTGGCCAGCCTCGACCAATCCATCATGCCCAACGGGCTTGAAGCCGGTATGACCCCCGAAGACATGGCCAACTTGATTGCCTTTTTACAGGTAAACAAGTGACTGAGAGGGGATATCAGTTTGGTTCTCTGAAAACCTCCTCCTATTAATCCAATTGTATCCTTTTTTTGAAGACTTTTGATCCCGGAAAAAAAATTAAAATAAGCACTTGACGTAAATGCGAATGAATCTCATTATCTCTGGACGCCGACAACAAGGCGCCCTTTTTTTACCAATATTATGAGAAAGAGTCTCAAAGTCACAAAGTCGGTTCCGGCTGTTATCGCCGGTATTTGTTCGTTAGGAGTGGTTGACGGCACCACGCAAGAAGCGGATGAGGAGTTGGATCCTGTTTTGGTTAGCGGAGCTATTGTTGGATCCAAGGAAGGCGTCAACAGAATTACCGGTTCAGCAACCTATCTGGATATCGACGATCTAAGAGTTCACTCGATCAGTAATATCAATTCTGCGTTGCGGCGTGTGCCTGGTGTTTATGTTCGACCTGAGGATGGTTATGGAAACTTCCCGAATATCAGTTTGCGCGGTATCGACATGGGTCGAAGTTCCAAGGTCACGATCATGGAGGACGGCATTCTTGCCGCTCCTGCTCCATACTCGGCTCCTTCAGCATACTACAGTCCGACCTTGGAGCGGATGAGTGGGTTGGAGGTCGTTAAGGGTTCGAGCCAGGTTAAGTACGGTCCACACACCACCGGTGGTGCCATTAATTACCTTTCAACTCCAATACCTGAGGAGATCACTACTTACTCAAAGGTTTATTATGGTGAGTATGACGAAATGGTCGGTCACATTTATCACGGTGGTAAAAAAGACACCGACTTGGGGCGGGTTGGTTATCTTGTTGAGGGATATTACCGCAACACGGAAGGCTTTAAAGATTTGCAGGGAGTCAATGGTGAAACAGGTTTCACGCGTAGTGAGCCTATGCTCAAATTATCATGGGAGCCCGACACTTCAAACTACCAATCATTTGAGTTGAAACTGGGGAGCACGGATTTTGATGCCAATGAAACTTATCTGGGGATAACCGATGAAGATTTCAAGGCGAACCCATATTCCCGCTATGCCGCCACCCGTAACGATATGATTAACACCTATGCTTCGCGTGGGTATCTGCGTCACTTTGTTGAACTGGGAAGCAACGCTTCATTGAAAACCACCGCTTACTTCACCAAGTTCCACCGCAACTGGTTCAAGCTGGACAAGGTTGGCACTTTGGCCGATGGGAAAGCTGGGAAAAGCGCATATAAAGTTTGGAATAATAATGATTACCTAAGTGTAATCAAAGGCGAGAGTGCTGGATTTATTAGGCTCAAAGCCAATAATCGAGATTATTCAGCGCAAGGCATTGAATCTATTTTGAATTATGATTTGGAGCTTGGCTCTTTGGAGAATGAAATTCAATTAGGCGTTCGTTTCCATAATGACGATATTGACCGCTACCAATGGTATCATAAATATGATCAAGGTGAATTAGGCGGTTGGTCATCGTCCGGTCCGGATGCCCCGAGTGGAGCAGCGGGCGATCGTCATCAAGAAACAGACGCTTGGTCCCTATATCTCGAGGATCGTGTCGCCATTAATGATAAACTATCTGTGATACCAGGTATTCGGTATGAGTCTTTGGATTTCTCATATGACCAGAACACTCGTACATCAGATAAATCACCCGCAAAAGGTTCTGGG
>CAJWEP010000118.1 GCA_913030945.1 uncultured Verrucomicrobiota bacterium
GGCGCGATCGTGTTGCAGCATGTTGCCAACATCGACATGAACAGTGCGATCATCGCCCTCGGTGTCGCAACAATCGTTTACACTTTCGCCGGTGGCATCCGCGCGGTGATCTGGACCGACTTTATCCAGTTCGTGGTGTACATGCTCGGCGCTGCGATCGCGTTCTGGATTCTGCTCGGTTCGATCGAGGGAGGCTGGGGCGCTGTCACCGAGTTGGCCCATGCCGCGCCGGACGGTGACAAGCTGCGAATCTTTCACTTCGATTTCGACCTGACTAATACGTACCTGTTCTGGGCCGGGTTGATCGGTGGCGGCGTGCTGGCGATTGGCACCCATGGCGTCGATCAGTTGATGGTGCAGCGCTATCTGAGCGCCCGCAGCCAAGGTGAAGCGGCATTGGCCCTTCGTCTGAGCGGGTTTGTGGTGCTGCTGCAGTTCGCGTTCTTCCTGCTGATCGGCACCGCGCTTTTCGCTTACTACAGCCAGAATCCGCCGGCCGAGCCGTTCCTCAAGAGCGACCGGGTTTTCGCGACGTTCATCGTCGACAAGATGCCGGTCGGCGTGCTCGGTGTTGTGCTTGGCGCGTTGTTTTCCGCGGCGATGTCGACCCTGTCGAGTTCGCTCAACTCCAGCGCCACGGTGCTGGTCAACGACATCCTCACAACGGAAAGTGACAGCAGCCGGTTGCGCTTGGCCAAGTGGCTGACGGTTGCATTCGGTGTGGCCCAGATCGTCGTCGGCATCTCCGGGCAATGGCTCGATTCGTCGGTGATCGGCAGCGTGCTGGCCATTCAAGGTTTCACCACCGGGATCATTCTCGGGGTCTTTGCTCTCGGCTTGGCCAAGGGCAGGGTCGGCACACAATCGGCGCTGGTCGGCTTGGTTGTCGGCCTAGCCGTCATGAGCGCGATCAAGTTCGGCACAACGCTGGCTTGGCCCTGGTTCGCCCTGGTCGGCTCGACCGTGACCTTCTGCACGGGAGCACTGCACAACACGCTGTTCAACAGCGCGAAGGGTGCCAGATCGATGACCCAGTTTCGTCCCGGACTCGAAGTCTGCGCCGCCAATCCTCCGGAGATTTTGCGCGGCGCCCGGTTCGGCCTAGTGATGAACCAAGCGTCGGTCGACTCTGGTTTCCGCACCGCCGATGAAGTCCTCGACGAGAGCCTGCCGGGCCAGTTGGCGGCGTTGTTCGGGCCGCAGCACGGCCTGTGGTCTGAACAGCAGGACAACATGATCGAGACGCCGCATGTGCTCGATCCGCTGCGAAAGATCCCAGTGCACAGTCTCTACGCCGATGTGCGAAAACCGACCCCGGAGATGCTCGAGGGTCTCGATGTTTTGGTCGTCGACCTACAGGACGTCGGCACGCGCGTCTACACTTACATCTGGACCCTGAGCCTTTGTCTGGAGGCGGCGGCGGAAAAGGGCATCGCTGTCGTCGTGCTCGACCGGCCTAATCCACTCGGCAGCGACATCATTGAGGGCCCGATCCTGAATCCGGAGTTCGCTAGCTTCGTCGGTCGTGTGCCGATGCCGATGCGGCACGGGCTCACGCTGGCCGAAGCCGCGAGGTACATCAATCGCGAATGCGGAATCGGTGCTGATCTCCACTGGGTGCCGATGGAGGGCTATCGCCGCGGCTCGTACTGGCCCGAGCATGGACGGCCGTGGATTCCGCCATCACCAAATCTGCCGCGGTTCGAAGGCGCGTTGGTCTATCCCGGGCAAGTCCTGCTGGAGGGCACAATGCTGTCCGAGGGCCGCGGCACAACCACGCCGTTTGAGCTGTGCGGCGCTCCGTACATTGATCCTGCGGCGCTCCTGAACGAGCTCGAGGAATTCGAGTTCGACGGACTTTGTGCACGGCCCTGCCACTTCGAGCCGGCCTTTCAAAAGTTTGCGCAACAATCGTGCGGTGGACTGTTTTTGCACCCGACAAATCCTCGGACGTTGCGCTCCTATCGATTCACCGTCGCGATGATCGGCTGCATCGCCAGGCTCTGGCCGAAGCAGTTTGCCTGGCGGCAGCCGCCGTACGAATACGAGACCGTTAAGTTGCCGATCGACATTCTCTCGGGCGGCACAGAACTGCGCGAGGCGATCGATGCGGGCCTGACGCCGGACTCGCTCGAACGCGTCACAGCCATCGACATATCGCAATGGGAAAGCTCGACCCAAGACGACCGAATCTATGAGTAGGTTGCCTCTAGCCAAGCCAACCGCTCGCGGCTCACTTCTTTCCAACCGGGGTGGGCGCGGGTAGCCTGTCGGCGCATGACCGTCGAGGAGCAGTTGGCCAACGGGGTAGTTCGCTACATCGATCGCCGAGATGGCGAGATGAAGGTCGAGGCCATTTACGGTGAGCGGCCGTTGCGCTGGGTTTATGGCAATCCTCTTGGCCGGCTGGCCCTGTGGCTGTTCATTCGCCGGTGGATCGTCTCGGCGTGGTACGGCCGAAGGATGAACGCGGTCAAAAGTGTCCTTCGCATTCGGCCGTTCATCGAGCAGTACGGGCTGGACGAGGGCGAATTGGCCGAGCCGGTGGACGAGTACAATTCGTTCAACGAGTTTTTTTATCGCAAACTTAAGCCAGGCGCGCGGCCGGTCGATCCTGCCACCGACTCGGTGGTGTTCCCGGCGGATGGACGGCACCTGGCGTTCTGCGACATCACCGGCGAGAGTAACTTTTTCATCAAGGGCCAGTCGTTTGATCTCGTCCAATTTCTCGGTGACGCCGACTTGGCCAAGCGCTACGAGGGTGGCTCGATGCTGCTCTCGCGGCTTTGCCCGGTGGACTACCACCGGTTTCATTTCCCGTGCGCGGGCGAGGCCGGCATCCCGCGCTTCATCAACGGCTGGCTCTACTCGGTCAACCCCATCGCGCTGATCACGCGGCCGTCGATTTTTTGGGAGAACAAGCGGGTCGTCACGGCGATCGAGTCGCCTGCGCTTGGCCAGGTGCAGTTCGTCGAGATCGGCGCGACGATGGTCGGCAGCATCCGGCAAACCTACATGCCTGGGGAGACGGTGGCCAAGGGCGAGGAGAAAGGTTACTTTGCCTTTGGCGGTTCCAGCGTGGCTGTGCTGTTCGAAAAAGGCCGGGTCGAGTTCGACGCCGATCTGCTGGAAAACACCGTCAACGGCCTTGAGACCTACGCCCACGTCGGCGAACGTATGGGCCAAGCGCTTGGCCAAGGTTAACCTGAAATGTTCGGAAGGCTCCTCATCTTGTTCATCACCATCCCGCTGGTGGAGTTGTACCTGCTGGCCAAGGTCGGCAGCCGCGTGGGGTTGTTGCCGACGATTATGCTCGTAATCCTCACCGGCGCTTGGGGGGCGTACCTCGCGAAGAGCCAGGGCTACTCGATCCTCGCCCGAATTCAGGCCGAGTTGGCCGCCGGCCGGGTGCCGACGGCGGAGCTAATCGATGGGCTGCTGGTATTGATCGGCGGCATCGTGCTATTGACACCCGGCCTGCTGACCGACTTGGCTGGATTCTGCCTGATGGTGCCGGGCTTCCGAGCCCTAATCCGCGAGCGGGTGAAAAAGAAATTCGCCGCGCAGGTCGGTCATTTTCAAATGCCCACCCCCGGCGGCATGGGCACCCGGCCACAAGCCCCCCCAAACCGTCCCAAAGACGACGACGTCATCGACGTCTAGAGCCATGCGGGCGAGTTGCAAGAATTCAATCGCATTTTGGTGTGGTTCACTTACGGTGCGGCGTCCCGGTTTTCGCCGGTTTTCATTCGGAAATGAAAGTAACCTACAACTGGCTGAAGCAGTACGTTGACTTTGACGGGTCACCCGAGGAACTCGCCGACCGGCTGACGATGATCGGCCTCGAGGTCGAGGGCGTCGCGAAGATGTCCGGCGATTTCGAGGGCATCGTCGTTGCCGAGGTGATCGCCAAGGAGCCGCATCCGGACGCCGACCGGCTCTCGCTCTGCAGGGTGAACGATGGTGCAGGGGAACGGCAGATTGTCTGCGGCGCGACGAACTTCGACGCTGGTAGCAAGGTGCCGCTGGCGGTGCCCGGCTGCGTGATGCCCACCGAGCCGGGGGAAAAACCGTTCAAGATCAAGGCCGGAAAAATCCGCGGCGTCGAGTCGCAGGGCATGATGTGTTCGCCGAAGGAACTGGGTCTCGCCGAGGACGCCGACGGGCTAATGATTTTGCCGGCGGACGCGCAGGTGGGCCTGGCATTCGCCGAGCACCTGGGCCGCAGCGGCGATGATGTTGTTTACGACCTGGAGGTGACACCGAACCGACCGGACTGGAACAGCGTTATCGGCATCGCCCGAGAGGTCAGCGCGCTGACCGGCAACCCACTGCGTTTGCAAGAGATCCCCGACTTGCCGACGGGTGACGAGGAGGCCACGGCTTTGGTCGATGTGCGGCTTGACAGCCCCGAACACTGCCCGCGCTACAACGCTCGTGTTGTTCGAGGCGTGAAGGTCGGCCCCAGCCCGGGTTGGCTGCGCGAAACGCTCGAGCGGGTCGGCATCCGCAGCATCAACAACGTCGTCGACGTGACCAACTATGTGATGCTCGAGACCGGCCAACCGCTGCACGCGTTCGATTACCATCTGCTCGCAAAGGCCGATGGCGCTGCCAAGCCGGTGATCGTCGTGCGCGACGCCACCGCCGGCGAGATATTCACCACGCTCGACGAGAAGGAACATGAGCTGACGGGCGACGCGCTGTTGATCGCCGACGAAACCAAGGGCATCGCCCTCGCCGGCATCATGGGCGGGCTCAACAGCGAGATTGCTGCCGGCACCGAGGATGTGCTGATCGAGTGCGCCTATTTTCAGCCGCAAAACATCCGTGCCACGGCCAAGCGCCTGGGCATCAGCACCGACGCGTCGTATCGTTTTGAGCGCGGGTGCGACCCGAGTTGCTGCGACTGGGTCAGCCAACGCGCCGCGCAACTCATCATCGAGACGGCCGGCGGCCGCTTGGCCAAGGGCTGCGTTGATGCCTACCCGGCACCTGCCGAGCCGGGGGAGATTTCGCTGCGCTTTGCCCGGACGGATGCTCTGCTCGGCATCGCGATACCGCCGGACGAGCAGGTGGCCGCGCTCATCGGGCTTGGCCTCGAGGCGGTGTCCCGCGACGGCAACACGGCGGCGACGTTTCGCATTCCGACGGCGCGGGTAGACCTGAAGCGCGAGGTCGACTTGATCGAGGAGGTCGTTCGCATTTACGGCATTGACAAAATTCCGTCCACGCCGCCAAGAGGCTGCGTCGGCAGCGACCCGTTCGACGCCACGCACGATGCGTTCGCGGAGATCCGCACGATCCTGACCGGCCTCGGCCTGTACGAGGTGCAGACGCAAACGCTGGTTTCCGGCGAGGCGGCGGCGCTGCTCGGCATCGAGCCGTTGGCACTCGAGTACCCGCTGAGCAGCGAGCAGGACAAGTTACGGACGAGCCTGCTGCCCGGTTTGGCCAACGTGCTGCAGCACAATGCCAACCATGACACCGCCGATGCGGCGCTGTTCGAGATCGGGCGCGTGTTCCGGGATGACGACGGCCAACCGGCGGAGGGCTGGAACCTGGCCATTGCGTTGACCGGCCGGCGGTTCGCGCCGTTTTACGAGGGTGCGGAGCGAGACGAGGTGAACGAGTTCGCCGATCTCAAGGGGATCATCGAGGAGTTCGCCGAGCAGTTCGGCATGCGAGGCGTCAGCTACGAGCGGCACGCCGAGCCGGGCGGTTTTTTCGTGGAGTCGGGCAGCGTCAAGCTGGGCAACAAGCCGGTTGGCACGCTTGGCCAATTTTCACCGATGCTCGCCCGGCGGCACGACCTGAATCCCCCGGTTTTCTTCGCCGAGTTCGACCTTGGCCAAGCGCTGCAACGCCGCTCGACCCAGCGCAGTTTCAAAGCGCTGCCGGCGTTCCCCGGCACGCGCCGCGACATCGCGATGCTCGTTGCTGACGACACGACGCACGACGCGGTTTTGCAGAGCGTCCGCAAGTCCAAGCCGAAGCATCTCGAGTCGGTCGAGTTGTTCGACGTCTATCGCGGCGAAGGCGTTGAGGCCGGGCAGAAGAGTGTGGCGTACGCTTTCCACTACCGCTCCGCCGAGGGTACGCTCAAGGACAAGCAGGTCGATGTCGTGCACGGGAAGGTGATCGAGCGGATCCGCGACGATCTTGGTGCGATCATTCGCGGCTGAGCCGGGTGTTGACCTTGCCAACGGCCGCGTCCGCCTGTTTAATGCGCGGCGTGTTGCAGCAGCAGACACTGGCCAGGCCGGCGGGTTTCTCCGGCATCGGCCTGCACAGCGGGAACAAAGTCTCGATGACGTTGTTGCCCGCTCCGCCGAATACCGGGGTGGTCTTCCGGCGGGTGGACCTCGACAGCCGTGCGGAGATCCCGGCGCAGGTTGCAAATGTCGCCGAGACCGACCGCTCGACGACACTCTCCCGGGGCAACGCCAAGGTGCAGACGGTCGAGCATGTGCTGGCCGCCCTGTACGGCTTCGGGGTGACCAATGCCGTGGTCGAGCTAGACTCAAGCGAGCCGCCCGTGGGCGACGGCAGTGCGTGGCCGTTCTGTAAAATGATCCGCGAGGCCGATATAGAGACGCAGGCCGAGCGCGTAGAGCCGATTGAAATTACCGCGCCGATTGAGCACACGCAGGATGGCACGGTGATGTCGGCCACCCCGCACGACGGCTTCAAGATCACCTGCACCAGTTCCGACAAGGGTGGGCGCTTCACCCAGCTTTTCAGTGTCGAGTTGACACCCGAAACGTGGGAGAGCGAGATTGCCCAGGCGCGTACATTTTGTTTCTACGAGGAGATCGAGTACCTCATTCGGAACGGCCTTATCCGGGGCGGCAGCCTCGAGAACGCCATCGTCATACGCGACGACGCCGTGCTGACAACCGAGCCGATGCGCTACCGCGAGGAGTTTGTGCGCCACAAGATTCTGGACATCATCGGCGACCTGAGCCTTGTCGGCGCGCCGCTGCGCGGACACATCGTCGCCGTCAAGCCAGGGCATGCCGCCAACTGCGGCCTGGCCAGGCGCATCCTGCAGCAGGCGCGCCGCCCGCTGGTGGCCGCGCAAAGTTTTTCCCCGCCGGACGAGCAGTCGGCCAGGCAACCCATCCAACCCAAACCAAGCCAAGTGAGCGACGAAACAACCGCCCCGCTGGACTCCGAGCAGATCATGCAAATTTTGCCGCACCGCTACCCGTTCCTGATGGTGGACCGGGTGACGCGGATCGACGGCAACCAGATCACCGCAGAGAAAAACGTCACCATCGACGAGCCTTATTTCCAGGGGCACTTTCCCGGGCATCCCATCATGCCGGGGGTGCTGCAACTGGAGGCGATGGCCCAGGTGGCCGGCATCCTCACGCTCAAGCAGGCGGACAACGCCGGCAAGATCGCCTACTTCATGTCGGCCGAGAAGGTGAAATGGCGCAAGCCGGTCAAGCCGGGCGACGTGTTGCAGATCGATATGGAACTGCTTCGCGCCCGCGGCAAGGTGGCCAAGGCCAAGGGTGTCTGCACGGTGGGCGGTGAGGTGGTGAGCGAAGCCGAGATCACGTTCACCCTCGCGCGTAGATAAAACCCAATGTCCGAGATTCATCCCAGCGCGGTCATTCACCCCGGGGCCACCATCGGCGACGACTGTACCGTTGGCCCGTACTGCGTCATTGGTGGGCACGTCACGCTTGGCCAGGGGAACCGGCTGCATTCGCACGTCGTCATCGACGGTCACACCGAGATCGGCACCGGCAACGAGTTTTTCCCCTTCGCCTCCATTGGCCTGAAGACGCAGGACTTGAAATGGAAGGGCGGCACGACATGGACACGCATCGGCGACCGCAACACTTTCCGCGAAAACGTGACCGTGCACAGCGCCACTGGCGACGGCGAGGCGACGGTGATGGGGTCGGACAACCACATCCTCGCCTACAGCCACATCGCCCACAACGTGCTGCTGGGGGACCACGTGATCCTGTCCAACAACGGCACGCTGGGCGGCCACGTGATCGTCGAGGATCACGCCATCGTGGGCGGCTTGTCAGCAGTGCACCAGTTCTGCCGCCTAGGCAAAATGTCGATCATCGGAGGCTGCGCCAAGGTCGTGAGCGACGTGGCGCCGTTCATGATGCTGGACGGCAATCCGGCCCGAACCCGCGCTGTGAACAAGGTGGGTCTGGAACGCAACGGCGTCACGGCCAAGGTGCAGGAGGCGCTGCGCCGGGTGCACCGGCTGTATTTCCGGAAAGGACTGACCGGAGCCAATGCAGTCGCAGCCATCCGGGCGGAGGTCACACAGCTTCCCGAGGTGGAACACTTCCTTTCCTTCGTAGAGGCCAGTGACCGGGGCGTCACGCGCTAAGGTAGTCTTACCAAGCGAAAAAAACCGCCCCGGAGCGGGGCGGTCTTGAAAACTTTAGGAGGCCGGTTAGTTGACCTTGGCGATGTTCTTGGCCGGGTCTTTCTTGAACTTGCCGGCGCAGTTGTTGCAGCAAAACCCAACTGAGTAGGTCTTCTTGGCGTTGACCGGCTTGCCGCTGATGGGGCACTTGTCATTCACCGTCTTGCGGGCGAACTTGACCTGCTTGATCATGGCTGCGGGATCGGCCTTGAATTTCTTCTGGCATCCTGCTCCGCAAAACGCGACCACATCGCCCTTGTGGGTGGCCGTGCAGTCCGGGTTGACCGACTTGCCGCTCATGGGGCAGGTGGTGTTCACTGCGACCGCCTTCACCTTGCCTAGGTAATTCGCCGGATCCTTGGAGAATTTTTTCAGGCAATTACCACAACAGAGACCGACCGAATAGGTGGCATCCTTGTTGATGGCCTTGCCGCTGAACGGGCATTTCGTGTTTACCGGGCCGGCGATGGCGCTGACCACGGCGACCAAACTCAGGCAACCCAAAAGGGTTCCAAGCCATTTCGTTGCTTTTGATTTCATAGTGCTTATATTGCTTTTTTTGCCTCGTATTTTGGCATTCAGAGAGACGCTACTCATCGGTTTTTACGGCGTCAACCCCAATATAAGCCCTTTTTTGTTGCAAATTAACGGGAGAAAAGGATAACTATCCGCGCAGCAATATTGCCGTTTCGCATGGGATGAAAGTGACCCAAACAATCGCCGTTGGCACGCCGGACGGGCTGCAGTGCCTGCGTGAGGCGAGCCAGTCAGGGCTGGCGCTTTGTTTTCCCGGTGTCGGCTCAGCATTCGCCCGGCAGAACGATCCGACCTGCCTGATTGTCGCCAAGGACGGGGTGACCCTGCTGGTCGATGTTGGCACGACCATCCCGCGCGTGCTTTCTTCACGCGGCATCGGCATCGGGGATTTCGACTACTACCATGTCACCCACAGCCACGCCGACCATATCGGGGGCCTGGAGGAACTCCTGCTTTTCGACCACTACGTCATTAACAAAACCCCCCGGCTCATTCTCACGGAACCGTACAAGGAACTCCTTTGGGAACGCACCCTGCGCGGCGGCTGCGAGCACCGCGAGAACGGCACGTTTCAGTTCGATGACTTGGCCGATTTCATCTTCCCCAACGTGATCGCCGAGTTGCCACGGGAAATTTATGAGGCGGAAGTCGAGGGCATCCGGCTGGTTATTTTTCGCACCGTGCACATCCCGACCGAGGGCGACAACTCCGGCTCGAAATTCTGGTCCACCGGCCTGCTGATCGACGGCCGCGTGTTGTTCACGGCCGACACGCGATTCGACCCCCTCCTTTTTGAACAACTGCCAATGGACAACGTGGACGTCATCTTCCACGACTGTCAGTTGCACGAACCCGGCACAGTGCATGCCACCTATGAGCAGTTGAAGACACTTGACAATGACCTTCGAGGCAAGATGCATCTCACCCACTACGGCGACATGTTTCAAAAGTTTGACTCGGCAACGGACGGCTTCGCCGGTTTCGCCCAGCCCTGGGCCATCTACCAGTAACAGCGCTTGGCCAATCCCGCCCCCGCTACGCCTCTTCCGGAGGGAGAGACAGTGGGATTTCCAGCATCTCAGAACGTTCTGTATTAGACTTTAGAGTGTGCAGAGGGTTCGATTCCCTTCACCCGCTCCAC
>CAJWEP010000119.1 GCA_913030945.1 uncultured Verrucomicrobiota bacterium
GATCCGGTTTCGCGTCGAAACTTCATGAAGATCATGTCCGCCTCGTTTGCGTTGGCGGGCCTTGGGGTGAGCGGTTGCCGCCGTCCGGAGCACAAGATTTTGCCGTTCTCGAAGATGCCGGAGAACTATGTTCACGGCACGCCGCAGTTTTTTGCCACGGCGATGCCGACCCGGAGGACCGCGATTCCGCTGGTGGCCAAGTCATACGACGGGCGGCCCATCAAGGTGGAAGGCAACGCCGAGCACCCTGACAGCAACGGGGGCACCGACCAGTACGCGCAGGCTTCGGTTTTGAGCCTCTACGATCCGGATCGTGGGCTGAATTTCAAGCGAGCCGAATACTCGGTACGGGGCGGTGTTGAGGTCACTGAATTCACCGAGGACGGGAAGAAAACCCTGAAAGTTGAACCGAAGTCGGAAGTGCTCAAGTTGCTCGAAGGCTTGGAGAATGGCAAAACTCACGTGTTGATGGAGCAGGGCAGTTCGCCATCCCGTGCGCGCCTCGTCGACGGTCTAAAGGCCAAGGGGGTCAATTTCTACGAGTACGAGCCGATCGATTTTTCCGTCCACGCAGAGGCGGCTGGCATTGCGTTTGGCCCCGGGGTTGAGCCGTATTACAAACTCGACGAGGCCAAGGCGATCCTGTCTCTCGACTGCGATTTCCTCGGCACCGAGGAATCGGCGTTCCAACATATTCACGGTTTCGCCGAGGGACGTCGCGTGAGGGATGATACCAAGGAAAACCCGGCCGATTCGATGAACCGCCTTTATTCGGTGGAGGGTCTGTTGACGCTGACCGGCACGAACGCCGATCACCGTCTGCGTATTCCCACTGGAAGTGTGATTCGGGTGGCTGCGTTGGCTCTGGCAGAAGCACTGGATGGCATTGGTCTGGATGGTGCGGAGGATGCGATTAGCCAACTCAGGGCATTCGCTGCAGATCTCGGCAAAGACTTTTCAGATAGTCATGCGACCAGGGGCCAGGCCAAGGCCGATACAGCCAAGTGGGTGCGTCAGTGCATCGCCGACTTGGTGCGCTTGGCCAAGCGCGGCGACAAGACGCTGGTCGTAGCCGGGTACCGTCAGCCCAAGGAAGTACACTTGGCTGCCATGGCGATGAACGAGTTGCTCGGCAACGTGGGATCGACCCTCCTGCTGCGCAGTACCAAGCCAAGTGGGAACGGCAGTATTGCCGATTTGGTCGATCAATTCAAAGATGGCGACAACCTCGTGGTGTTGGGTGGCGACCCCGCCTACAATGCGCCGGCAGACTTGGACTGGGCCAAGTTGGTCGACCGGGCCGGCAGGGTGATCCGGCACGGCTACTACATTGACCAGACCGCTCAGGATGCCGATGCCTACATCCCAGCGGCGCATTATCTCGAGTCGTGGGGCGATGTGCGCACGAGCGATGGCACACTGGTGCCAGTACAGCCGTTGATTGCCCCGCTGTTTGGCGGCATGACCGAGTTGGAAATACTGGCTCGGCTTGGCGGTACAGAGAGCGATCCTTACAAGATTGTTCGCAAAACATTTGAAGGCATCGCCGGCGAAGGCGACTCTCCATGGGAACAATTCCTGCACGATGGTTTTCTCGCTGAAAGCGCAAGCGGTGTTAAGAATCGGGAATACGACTGGGATGCCGCACAAGCCGCCTGGATGGATGGGGCCGAGCCGGTGAAGCCACCGGGCAAGGGCGACTATGAGGTTACTTTTTACCGCGACCACAGCATGGACGATGGTCGTTGGTGCAACAATGGCTGGCTGCTCGAGACGCCGAATCCAGTTACCCGCATTGCCTGGGACAATGTGCTGCTGATGAGTTACCAGACCGCCCGCGACCTGCTGGGCGAGAAGGCCGCCAAGGGGGCGCTTGATTTTGAGGAGTTGGATCGGAAGTCCGGCGGTTTGCCTGGCCGCTTCGGTTTTCATTCTGACGCCGGGCGGTTTTATCAGAAAGTTTACCAACTGGAGGTGGGTGGCAAGACTGTGGAAGGCGCGATATGGCTGCTACCCGGCATGGCGGACAACGTCGTCGGCGTGGCGCTTGGCTACGGGCGGGGACTGGGCCGTGTAGGTGGCGCGGCAGGATTCAATGCTTACGGGGCGCGCACTTCGAGTGCGGCACATTTCGCTGGAGGAGCCAGGCTGACTGAAAAGTCCGCGACGTACGAGGTGGCCTGTACGCAGGAGCAGGGTATCATGGATGGCCGACCGATCATTCGCGAGGGCAACGCCAACGACTTCAACGGCCACAAGGATTTCGTCAAACACTTCGGCTTGGACAGCACCCATCACACGACGCACATCCCGAAGAAGGGTGCCCGTTACGATTGGGAGAAGGATCGAACCGATCTCGCCTCTTCCCCTTATAAACATAACTTTGGAGGTGAGAGCAACGGACCCAAGCTGATGGATCCTGATCGCCAGCAATGGGGCATGGTGATCGATTTGGGCACCTGCGTTGGTTGCGACGCCTGTGTGCTGGCATGCCAAAGCGAGAACAACATCCCGATTGTTGGCAAGAAGCAGTTGGCCATCGGCCGTGAGATGTCGTGGATTAGGATTGACCGCTATTTTTCAGGAGATGAGCACAATCCGCAGATCAGCTATCAAGGTGTGGGTTGCCAGCACTGTGAGGATGCGCCTTGCGAGAGTGTCTGCCCTGTGAATGCCACCGTGCACGATGAGGAGGGACTGAACCTCATGGCTTACAACCGCTGCGTGGGCACCCGGTACTGCTCGAACAACTGTCCATACAAGGTTCGTCGTTTCAACTACTACGACTACAACCGCCGGCCGTTTGGTGTTGAGGATGGCGAGCGAAAGCAGGGAGCTTTCTTTAACGACGACAACGATTTGAACAACAGTCCACTCCATCCCGGCAACAAAAGTTCCAACGGTGAATGGGAACTCGTGCGCTGGTACAAGGATCCCTCCCGGGGCAGCGTGCCGGGGCTGGACGACGGCAAAAAAGAAGACGGCGAATTTGATCCCGAGTGGGACTTGGTCAAGCTCTCGAAGAACCCGGATGTGTCAGTCCGTATGCGCGGCGTGATGGAGAAGTGTTCCTATTGCTTGCAGAGAATCCAAAGAGGCAAAATCAGACAAAAGGTTGAGGCCAGGGACTCGGATAATGTCAAGGTGCCAGATGGCAAAATCCAGACTGCATGCGAGCAGGTATGTCCGGCGGATGCCATCGCGTTCGGTGATATTTCGGACAAGGAGAGCGAGGTTTACCGGCTCAATCGACAAAACCGGAACTACTCTGTGCTGGGTTTTCTGGACACGCGCCCGAGAACGACCTACCTGGCCAAGCTCAGGAATCCGAATGTGAACATGCCGGATTACTATGACATTCCGAATTCTGTCACGGAATATAACGATAAGAACCACGGAAATGTTTTCGGCGGTGCGACGCACAGGGAAACCAAGGGACATGACAAGGAGGTCAAGCACTGATGGCTGACCATTCGGCTTCTTCATCCGTAAAGATCGCGCCGCCCCCGGTGGAGTTGGAACGCGAGCCGTTGGTGGCCAACCAGCGCTCGATCAGCTGGATCTCCGACACAATTGCCAATGTTATTGAAGACAAGACCCCGCGATGGTGGTGGGTAGCCACTTGCATCAGCGCCCTTACCTCACTTTGGCTGCCTCTCTGCATTGTTCATCTGATTTCCACAGGCGTGGGAGTGTGGGGTCTGAACCATCCGGTCGCCTGGGGATGGGCCATTGTAAATTTCGTCTGGTGGATCGGCATCGGCCATGCCGGCACGTTGATCTCTGCGATCCTCTTTTTGCTTCGCCAAAAGTGGCGCACGTCGATCAATCGTGCCGCAGAGGCGATGACGATCTTCGCGGTGATGTGTGCCGGTATCTTTCCGGCTATCCACGTGGGCCGCATCTGGTTTGACTGGTGGCTCTTCCCGATTCCGACCTCGAATTCGCTTTGGCCTCAGTTCCGTTCACCGCTGCTTTGGGATGTGTTCGCGGTCTCGACCTACTTCACTGTGTCGGTGCTGTTCTGGTACATGGGCCTGATTCCGGATCTGGCCACCATGCGAGATCGTTTCCGCAAGGTAGCCGGCAAGGTGGTTGAGCCGGCCGCGCGGTTGCGCAACAAGGCCGCCCAGGTGTTTTACGGGTTGTTCTCACTTGGCTGGACTGGTTCAAACCGCCACTGGCGCAACTACGAGAAGGCGTACCTGCTCCTGGCCGGCCTTTCCACGCCGCTTGTGTTGTCGGTGCATTCCATTGTTTCGTTCGACTTCGCCGTGTCGCAGTTGCCTGGATGGCACACGACGATTTTCCCGCCTTATTTCGTGGCTGGCGCCGTGTTTTCCGGCTTTGGCATGGTGCTGACGTTAATGATTCCCCTGCGGTCGCTTTACAGGGGAATGGATGAGATTGTCACCACCAGACACCTTGAGTTCATGTGCAAGGTAACCCTGACGACCGGCTCGATTGTTGGTTATGCGTACGGCATGGAGTTTTTCATCGCCTACTACGGTGGCAATCCCTACGAGTTGTACGCTTTCAAGAACCGGGCATTTGGTGATTATAACTGGTCCTACTGGTTGATGATCAGTTGTAACGTTGTCTCACCCCACCTGTTCTGGATCAAGTGGTGCCGCACGACGCCCTGGTTTGTCTGGATCGTGTCCATCTTTGTAAACATCGGCATGTGGATGGAGCGTTTCGTCATTGTAGTGACATCTCTTCACAATGATTTCATGCCGGGCAACTGGGGCTACTACTCGCCAACCTGGGTGGATGTTTGTACCTATATTGGCACGATGGGTTTCTTTATGACCTTGTTCCTGTTGTTCTGCAGGTTCCTGCCGTTGATCGCCATATCTGAGGTTAAGGGTGTCACGCCGTTTGCCGATCCACATCATCCCTTGGGAGGAGCTAAACACTGATGGACTCTTTGGACGATTACCAGATTCCGTATGGTTTGATGGCTGAATTCGGCACCCCGGCCGATGCGCTGCATGCTGCTGAGAAAGTGCGTGATGCCGGTTACACACGCTGGGATGTGCACACGCCGTACGCCGTGCATGGGATGGATGAGGCCATGGGCCTGGAAAATTCCCAGGTCGGCTGGTTTACCTTCATTTGTGGTCTGTGCGGTTTCTTCGGCGGCATGCTGATGATCTGGTACATGAACTCGTATGATTACGGGCTTCCAGTGGGCGGCAAGCCCAACTTCAGCCCGTTCGCATCCTTCCCTGTTGCCTACGAGATGACCATTCTGCTGGGTGCCTTTGGTTCACTGGGTGGAATGTTGTTCCTGAACCGCCTGCCGCGCCTGCATCATCCTTTGTTGAAGAACATTCGTTTTGCGGAGGTGACGCATGACAGGTTTTACGTTGTCATCGAGGCCGACGACCCGAAATATGACGAAGAGGAAACCCATAAACTGCTGAAAAAAACCGGCAGCAAGCACATTGAACTGGTGAACGAATAATGCGCTACTTTATCATAGGATTTGCTGTTATTGTTTGCTTGGTTATTTCCACGGCAGGGTTCCAGGGTTCCTTTACCCGCAATTCGCCAATCGAGGTGTTTCCGGATATGGATCGCCAGCCTAGGGTGCGGCCACAGGCATTAAATCTTTTTGATGAACTGTTGGGGTCGGGAGATGGGCGCGGCTCACGATTGCCTGTATCCGGCACTGTGGCCCGCGGTGCGGTGATCGACAGTCAGTCAGTGAACAGCGGACGCAAGGAGGGTACCGAGGATTGGATTGAGGTGAACCCTGTTGAGTTGAATCTCGACACACTGAACCGAGGCTCCGAACGGTACGACATATTTTGTGCTCCCTGCCATGGCCTAGCAGGCGATGGCGCCGGTATCGTGACCCAATACAGCTTCACCACGGCGGATCTGCACCAGCACCGCTTGGTTCAATTGCCGGACGGTTATTTGTTCGACGTCATCAGTAACGGCTTTAATGCAACCACCAACGAAGTGGGGATTGCGTACAGCCGCATGCCGGCCTACAAGAGCAAGATTGCGGTAGAGGATCGCTGGGCAATCGTGAGTTATATCCGGGCCCTGCAATTCAGTCAGTTGGGCAAACTGGAGGAAGTAGCGGATCTCGACAAAAAAGCCGAGCTGCAGAAGACGTTGGAGGGCAATTAACCGGCAAGAGATTTTTTTCGTTTAATGACTGCAAAGAAGAAAACCAGCGCCAAGAAAGCAGAACCGGAACTGAAGCTTCCGGAATGGGCGGGCAAGGTTCCGTTGATCCTGCTCATCGCGGGTGCGGTGCTGGTATTGGCAGGTTTCTTCGCGGATCGCTCCCACTTTGCCCATGCCTGGCTGGTTTCGTTCATGTTTTATTTGAGCATTTGTCTGGGCGCCTTTTTTGTCGTGCTGCTGCATTACCTGTTCGATTCCTACTGGATCGTCTCTATTCGGCGGGTGGCGGAGCATTTGGCCTGTCTGCTGCCGTTGATGGTGGTGTTGTTCATTCCCATTGCCATCTGGTCGGGCAGTGAGTTTGTCGAGGTGGAGCCGGATGCCGCCCATCACCATGAGGAGCAGGCTCACAAAACCATCGAAGCAACTGAAAAGGCGGCCGATGTAAGTGGGGACACCCATTCATCCGCTCATCAGGAGGAAGCCGGCCACAGCCACGAGGGCAGGCTGGCCTTTTATCAATGGATGCATTCCGAGAAGGAGTACAAGGACACCGGTAAGACTCACGACCACGCTTGGTTTGCCAAGAGAGGTTACTTGAGCAAGGGCTTCTGGAATTTGCGATGGATTTTTTGTTTTGCCATTTGGGGCTTCTTCACCTGGATGCTTCGGAAACATTCGCTGGAGCAGGACAAGACCGGTGCAGCCGAATGCACCCGGAAATGCCGGGTGCTGGCAGCGGTCGGTGTTTTTGTCTTTGCTGCTACGCTGACTATTGCCGCCATCGACTGGATGAAAGGCCTGGAGCACCAGTGGTTCTCGACGATGTACGGCGTGTATTACTTCGCCGGAAGCGTCTGGACCTCGCTGATCACGATTTACATCATTGCGCTGTTCCTTAAAAAAACCGGGCCGCTTAAGGACATTGTTCGCGAGTCCACGCTCAAGGACAATGCCACGCTGTTTTTTGCCTTCACCGTGTTTTATGCGTATATCCATTTTTCACAGTATTTTCTGATTTGGAACGCCGCGATTCCCGAGGAGACCTTCTGGTACGTGAAGCGTGAGGACGGCCCGTGGTGGAACGTCGGCATGCTGATCATCTTTGGTCACTTCTTCGTGCCGTTCCTCATGCTTCTGCGAATTGACGTGAAGACCCGGCCGGAGGTGATGATCACTGTGGCGGTACTCGCGTGGTTCCTGCATTTCTGCGACATGAGCTACAACATCATGCCGTTGATCCACCGCTTCGGCGGCTGGATGCAGAACATCTGGATTGACATTGGTTGCCTTGCTCTGATGGGCGGCGCCTTGTCCATGGTATTCATTTACTTCTTTAAGCAGCACCCACCGTATCCGCAGAAAGACCCGAGGATTGCGGAGACAATGGGAGTCTATGTTCCGCTTCACTCCGAGGCCAAGGCGTCAGGCAAATAATGAGCGACGAATATTTCAATCATGACGGGGAAGGATCCGGGTTTTTCGGTCTGATTCTCCTGCTGGTGTTCATGCTGGGCGGCTTTGTGGTGGCCCGTATGCATGAGCCGGGGCAGAACATTGGCGCTGACGCTGCCAAGGCCCGCTTGGCCAAGCGCGAAAAAATTGAAGTCGCAGCGAGCGCCAAGATTGCCGGGTACTCGGTCGTCAGCAAGGAGAAGGGATTTGTGAGCCTGCCGCGAGACCAGGCCTTGATCAAGGTGGCCAAGTTGGGCGAGGAGAAGATCCGGAACGAACTCGTGGAGCGCAGCATTGCCAAGGACGGCAAGTACGAGCCGCCCAAGCCGGTGGATTTTTCCAGCGTGGACCTGGCCGATCCGGCCTTGATCGCCAAGGGTAAAACTCTGTTCATGACCAAGACCTGTTTCACCTGTCATCAAACGGATCCCGCTATCCCGGCACCGGCCGGCCTGGCCATGAAGGCGCCATCGTTTATGGGCGAATTTTGGGGCATAGAACGCGAGGTGCACATCGGTTTTCAAGGTCCCGTCGAAAAGATTGTGGTCAATGAAGAGTACTTCATCGAGTCGGTGGCCAACCCCATGGCCAAGGTGGTGAAAGGTGCATTGGCCCCGATGATTCTTGCGCCGGGTTTGGTGACTAATGAGGATATTCTTGCCCTCTTGGCCTACGTGAAATCCCTTAGCAAATAGATGAGCAACGAACCCATAGAAGACGAGGCAAAACAAGATCCGCGTGAGGCGGTGGATCGATCCTGCCGGGGTCCGGTGTTATTTTTGGGATTTAGCGCCGTCGCTTGGCTGCTGGTGTACAGCCTCTTTGCAATGCTGGCCGGCGTCAAGGTGCATGCTCCCGGCATGATGGCTGACAGCGCTTGGCTCGCCTACGGTCGCATCCAGCCTGCTTCACAGTTGGCGCTGCAATTTGGCTTTCTCGTTCAACTGGGTTTGGCCGTTTCCGCTTGGATTCTTTGCCATCGCGGCAAAACGGTCTTGGTCGATGGCGGTTATTTGGTCTTTGGCGGGATGCTTTGGAACACCGGTGTCATGTTTGGATTTGTCGGCATCCTGATCGGGAATGCAAGCGGGTTGGAGGGGCTGCAGATGCCGGGAAAGGTGCTACCGTTGCTGTTCTTCGGATTCGTGCTGGTGGGTTTGAGCTTGGTGCAGACGAACAACCGGCGCACCGATGAGGAAATGAGCCCGGCACAGTGGTTCCTGTTTGCGGCCACGCTCTGGCTGCCGTGGGTGCTGGCTGGTTCATATTTGCTGATTCATTTCTTCAATGCCAAGGGTGTGGTGGCCAACGTCGTCGATTGGTGGTTTATCCGGAATTTCGCGAGTATTTACCTGACATTTGTCGGGTTGGGCACTCTGTTCCACTTTTTGCCCGCCCTGAGTGGCTGTCGATTGGTGGGGCGCGGTTACGCGCAGTTCGCTTTCTGGGTGATGCTATTGTTTGGTTCGATTGGTGGCGTGAGCCCGGGCGCGCCGGTGCCCGCCTGGTTGCCGGCATTGAGCACTGTTACAGCTGTCTTTTATTTCTTTGGCGTAGTCGCAGCCTGCGTGTGCATCAAGCAAACGATCAGCGGTGCCTCCGTCGAGGACAATGCAGATGGCACAGCCTATGACTTAATGCGCTTGGCCGCCTTGATTTTTATCTCGATCAGTGTGCTGAACGTGTTCTTCGCATTTCCCGGTCCGGGGGCTACGGCGCAGTTCACGACTTACGGCCCTGCGATGGACTTGCTTTTCAACTTGGGGTTTGTCGGCCTGACGCTCATTGCCGCCCTCTACCACATCTTCCCGCGCTTGGCCGGGATGGACTTCTGCCCGAAAATGACTGGAGTACAAACCATGGCCATTATCCTGGGTGTTTTTGGCATGATCCCCCCCGTTGCATTTGGAGGGCTGATGTCCGGCGACGCAACGCTGGGTTTCAGTTATTACTTTGCCAGCTTGGGCGATCTGCTCCTGTTGGTGGGGAGCGCGATTTTATTCCTGAACTTTTTGGGAGCTATTTTGTTTTCAATAAAAAACTGCGACTGCCTTGCCGGTATCTGTTGCAAGGGTGAAAAGAAGGAGACCAACGCATGACGATTGGATTGAGTTTTTTATTGGGCCTTTTGGCCGGTTCGGTTTCCTGCTTTATGGTTGGCTTGTGGTGGCCGATCGCCCTGGCTGTGGGACTGTTCGCCTGGCTTGCCTTTGGCCTGCTCGACGTGAAGATGGACAGCACGTTCTCCCTGCTGTGCGGGATGCTTTTGGTTTTCTGCGTGTCACTTTCTGGAATGGTGTTCCGGGCAAGTGACCAACTGAACGGGTTGCAGTACGCAGACACCCAGGGTGAGGATGGGACGGAGTTTTCCTATCCCGTGCCGCCGTTGGGCGATGCCCGTTACGGTGAGGCGGTGTACAAGGCCAATGGCTGCGCGGCATGCCACACTCAGCAGGTGACTCACGAGGGTGTCA